>NZ_JBEYYI010000007.1:0-356087 GCF_040645495.1 Nocardia sp. NPDC046763 | reverse complement strand
CTCAGCCCGCAACGGGCGCGCCCGGTCGGCATTGGTGACCGGTTCGGCCGGATACCCCTGCGCGGCAGCCGCGATCTCCTCAGTATCCAACTCCAACCACGGCAACGTGGTCGGCAGGACCTCGCGGGTGTCGGCCACCGTCAGGCCCAGCACGGCCCGCGAGTCCGCGATCATGTGCTGCACGCGGTCGGCGGGATAGTTGGGGTCGACGGGCACGAAGCCCGCCCCGGTCTTGGCGACCGCCCACACCGCCACCACCGACTCCAGCGAGCGGCGGATACCGACCGCGACCAGATCCTCCGGGCCGATGCCGCGGGTGATGAGCAGGCGCGCCAGCCGGTTCGACCGCTCGTCGAGTTCGGCGTAGCTCAGCGCGGCCAGGCTGCGGTCGGCGTCGGCGACCGTGACGGCGAGGCCGCCCGGATTGGCCTCCACCGCGGTCGCCAGCAGCTGCGGCAGTGTCGGAATGTGGGGTCCACGGCGGGTCCGGGTGGGACGTACGCGAGCCGTGCGGGTCATGCGGCCACCGCCACGAGCTCGATCTTCCGGTCCCCGACCACCCGAATCATGCAGCCTGTCCTCATCCTGTCCGTCATTGCCCATACCGCCGCGTGCACCGACATTGTTCATCGGGTTCACGCAGGCCGCGTTACTCGACCCTGCTGGTGGCAGGGCTGTCGATCCCCCTCGGAGGGACCGGTCACGCGCACTTCCCCAAAGGAGTATTCAGTCCTGCGGGCGGGAGGGCCACTCCGGGCCGCTCACCAGGTGCTCATCGGGCGGTGGCGGCCCCCGGTACGGCGACGACGGTCAGACCCGACCACCGCGCGGGGACGGGCAGCCCGTCCACCACGAGGGCGGTGAGATCGTCCAGTTCCGCGGGGTCCGGCCCGTCGAGCCGGGCCCGGTCCGCGAACAGGTGGGTGACCCATTCGTCGGCGAGGGTCTCGGCGAGATCGGCTCCGGCGTCCGCCAGGACCATTGACGCCCCGACGCCGCCGGCGGCGATCGGTTCGATGAGCGCGAAGGGGTGATCCGCCAAACCAGACCAGTAGGTGCGTGATTCGAAGGTGAGCTCGGACTCGGCCCGCACCCGATCCACCATGGCCGCGACCTCGTCGTAGCTCAGCGACGCCCGGCCCGGCGCCGCGAAGGCGGTGTCATCGCCGCGCAGCGCGCGAATGCGGTGCGCGTAGGTGACCGGCCGGGCCGATTCGGTGGCGACCTCGGCGGCCACCGCGGGATCGTCCAGGGCGAGCCAGTCGATGCCGGGCACGGCGGCCGGTTTCCCGGTGGTCAGGCCCACCTTCACATCCAGTCCGCTGGGTGGCAGCCGGTCCAGACCGGCCAGCGGCACGACTGCCGCACCGGTCTTGAGCACGGCCCAGGTGGCCACGGCCAGGTCGGCTCCCCGCTCCAGCCGCACGGCGACGCCGGTGCCGGGCCCGCACCCGCGCCCGATCAGGAACCGGGCCAGCCGAGAGGAACGGGCGTCGAGGTCGCGGTAGGACTCCGTCTCCTCACCCCGGACCAGGGCGGGACCGTCGGGGTCGTCCTCGACCGCGGCGGACAGCGACTGCGGCAGCGCCGTGCCGTGCGCGGTGGCGGTCACCGCCGGGACGGGCGCGGGCAGCGCCCGGACGCGGGCGCGCTCGGCCGGGCTCAGCAGGTCGATGTCGCCCACCGGCATATGCGGATCGGCGGCCACCGCTGCCAGGATGCGTACCAGGCGCGCGCCCAGGACCTCGATGGTGGACTCGTCGAAAAGCTCGGTGGCATAGGAGAAGACGACGGCGAGGTCGCCGGGGGCGCCGTCCGCCGCGGGCGGCCCGGCCTCGACGCCGATCTGCAGGTCGAACTTGGCGGCCTCCAGCGCCGCGTCCACCCCGGAGACCGACAGGCCGGGCAGCTCGAGCTCGGCCACCTCGTTGTGCTGCAGCGCCAGCACCACCTGTAGCAGCGGATCGGCCTGGCCGCGGCCGGGCGCGACCGCCTCCACCACGCGCTCGAACGGCACGTCCGCGTGGGCGAAGGCCGACAGATCGGTTTCGCGGGCGGTGGCCACCAGATCGTCGAAGGAGGCGGCGGGATCGACCGTGGTGCGCAGGGTGAGGGTATTGACGAACATGCCGACCAGGCCGTCGAGCACCTGCTCGCCGCGGCCCGCGATCGGGGTGCCGACGACGATGTCCGGGCTACCCGACTGCCGCGCCAGCAGGACCGCGACGGCCGCGTGCATCACCATGAACAGTGACGCATTGTGGCGGCGCGCAATGCGATTCAACTCGGCGTGGATCTCGGCGGGCACCACATAGTCGACCAGCGCCCCCGCCATGGACGGCACCGGCGGGCGGGGCCGGTCCAGCGGCAGCAGCGGCCGCGCGGGCAGACCGGCGAGCTGTCCGCGCCAGTAGTCCACCTGCGCCGCGGCGACGGAGTTCTCGTCGGTGTCCGAGCCGATCACCGCGTGCTGCCACAGCGCGAAGTCCGCGTATTGCACGGGCAGCGGCGCCCAGCCGGGCGTCTCGCCCGCGGCGCGCGCGGTGTAGGCCATCATGAGATCGCGAGCCAGCGGCGCGAAGGAGGCGCCGTCGGCGGCGATGTGATGGGCGACCAGGATCAGCAGGTAGTCGTCGGGCGCGTCCCCGGTGAGCAGTCGCATGCGCACCGGAACCTGGTGCGCGACATCGAATCCGGCGTAGATGAGCTCCTGCACTCGCGCGCCGATGTCGCGGGCGCGCTCCATCTCGAGACCACCCGCCAGCGCCTCCGCGACCGAGAGCACCTCCTGATAGGGAGCGCCGCCGGGACCCGATTCCGGGTAGCGGGTACGGAGCACCTCATGGCGGGTCAGGACGTCCTCCGCGGCCCGTGCCAGCGCGGGCACATCGAGGGTGCCGGTGAGGCGGATGACCATCGGGATGTTGTAGGCCGGAGACTCCGGGTCCAGCTGATTGAGCACCCACATGCGCTGCTGCGCAAGGGAGAGCGGGACCCGCGCCGGCCGGTCCCCCGCCACCAGCGGCGGACGCGCACCCGTCGCGGCTCCCGGCACGATCCGGGCGGCCAGACCGGAAACCGTTGCGGTCTCGAAGAGTTCGCGCACCGAGACGGTGGCTTCCAGCGCTTCATTGATTCGCGAGACCGCGCGGGTGGCGATGAGCGAGTTGCCGCCCAGTTCGAAGAAGTCGTCGTCCGCGCCGACCCGGTCCGCGCCGAGCAGATCCGTGAAGACGCCCGCCACGATCTCTTCGATCGGGGTCGAAGGCGCGCGGAATCGCCGGGGCTCGAATACCGGGGCGGGCAGTGCCCGGCGGTCCAGCTTGCCGGAGACATTGAGCGGGAAGGCATCCATCACCGCGATCGAGGAGGGCACCATGTAGGCCGGAAGCAGCTGCGTCAGAGCGGCTCTCACCAGCGTGGGATCGACCTCCGCGGCGGGTTCGCGGGCCACGTAGCCGACCAGCTGCTCACCGCCCTGCGCGTCGGCGCGCACCACCACGACCGACTGGGCCACGCCGGGCTGGGCCAGCAGCGCCGCCTCGATCTCCCCCAGTTCGATGCGCAGGCCGCGCAGCTTCACCTGGAAGTCGGTGCGGCCCAGGTATTCCAGTTCGCCGTCGGCACGCCACTTCACGAGATCGCCGGTCCGGTACATGCGCGCCCCATGACCGAACGGGTCGGCGACGAACCGTTCGGCGGTCAGGTCCGGGCGGGCCACGTAGCCGATGGCCAGCTGGTCACCGGCGAGATACAGTTCGCCCGCGACGCCGGGGGCGACCGGCCGCAGGCGCGAATCCAGCACGTAGAGAGCGGTATTGAAGACCGGACGGCCGATTGGCACCGACGCCGTATCGGCATCGGTCACCTCGTGATAGGTGACGTCGACCGCGGCCTCGGTCGGACCGTAGAGATTGTGCAGGCGGGCACCGGTCAGCTCCCGCAGGCGCTGCGCGGTCGGCGCGGGTAGTGCCTCACCCGAGGCGAACACTGTGTTTAATTTGCCTCCGCTGCGCTCCGGCGGGTTGCTCTCACCCAGTGCCGCGAGGAATACCGAGAGCATCGACGGCACGAAATGCACCGTGGTGACACCCTGTTCCGCGATCACCTGGGCCAGGTACACCGGATCGCGGTGCCCGTCCGGGGTGGCGAGCACCAGGCGCGCGCCGGTCTGCAAGGGCCAGAAGAACTCCCACACCGATACGTCGAAGGTGGCCGGAGTCTTCTGCAGCACCACATCCGCGTAGGTCAGGCGGTACTGCGCCTGCATCCAGACCAGCCGATTGACGATGGCGGCGTGGCTGACGGCCACACCCTTGGGCCGCCCGGTCGAGCCCGAGGTGAACAGGACATAGGCGGGGTGCCCCGGCCGCAGCGGACGGGTCCGTTCGGCGTCCGAGATCGGCCCGCTCGCCCACCGGGTCCGCGCCCGCTCCTCGGCCTCCTCGACGAAGAGGGCTCGAATGGCGCTCCCGTTGCCGAAGCCGTCGCGCCGGGTGGTCAGCACCAGGCGCGGCCCGGCGGTGCCGAGAATGTGCTCATTGCGGTCGAGCGGCTGTTCGGGGTCCAGCGGCAGGTAGGCGGCGCCGGTCATGAGGACCGCGTACATGGCCACCACCAGGTCGGTGGAGCGCCGGATGGCCAGGGCCACCGAGGTTTCCGGCCCGACCCCGTGACTGTCGATGAGTTCGCGGGCCAGCCGGCGGGCGCGGTCGGCCAACTCCCGATAGGTGAGGCGCTCGTCCGCGCAGACCAGCGCCACGGTGTCCGGGGTGTCGGCGACCTGCGCCTCGAACATCGAGATCAGGGTCGGCGCACTGCCGTTCGGCAGGCCGGCCGCGGCGGTGACATCGAAGCCGGTCGCGTTCCACTCGGTCAGGACGCGGTGGCGTTCCTCGGCCGCGAGCAGGTCGAGATCCCCGACGGGTGCGCCCGGGTCGGCCGCGACCAGTTCCAGCACGCGGGCGAAGCGGCGGGCGAAGGACGCGATGGTCGGCTCGTCGAAAAGGTCCAGCGCATAGGAGAATTCGGCCGCCATGCCGGTGCCGTCGCCGCGCTCGTCCACCGTCTCCTGCACGGTCAGCTGCAGGTCGAACTTGGCGAAGGGCACCTCGAGGTCGGTGCCGGAGACGGTGAGCCCGGGTAGCCGGAATTCGGCGGGCGCCAGGTTCTGGAACGAGAGCATCACCTGGAACAGCGGATTGCGCGCCTGCGAGCGGGCCGGGTCGAGCAGGTCCACCAGTCGTTCGAAGGGCACGTCGGCGTGGCCGAAGGCGCGCACGTCGGTGTCGCGCACCAGGTCCAGCAGGTCGGCGAACCCGGCGGCGGGATCGACGTCGGTGCGCAGCACGAGGGTATTGACGAACATGCCGATGAGGTCGTCCAATTCGGCCTCACCGCGCCCGGCCACCGGCGTGCCCACGGCAATGTCCCGGGTGCCGGACAGCCACGCCAGCAGGACCGCCAGCGCCGCGTGCACGACCATGAAGGTGGTGCCGTTGTGGCCGCGGGCCAGCCGGCGCACGGCGGCGTACACGTCGTCGGCGAGTTCGAACCGGTAGATGCCGCCTCGATACGAGGCGACCGGCGGGCGCGGGCGATCCGACGGCAGCACCAGTTCGTCGGGTAGTTCGGCCAGCGTCTCGCGCCAGAAGGCGATCTGCCGGGCCAGCGCGGAGTTCGCGTCGTCCTCGGCGCCGAGTGCCGTGCGCTGCCACAGGGTGTAGTCGGCGTACTGCACCGGCAGCGGAGCCCAGTGCGGCGCGGCCCCGGAACTGCGGGATACGTACGCGGTCACCAGGTCCCGGGTGAGCGGGCCCATGGAGAACCCGTCGGCGGTGATGTGGTGGACCACGCCGACCAGCACCTGCTCACCGGGCCCGAGACGCAGCACCCGCAACCGGATGGGCGGGGCGGCGGTGACGTCGAAGCCCGTCCCGCCCAGTGCCATCACTCGCGTGGTCAGCTCCGCGGCATCGAGGTCCTCGACCGACAGGTCGGGTATCGCACGGGGATCGGTGAGCGGAAGCACCTGCTGATAGCCCTCGCCGTCCACCTCCGGATAGACGGTGCGCAGCACCTCGTGCCGCTCGACCAGGTCCCGGACGGCGGCGCGCATGGCCTCGAGGTCGAGTTCGCCCGAGAGCCGCACCGCGAGCGGCACATTGTCGACCGCGCTGTCGGGTGCGAAACGATTGAGGAACCACATGCGCTGCTGCGCGTAGGACAGCGGCACGCGATCGGGCCGCGGCCCGGATACCAGTGCGGGGGCGGTGTTCCCGGTCGCCTCCCCGGCCAGCAGCGCGGCCAGCTCGGCGACGGTGGACGCCTCGAAGAGCACGCGGACCGGAACCCGCAGGCCGAGCGCCGTGCCGATGCGGGCCACGGCCTGGGTGGCCAGCAGCGAGTTGCCGCCCAGTTCGAAGAAGTCGTCGTCGGAGCCGACGCGCAGCGGTTCGGCGCCGGGCGGGGTGAGCAGGCCGGAGAAGACCTCCGCGACAGCGGATTCGGCAGCGGTGGCGGGCGCGCGGAAGGCCCGGGTGGTGAAGACCGGCTCCGGCAGCCGCTCGCGGTCGACCTTGCCGACCGGGGTCAGCGGGATCTCGTCGAGCACCATGATGGCGGCGGGAACCATGTACGCGGGCAGGGATTCTCCCGCGAAGGCCGCCAATTCCGCGGTGTCCAGGGCGGTTCCGGGGCTCGGCAGCACATAGGTGACCAGGGCGGCGGCGCCGGTGGGCAGGGTGGTGCCCAGGGTGACCGCGAAGTCCACGCCGGGGTGTGCGGTGAGGGCGCTGTCGATCTCGCCGAGTTCGATGCGCAGACCGCGGATCTTGACCTGGAAGTCGGTGCGGCCGTGGTGTTCGAAGTTCCCGTTCTCCAGGCGTTTGACCAGGTCTCCGGTCCGATACAGCCGCTGCCCGGGTTCGCCGTAGGGTCCGGCGACGAAGCGTTCCGCGGTCAGCACGGGCCGGTTGAGATAGCCCGCGGCCAGTACCGGCCCGGCCAGATAGAGTTCGCCGATCACGCCGGGCGGCACCGGCCGCAGGCCCGCGTCCAGCACGTACGCGCCGATGCCGGGCAGCAGGGTGCCGATGTGCGTGCCGCCGCCGGGTGGCAGCGCCGCGGTTCCGGTGGACAGCGCGGTGACCTCGGTCGGGCCGTATTCGATATGGAAGTCGCGGTCGGGGGTGATCCAGCGGTCCACGAGGGCGGGCGGCACCCGCTCGCCGCCGCACATGATGGCGCGCAGGTCCTCGGGGACAGCCGGATCGAGCGATTCCAGCACCGCCGGCGTGATGCAGATGTGGGTGATCCGCTCGCGGCGGAGCAGCTCGGACAGCTCGTGGCCGCCGAACACGTCCGGCGGCACCACGACCAGGGTGGCGCCCGCGGTGAAGGCGTACAGCATCTCCACGATGGAGAAGTCGAAGCTCGGGGTGGTGAGCTGGGTGATGCGGGAATCCTCCGTCACCGCACGGCTTTCCCGGCGGGCGGCCAGCCCGGCCAGCCCGGAGTGGGTGACGGCCACGCCCTTGGGCTTGCCGGTCGAGCCCGAGGTGTAGATGACGTAGGCCAGGTGCTGCTCGGTCAGCGGCCGGGTGCGGTCGGCATAGGAGATCGGGTGCGCGGGCCGGGCCGCGATGCGCTCGGCCCGGGTGGGATCGTCGAGTTCGATCCAGTAGGCGGCGGTCCCCAGCCCGGCCCGGTGGGTCGCCAGGGTGACACCGAATTTCGCGCCGGAGTCGGTGAGCATGTGCTCGATCCGGTCGCCCGGATAGGTCGGGTCCACCGGCAGATAGGTGGCGCCGGTCTTCACGATGGCCCACATGGCCAGCACCGATTCCACCGAGCGCGCGATGGCCATGGCCACCACGTCACCTGGGCCGATGCCCAGGGCGATGAGTTCGCGCGCCACCCGCGAGGACTGCTCGTCGAGCTCCCGATAGGTGAGTTCGCGCTGGTCGGAAGGGTTTCCGGTGGGATTGAAGCTGATGGCGACGGCATCGCCGGCGGATTCGACTGCCGCGGTGAGCAGCTGGCCGAAGAAGGGGCTGCCGGACCGGCGGCGTCTGCTCCCACGGACTGATCTACGAGTTGTATCCATCCGTGTTGTCCACCTCACACGTCCAGCCAGCCACACACGTCGAATTTCTTCGACAGCCCGGGCCGACAAAGCCGACGCGCCCGGGCGAACCGGCACAGCATAGCCGCGCGCAGCAGCTACGGCGGCTCGAACTGGAGGGACTATCGGCGGCCCGGCCCCGGCGTTGCACCGTGTGACCTGCGCCATAGCGATTGCTGTTCGCTACTACTCGCGCCGCCGGGAGGTGGCTCCGGCGGCGCGAGCACGGCCCGCTAGCGCCCGGCTACTCGGGCAGGACCAGCACGGCGGCGTCCGTCCAGCGTTCGGCGGCCGTCGTCGGCGCGTCGAGCACCACGGCCCGAAGATCCTCGAGCGCAACGGGATTCAGCTCGCCGAGGCGATCGTGGTCGGCGAAGACGTGGGTGACCCACTCGTCGCCCAGCGCCTCCGAGAGATCCGGTCCGGCCGAATCCCCCAGCACCGCTGAATCCACCAGGACCACGGAGGCTCCGACCGCGCCCGCCGCGACCACTTCGATCAGGGTCAGCGCCGAATCGGCCGCACCGTGGTGGAAGGTGCGCGACTCGAAGGTCAGGTCGAGGGCGCGGGCCCGGTTCACCGCGGCGGCCAGGCCGTCGTAGGTGAGGGTCCGGTCCACCGCCGCGTGGGCGATATCGGTGCCGCTCAGTGCGCGAATCCGGTTGGCGTAGGTGACCGGTCGCGCCGATTCGGCGGCGATCTCGGCCGCCGTCTCGGGGTCGTCGAGCGACAGCCATTCGATGCCGCGCACGCCGCCGGGCGCAGCGCCGACGGTGATGCCGACCTTCACATCCCGGCCCGGGACTTCCGCGGCGGCGAAGGGCACCACCATGGTTCCCGCCTTCAGCACCGCCCACAGCGCGACCACCTGGTCGACGCCGCGGTCCAGGCGCAGCACCACACCGGTACCTGGGCCGCTGCCGCGGGCGATGAGCACCCGGGCCAGCCGGGAGGAGCGGGCGTCGAGTTCCTGATAGGTCAGCGCCTCGTCGCCCCACACCAGCGCCGGGCCGTCCGGGTCGTCCTCGGCAGCGGTGGTGAGCACCTGGGCCAGGGCCGCACCACGCACGCCGACTCCGGCGGGTTCCGGTGCCGGCTGCGACAGTGCCTGCACCGCAGCCGATTCCGCGGCGTCCAGCAACAAGATGTCACCGACCGGCAGCTGCGGATCCGCGGCGACCGAGGTGAGCACGCGCTCGAGGGCCCGGCCGAAGGACGCCATGGACGCTGCCTCGAACAGCTCGGTGTCGTAGTTGAGGATCACGGCCAGCTCACCCGCCGCGCCCGCCGCGCCGGGGCGGGGTTCCACACTGATCTGCAGATCGAACTTGGCCGTCGCCAGCTCGGTGTCGACCGCCGCCACCGTCAGGCCCGGCAGCTCCAGCACCGGGGTCTCGGTGTTCTGCAGCGAAAGCACCACCTGCAGTAGCGGATTCGCCGCGGTCCGGCCGGGCGCGGCGAGTTCGGCGACCCGTTCGAACGGCACGTCCGCGTGGGCGAAGGCCGACAGGTCGGTCTCGCGGGCCCGCTCGACCAGCTCGTCGAACGATGCGGCAGCGTCGACCCGGGTGCGCAGAGTGAGGGTATTGACGAACATGCCGACCAGATCGTCGAGCGCGCGCTCGCCGCGCCCGGCGACCGCCGTACCCAGGACGATGTCGGCGCTGCCCGACAGCCGCGACAGCCAGGCCGCCACCGCCGCATGCACCACCATGAACAGCGACGCATTGTGGTTGCGCGCCAGGCGATTCAGCCCCGCGTGCACCTCGGCGGGCAGGGTGAAGTCGAGCAGCGCGCCGCGCATGGCGGCGGCCGGCGGGCGCGGCCGGTCCAACGGCAGGATCGGGCGGTCCGCCAGACCGGCCAGCTGCTCACGCCAGAACGCGACCTGCGCGGCGGCGGGCGAGTCCGCGTCGTCCTCGACGCCGACGGCCGCCCGCTGCCACACCGCGTAGTCGGCGTACTGCACCGGCAGCGGCGCCCACGCCGGGGCCTCGCCGGCGGAGTGCGCGAGGTAGGCGGTCATCAGGTCGCGGGCCAGCGGGGCCATGGAGGCGCCGTCGGCCGCGATGTGGTGGGCCACCAGGACCAGCAGGTAGTCGTCCGGATCGTCGCCGGTGATCAGGCGCACCCGCACCGGAACCCGCTGGGCCACATCGAATCCGGTGCTGATCAGCTCGGCGACCCGGCCGCCGATATCGCCGGACCGCTCCACCTCGAGGCCGTGCGGCAGCACATCGGCGACCGAGAGGATCTCCTGGTAGGCCGGTGCGCCCGGAGCCGATTCGGGGTAACGCGTACGCAGCACCTCGTGGCGGGTCAGCACATCCTCGACGGCGTGCCGCAGCGCGGGCACATCGAGTGCACCGGTCAGGCGGATGACCATCGGAATGTTGTAGGCCGGGGACTCCGGGTCCAGCTGATTGAGCACCCACATGCGCTGCTGCGCAAGGGAGAGCGGGACCCGCGCCGGCCGCTCCCCCGCCACCAGCGGCGGACGCACGCCCGTCGCGGCTCCCGGCACGATCCGCGCCGCCAACCCGGAAACCGTTGCGGTCTCGAAGAGTTCGCGCACAGCCACATTTGCGTCGAGGGCGGCGTTGATGCGGGCCACCGCGCGGGTGGCGATGAGCGAGTTGCCGCCCAGTTCGAAGAAGTCGTCGTCCGCGCCCACCCGGTCCGCGCCGAGCAGTTCGGCGAAGACATCGGCCACGCTCTCCTCGATCGGGGTCGAGGGCGCGCGGAAGGTCTTGGCCTCGAACACCGGGGCCGGGAGCGCCTTGCGGTCCAGCTTGCCGGAGGCATTGAGCGGGAACGCGTCGAGCACCACGATGGCGTTGGGCACCATGTAGGCCGGAAGCGTCCGGGCCAGACCGGCTTTCAGCTCCTCGGCGGTGGCCTCGGCGCTCACCACGTAGCCGACCAGCTGGTCACCGGTGTGCGCGTCCGCGCGCACCATCACGACCGACTGCGCGATACCCGGCTGCGCCAGCAGTGCCGCCTCGATCTCACCGAGTTCGATGCGCAGACCGCGCAGCTTCACCTGGAAGTCGGTGCGGCCCAGGTACTCCAGCTCACCTGCGGCATCCCACTTCACGAGATCGCCTGTGCGGTAGAGGCGTTCACCCGTGCCGAACGGATCGGCCACGAAGCGATCGGCGGTCAGGTCGGGCCGCTCGACGTAGCCGCGCGCCAGCTGCACACCGGCGAGATACAGCTCGCCCGCGACACCGACGGGCACCGGGTTCAAACGTGAATCCAGCACGTAGACACGGGTATTGAAGACGGGGCGGCCGATCGGCACCGACACCGTGTCGGCAGCGGTCACCTCGTGATAGGTGACATCGACCGCGGCCTCGGTCGGACCGTAGAGGTTGTGCAGCCGTGCACCGGTCAGCTCCCGCAGCTGCCGCGCGGTGGGCGCGGGCAACGCCTCACCGGAGGCGAACACTGTGTTTAATTTGCCTCCGCTGCGCTCCGGCGGGTTCGCGGCGCTGGAGGTCTCGATTCTTCCCTCCTCCGCTCCTCCGTTTCGCTCCCCCGCGCCGCGAACCAATGGGTTGCTCTCACCCAGTGCTGCGACGAAGGCGGAGAGCATGGACGGCACGAAATGGGCGGTGGTGACACCCTGTTCCGCGATGATCTGCGCCAGGTACACCGGATCGCGATGCCCGTCCGGCTTGGCGACCACCAGGCGCGCACCGGTCTGCAAGGGCCAGAAGAACTCCCACACCGACACGTCGAAGGTGGCCGGAGTCTTCTGCAGCACCGCGTCTTCCGCGGTCAGCGCGTACTCGTGCTGCATCCACACCAGGCGGTTCACGATGGCCCGGTGCTCGACGGCGACGCCCTTGGGGCGGCCGGTCGAGCCGGAGGTGAAGATGACATAGGCGGTGTGGTCCGGCCGCAGCGGCCGGACGCGCTCGGCATCGGTGATCGGTGCGCCGCTGTGCGACCGCGCCGCAACCTCCGCCCGCTCCACCGTGACTGTCGCGACATCGCGTGCGCCGGCATCGAATTCGTCCCGCTCGGCGGTGAGCAGCAAACGCGGGCGCGCGGTGTCGAGAATGTGGCCGATGCGATCGAGCGGCTGGTCCGGGTCGAGCGGCACGTACGCGGCGCCGGCCTGCAGCACCGCGTACATGGCCACGACCAGTTCGGTCGAGCGCCGCAGGGCCAGCGCCACCAGGGATTCCGGCCCCGCGCCCTCGGCGATGAGCAGCCGTGCCAGGCGATTGGCCCGTTCGGACAGCTCGCGATAGGTGAGGGTCTCGTCCGCGAAGCTCAGCGCGACGGCGTCCGGGGTGGCCGCCACCTGCGCCTCGAACCGCGAAACCAGGGTCGTCGCAGCGCCTTCCGGCAGCGTCGCCGCCACGTCGAAGGTGGTGGCGTTCCAGTCGCCCAGCACCCGCTGCCGCTCCCCCGCGGAGAACAGCGCGAGATCGCCGACCGGGGCAGCCGGGGCGGCGGTCACCGCGGCGAGTACCCGCTGGAAGCGAGCGGCCAGCTCGGCGACCGTGGCCGCGTCGAACAGGTCCTGGGCGTAGGAGAATTCGGCGGCCAGGCCGGTGGCGTCGCCGTGCTCGTCGTACGACTCCTGCATGGTGAGCTGCAGGTCGAACTTGGCGAACGGGATCTCGAGGTCCGCGCCGGCCACCGTGAGCCCGGGGAGTTCCAGGCGGGTGGGCGCCATGTTCTGGAAGGTCAGCATGACCTGGAACAGCGGATTGCGGGCCTGCGAGCGGGCGGGGTCCAGCAGTTCCACCAGGCGCTCGAACGGCACGTCGGCGTGGCCGAAGGCGCGCACATCGGTCTCGCGCACCCGTGCCACCAGGTCCGCGAAGGAGACGGCCGGATCGATGTCGGTGCGCAGCACCAGGGTGTTGACGAACATGCCGATGAGGTCGTCGAGTTCGGCCTCGCCGCGTCCGGCCACCGGCGTGCCGATGGCGATGTCGCGGGTGCCGGAGAGCCGGGCCAGCAGCACGGCCAGCGCCGAGTGCACCACCATGAACAGGGTGGTGTTGTGCGTCTCGGCGAAATGCCGGGCGGCCGCGTAGATCTCGTCGTCGATGTGGAAGGCGTGGGTGCCGCCGCGGTACGAGGCGACGGCGGGCCGCGGCCGATCCCAGGGCAGCACCAGCTCGTCGGGCAGGTCCGCGAGGGTGTCGCGCCAGTAGGCGATCTGACGGGACAGAGCCGAGGCCGGGTCGTCCTCGCTGCCCAGCGATTCCCGTTGCCACACCGCGTAATCGGCGTACTGCACCGGCAGCGGGGCCCACTGCGGGGCGGCGCCGCGCATGCGCTCGGCGTAGGCGGAGACCAGGTCGCGGGCCAGCACGCCGATCGAAACACCGTCGGCGGCAATGTGATAGATCGCGGCCACCAGCACGTGCTCGTCGGGTGCGAGCCGCAGCAGGCGCAGCCGCAGCGGCGGCGCGGCGGTGACGTCGAAGCCCGCGCCGACCACCTCGGCCACTCGGGCCGGGATCTCGGCGGCGTCGATGTCGACGACCGGCAGTTCGGGCAGCGCCCGCGGATCGCCGGCGGGCAACACCAGCTGGTAGCCCTCGCCGTCGACCTCCGGGTAGATGGTGCGCAGGACCTCGTGGCGCGCAACCAGATCCGCGGCCGCGGCGCGCATGGCGTCCACGTCGAGGGCGCCGGACAGCCGCACCGCGAGCGGCATATTGTCGACCGCGCTGTTCGGGTCGAAACGGTTGAGGAACCACATGCGCTGCTGTGCGAACGACAGCGGCACCCGGTTCGGGCGGGGCAGCGAGCCGAGCGCCGGTCCGGCGGCGGCCGGGGCCGATTCGCCGTCGAACCGCCGGGCCAGCTCGGCCACGGTCGAGCCTTCGAACAGTACGTGGACCGGGACCCGCACACCGAGTGCGGTGCCGATGCGCGCGGCGGCCTGCGCGGCCAGCAGCGAGTTGCCGCCCAATTCGAAGAAGTCGTCGTCCGCACCCACCCGCGCGTCCGGGTTGTCCGGAATCAGCAAGGCGGCGAACACGTCCGCGACGATCTCCTCGGCGCGGGTGGCGGGGGCCCGGAACTCGCGGGCCGCGAAAACCGGTTCCGGCAGGGCATTCCGGTCCAGTTTGCCGACCGGGGTCAGCGGAATCTCGTCCAGCACCAGCAGCGCGGCGGGCACCATGTAGGCGGGCAGCGATTCGCCGACGTACGCCGCCAGCGCCGCGGTGTCCAGGGTCGCGCCCGGCCGCGGCAGCACGTACGACACCAGCGCGGTCGCGCCGGAGGGCAGCGTCTTGCCCAGTGTCGCAGCGAAATCCACGTCGGGGTGCGCGCTCAGCGCATTGTCGATCTCGCCCAGTTCGATGCGCAGGCCGCGGATCTTGACCTGGAAGTCGGAGCGGCCCAGATACTCGATGATGCCCGAGTTGTCGGATTCGGCGGGGGTGCGGCGCACCAGGTCGCCGGTGCGGTACAGGCGTGCGCCCGGCGCGCCCGCGGCCTCGCCGAACGGACTCGCCACGAAGCGTTCCGAGGTCAGACCCGGCCGGCCCCTGTAGCCCTGTGCCAGCGCCGGACCCGACAGGTACAGCTCGCCGACCACGCCGTCCGGCACCGGCCGCAAGCGCGAATCCAGCACATACGCACCGACACCCGGGATGGCCGAGCCGATGGTGATCGGCTCGCCGGGCAGCAGCGGGGCGCTCGAGGTGGCGAGAATGGTCGCCTCGGTCGGGCCGTAGCCGTTGTAGAAGGAGCGTTCGGCGGTCGCCCAGCGCGACACCAGTTCCGGGCCGAACTTGTCACCCGCGACCACCACGGTGGTCAGCTCGGTCAGCCCGGCCGGATCCACCGATTCCAGTGCGCCCGGGGTGATCAGCACATGGGTGACGGCCTCACGGCCCAGCAGCTCGGCCAGTTCCACGCCGCCGAAGACCCCGGCCGGTGCGATGACGAGGGTCGCACCGGCGGTGAAGGTCAGCAGCAGTTCCAGCACCGAGACGTCGAAACTCGGCGAACAGACGTGCAGCACACGCGAATCCGCGGTGACCGCGTAGTGCTCCCGCTCGGCGGCCACCAGCCCGGCCAGGCCGGTGTGGGTGACCACCACGCCCTTGGGCTTCCCGGTCGACCCGGAGGTGTAGATGACATAGGCCGGATGCTGCTCGGTGAGCGTGCCCGGCCGGTCGGCGTAGGAGATGGGGTGATCCGGGTACGCGGCGATGCGCTGCGCGTGTGCCGGATCGTCCAGTTCGATCCACTCGGCGGCGGTGCCCAGCGCGGCGCGGTACTCTCGCGTCGTCAAGCCCAGCACCGCGCCGGAATCGGTGAGCAGGTGTTCGATGCGATCGGGCGGATAGGCCGGATCGACCGGCACGTAGGCCGCGCCCGTCTTGGCGATGGCCCAGACCGACAGCACCGATTCGATGGAGCGGGTGATGCCGATCGCGACCATGTCGCCGGGGCCGACGCCGCGGCCGATCAGTTCCCGGGCGAGCTGTGAGGACCCTGCATCGAGTTCGCGGTAGCTGATCTCGCGCTGGTCGGCCGGGTTTCCGGTGGGATTGAACCGGATGGCGATGTCGTCGGCGGCGGACTCGACCGCGGCGGTGAGCAACTGCCCGAAGAGAGGGCTGCCGGACCGACGCCGACGATTACCGCGAGCTGTACGGCGGGCAGTATCCATTCGCGTGCATTCACCTCTCGGGTTCATCTTTTCCGCAGGCCGAAGACACTCGGCCCGACCCACGAAAAAAGGGCGCCTTGTTCCCTGGACGCCAACGGGTGAGCGGATCAATCAATCATATCGATGCTCGCGCGCGGCCTCGAGCAGCCCGAGCACAGTGACTATCGCTGAGCAGCGGCGATTGTTGCTATGAAGTGACTTGCGCCACAGTGGTTCACAGCCAGCCGCGGCGTGTCGCCTGCACCCCGGCCTGAAACCGCGTGCTGGCGCCCAGGCGCTCGAGCAGACTCGCGGTGCGGCGCACCACCGTTCGGCGCGAGAGGCCGAGCCGGCGGGCGATGGTGTCGTCGGTGGCGCCCATGCTCATCAGGGTCAGGATCGCCTTGTCGCGCTCGTCGAGGGCTTCGGCAGGGTTCACCGAGATCGGCGTGGCCAGCAGCCACAGCGAGTCGAACGTCTTGACCAGCAGGTCCAGCGTGGGCGACGGGCCGACGCGCACGCCCATGGGGTCGCCGCGGCGCTCGTCGGTGTGCAGCACCAGCACCGCGCGCCGATCGTCGGCGACGATCAGCTTCATGGGCGGATCGGGCAGCGTACGCGCCTGCGCCCCAATCGCATTGGTGGCCAGGACATGGCGCAGCCGCTCCGGGTCCTGGTAGATGGTCTCCTGGTACAGGGTGCGGTAACCGATGCCCGCGGTGATGCGGGAGGACTTCAGCTCGAACATCCGCTCCTCGGTCTCCACATCGGAGAGGAACGGGCCGCGCTCCACCACCTTCACGCAGGCGTGCGCGGTGTGCTGCAGGTCCTCGAAATCGGCCAGCAACTGGCGACGTTCATAGACCGCCACCACCGCGCCGTCGGCATCGGTGGTGCGGCGCACCGAGCGGAAGGTCTCGCCCAGGCGCGCGGCGGCCGACTGCATACGCAGCATGTCCTGATTGCGGCGGCGAGTCTCGGCCTCCGACAAGGCTTCCGGCGCATGCGCGTCGAACCGCACCACGCCCTTGCCGTCGGTGAGGCGCACCGCGGCCTCGAGCTGGCACAGCGCCTCCAGCGCGGTCTCGGCCACGCGCGGCGGGATGGTCAGCCGCTCGGCCACCTCGAGCACGGTCGAGCGCGGGTGCTGCACGAGCACCGCGTAGGAGCGGCCGGGCACGGAGGCCGGGTCGAAGAGATCGTCCAGTGTCGTCACCGCACCCACCGGCGTGCGCCGGTCCGGAAAGCGTCCGGTCGAGGGCAGCGGTGAACGGTCTACTGGTCCGGTCCCCACTGCTGCTGCATGAGAACGCCCTTGCTGGCTAGCCATGGCAGCGGATCCATCTTGTTGTCGGCGGCGTCCCAGATCTCGAGGTGCAGATGGGGACCTGTGGAGTTTCCGCGGTTTCCCACGGAGGCGATGACATCGCCGGTGTTCACCCGCTGGCCGACGGTCACGTACATGTCGTTGACGTGACCGTAGACCGCGGTGGTGCCGTCGTCCTGCTTGACGCGCACCCAGAGGCCGAAGCCGGAGGCGGGGCCGGCGGAGATGACCTCGCCGCCCATGACCGAATGGATCGGCGTGCCGATCGGGTCGGCGAAGTCGATGCCGTAATGCATTGCGCCCCAGCGCATGCCGAAGCCGGAGGTGAGCTGGCCGTCGACCGGCTTGACCACGTTCGGGCCCGGGTTCAGCTGCTGCTGGAGGTTCTTGAGGGTCTGCTCGGCCTGCTGCAGCGGCGCGGAGATCTCCGGCGGCAGGTTCTGCAGGCCGAACGGGGCCGGATCGGGCGTGGCGGCCGCGATCGGCTGGGCCTGCGGGGTCTGCGCCGCGGGGGCGGAGTCCCTGGCCTGCTTCAGATCGAGGTCGGCCTGCTCGGCCGGGGCGACGTCCTCGCCGATGGTGGCGGGCTTCTCGTCGTGCGTGGGTAGCAGCGGCGCGGCGTGCGCCAGGGCCGGGACCAGCTGCGTTCCGGTGCCGATCAGGGCGCCGGCGGCGACGGCCACACCCGCGGCGGTCTTCACGCGCTCGGCGGTGGAGGGTTCGGCCCGGTGGCGGCGACGCGAGATGGTGCCGGTGTGGCCCACACCGGAATCACCCAGCAGATCCATGACTGTGACAGAGTTCGCGGTCGTTCGATGATGCGGCACTGCAAGTCCTAGCGCTCGGTGGGTCCGGTAACGATTCGGCATCGCTGTGATGGAAACAGTACTCGCCCGTGACCAATTCGCAACCTTTTGTGCGATAACGCCAGGTCGAGTGCTCGAACCCTTGATCACAAACCGTAACCGAAGGCGCACAATTGCGAGATGGTTCTCGACGAGTTGGATACGCCGATCGTTCTTGCCCCCATGGCGGGCGGACCTTCCACCCCCGAACTGGCCGCCGCCGTGACCGAGGCCGGCGGGCTGGGCTTCGTTGCCGCCGGATACCTGCCCGCGGGCGAACTGGCCGCGCGAATCAAGGCCACGCGGACACTGACCTCCGGAGCGTTCGGGGTCAATCTGTTCTATCCGTCCGAACCGAGTCCGACCGAGGGGTTCGAGACATATATACGGACGCTGGCGGCCGAGTTCCCGGTCGGCGAGGCCCGCTACGACAGCGACGACTGGGCCGCCAAGCTGGACCTGCTGATCGCCGATCCGGTGCCGGTGGTGTCCAGCACCTTCGGCTGCCCGACCGCCGGGGAGATCACGCGCCTGCACGCGGCCGGGTCCGAGGTGTGGGTGACGGTCACGACCGTGGCCGAGGCCCGGCAAGCGGTGGCCGCGGGCGCGGACGTGCTGATCGCACAGGGCGCGGAGGCGGGCGGGCACCGCGGCGTCTTCGTCGACGATCCGGCCGAGGACCTCACCGATCCACTGGGCCTGCTGCCCCTGCTGCAACTGCTGCGCGCCGAGGTGGACACGCCCATCGTGGCGGCGGGCGGCCTCGCGACCGGGGCGGCCGTCGCGGGCGTGCTGTGCGCGGGTGCGGCGGCGGCGCAGCTGGGCACCGCGTTCCTGCGCTGCCCCGAGGCCGGGACCGCGCCGCTGGCCCGGGAGGCCGTCGCCACCGCGACGCCGACCATGCTGACCCGCGCCTTCACCGGGCGACGGGCGCGCGGGCTGCGCAACCGGTTCATGGTGGAACACCTGGACGCTCCTGTCGCCTATCCCGAGATCCATTACGCCACGGGGCCTTTGCGGGCGGCTGCGCGAGCGGCCGGCAATACCGACGCGGTGAATCTCTGGGCAGGTCAGGCGCATTCGCTGACTCCCGAGCTACCAGCGGGCGAGCTGGTCCGCACGCTGTCGGCGGATGCGAGAAATGCTCTGCAACGGGTACTTTCGCTGCGAATCCAGTGTTATTGACAACGTTTTCCGTTTAGAATCGGCTGACACCTTCCGCCATCCCATGAGGAGAGCGACATGTCACTCGACGTACCCACCGCACTACTCGAGCGCGCCGAACGCGGTGAAGTAAGCGACGCAGAGTTCGTCGAATGCGTCCGTAGTTCGCTGCCCTACGCCTACGAGGTCGTCAGCCGGGTAGCCGCCGATCTGCGTTCCGGCACGGCGGAATACGCCGACAACACCATTCCCCCGCCGGATGAGACCGCCCGGGGCCAGCTGTTGCGCGCCATGGCCTCCGACGCCATCCGCGGCGGCCTGGAACGTCACTTCGGCATCAAGCTCGCCTTCCAGAACTGTCACCGGGTGGCGGCCTTCCCGCTCACCTCGGTCGGTGGCGACACCTACACCACTTTCATCTCCACCCGCGCCCAGCTGCTCAACCAGAGCCCGGAACTCCGGAACTGCTGAGCGCACTTCGAAACTGCTGAGCGCACAGCCCGATTCGGCGCGACCGCGACCCGGTCCCGCCGAATCGCTGTGTTCTAGCGCCGACGCACCGCACGGAACTTCCGGATCTCCCGCGCCGCCAGCGCCGCGAACGCGAAGAACGGCCCGACGAAGAACAGATAGGCGACCACCGTGGTCAGCCCGTCGCCGAACCCGTCGGTAAAGGTCACCCCCACCACTCCGACGGTCATCACCGCGAAGAACAGAAGGCAGAGCGCCAGCACCACCCACCACACGGGCTGCCACGGCCGAATCCGCGGCCGCTCCACCGAATTTCCGATCTCGGCATATCCCGCCGCATAGGGCGATAAATACCCCACGCCGCCCGGCACCTGACCCCCTGGCATTCCGGCGGCTGGAGGCATTGCGGCCGGTGATATTCCGCTGGGCGGTGGTGTCATTCCGCTGGGCGGTGGTGTCGCGGGCCAGGACAGGCCGCCGGGCGGGGGTGTGGCCCCGGCCGGGATGTGGTTGTAGGGCGAAGCAGTAGCGTTCCGGACCGGGGGCGGCGTGTAGGCCGGGTACTGCGGTGTGGGCGCGGAGCCATGGCTCGGAACGGGTTCGCCACCATCCCATTTCGCCGTCCGGTCCGCCCGGCGGACCGCGCCGGGGCGCGGTGCAGGGGCAGATTCCAGGGCCGCGCGGGCGGCGGTGGCCAGCGCTCCCGCGCTGGGGAACCGGTGAGCCGGGTCTTTGGCGAGACCGCGGACGATGATGACATCGAGAGCGGCGGGGACGAGTGGGTTGCGATCGCTCGGCCGGGGCGGGTCGGCGGTGAGGTGGGCGGCCATCTGCTGGACCGGATCGGTGTGGGCGAAAGGCTTCACGCCGGTGAGGATTTCGTAGAGCAGGCAAGCGAGGGAGTAGACGTCGGAGCGGAGGTCCTCGGTACCGGAGTAGCGCTCGGGCGCCATGTAGGCCCAGGTACCCACTGCCACACCGGTACTGGTGATGGTGGCCTGGCCGACGCCGCGGGCGATGCCGAAGTCGATGAGGTAGGCGAAGCCGTTGGGGAGGGTCAGGACGTTGGAGGGCTTCACATCCCGGTGCACCAGGCCCGCGCGGTGCGCGATATCGAGGGCTTCGGCGATCTGGGTGATGAGGTCGACCGCACGGTCGGGCCGGAGCGAGCCCACCTCGCGCAGGATCTTGCCCAGATCCGAGCCTTCGATCAGCTCCATGTCGATGTACAGGCGGCCGTCGAGTTCGCCGAAGGCGTGGATGGGCACCACATGCGGTCCGCGCAGCCGCGCGGCCAGCCGCGCCTCGCGTTCGAACCGCCGCCGGTAGTCCTCGTCGGTGGCGAGCTCGACGGGGAGCAGCTTCAATGCGACTTCCCGCTCGAGATGCGTGTCCTCGGCCAGCCACACCTGGCCCATTCCGCCCCGCCCGATCAGCTCGACGAGTCGATAATGGCCGAGATTGCCTGCCCCCGGCACCTGCCCTCCCCCATGCTCCACCGCGTACTGCGAGGTGCCCAGCATACGACCCCGGGCGGGGAAACACACGGTGCCGAATCCCGCCGAATCGCTGCCGGTTCAGACCTCCTGGAGCTTGCGCTTGAGTACCTTGCCGGTGGGGTTGCGGGGTAGTTCGGCCAGGAAGACCACCTCGCGGGGGACCTTGTAGCGGGCCAGATTGGCCTTCACGAAGTCCTTGATCTCGAGCTCGGTGAGCTGGTGGCCGTCGTGGACGACCACGAAAGCCTTGAGGCGCGCACCGAATTGCTCGTCGGGGACGCCGAGGACGGCCGCCTCCCGCACCGACGGGTGGGTGTAGAGCAGTTCCTCGACCTCCACCGGGAAGACGTTCTCACCACCGGAGACGATCATGTCGTCGTCGCGGCCGTCGATGAAAAGCCTGCCCGCGCTGTCGATGTGGCCGACATCGCCGGAGGACATGAGGCCGCGGATGATCTCCTTGTGGCCGCCGCCGGTGTAGCCCTCGAACTGGATGGTGTTCCCGACGAAGATACGGCCGGTGGCCCCGGCCGGTACCCGGCTGCCCCGATCGTCGAGGATCTCCACCCGGGCCCCCAGCACCGGCCGGCCCACGCAACCGGGCTCCTCGGAAAGGTCCTCGGGCGTGGCGATGGTGGCGTAGGCGACCTCCGTCGAGCCGTACAGGTTGTAGACGACCGGCCCGAAGGCCGCCGTCACCTCCCGACACAGGTGCGCACCCAGCTGGGAGCCCGCGACGAAAATAATGCGCAGCGCGGACAGATCGTGCCCGGTGAGCGCACGGCCGCCCAGGTCGATCATGCGGGCCAGCATGACCGGGACGACGATCGCCGTGGTGGCCCGGTGCCGCGCCATGGAGTCGATGGCGGCCTGCGGGTCGAAGCGGCGGCGGATCACCAGGGTGGAGCCGAAGCCGAGAGTCAGCATGGCGCAGGCGAATCCGAGCGTGTGGAACATGGGGGCGCAGCACTCGGTCACCTCGTTCACCCGGAACGGGACCTTGGACAGCAGACCGCCCAGCGACAGCAGCGATTTCGGCTCGGTGCGCGGCGCGCCCTTGGGGGTGCCGGTGGTGCCGCTGGTCAGGAGGATGATCTTGGGTTCCGCGCCGGGCGCGGGCGGCGCGGCGGGCGAGCCGGTCTCGATGAGGAATTCGAGGCTGTCCTCGCGCGGCTGCTCGGTCCAGGCCCGGTAACTGCCACGCCGGGGGCTCACCTCGTCGAGCATGTGCGCGTACTCGTCGTCGTAGACGAGCAGGTCGGTGCCCTCACGAGTGGCGACATCGCGAATCTGCGGGCCCGCGAAATCGGTATTGAGCAGGATGATCCGGGCCCCGCACTTGGCGGCGGCGAAGATCGCGTCCAGCAGGCCGCGGTGATTGCGGGCCAGGATCGCCACGCCCTCATGGGGTTTCAGGCCACGCTCGCGCCAGGCGTTGGCCAGCCGATTCGACCGGTCCTCCAGTTCGGCGAAGGTCAGCTCGCCCAGCTCGTCGATGACCGCGACCCGCCCGCCGTACCGGGCCGCCGACAGCCGCAGCCCCGCCGCCAGCGTGCCGTAGCGCAGCATGGCTGTGGCCGCCGACAGCAGCACCACCGGTGATTCCAGCCGGGCCAGCCCGGCCTCCAGCACCAGCCGCGCCGATTCCGCCTCCAGATAGGCCCGCTCCCCCGCCGACCTGATCAGTCCGAACGTCATGCGCGGCCACCCCCGGCCTGCGTGATCGACAGTACCTTCCTTGCCGTGACCGGCCGTGCGGTGTGCGCGCGTGTCGATTCCACCCGGACCTCCTCGTCCACCCCTGCAGATTGCGGGCATCTGCCCTCAAACTAACGGTACGGACCCGGTGCCGCGACCGGAACCACTCCGCCGCAAGCTCCGGCATTGGAGTTCGCGTCGTGCCTATAGTGGCGACCGTGACAGATCCGTTGTCGGCGAACCGGCGGAACTGGGATGCCCGGGCGGGCATTCACGCCGCCAGCAGCTTCTACCGCGATCGGGATTCCAGCTACTGGTTCGCGCCGTTCGAATGGGACGCCCTCGGCGACGTGCGCGACCTCGACGTGGTGCACCTGCAATGCCATCTGGGCACGGAGACAATCGAATTCGCGCGGCGCGGGGCCCGCGCGGTGGGCCTGGACTTCTCGGCCGAATCGGTGCGGCACGCCCGCGAACTGGCCGGGGGCGCGGTCGACTACGTCTGCGCGGACGTCTACCAGGCGCGGGAAGCCCTGGGCGAGCGCACCTTCGACATCGCCTACACCGGCAAGGGCGCCCTCTGCTATCTCCCCGACCTGCCCCGCTGGGCCCGCGAAATCGCCGACCTGCTGCGCCCGGGCGGCCTGCTCTACCTGGTGGAATTCCATCCGCTGCTGCACGCCCTCGGCCCCACCCCGCTACCCGGTGTCGATGCGGGACAGCTTGTGCTGCACGACGATTACCTCGCCGGTCGCGGCGCCCAGCGCCGCGACAGCACCCACACCTACACCGACGGCCCCGACCTCAGCACCGACACCACCGCCTACGAATGGCGGCACGGCATCGGCGAAGTCATCAACGCCCTGCTCGCGGCGGGCCTGCGCATCACCGGCCTCACCGAGACCCACACGCTCCCGTGGCCCCGCTGGCCTCAGATGATCCGGACCGAAACCGGCTGGTGGCAACTCCCTCCCACCGACCCCATCATCCCGGTGCTCTACGGCCTGTCCGCGGTCAAGGACGCCTAGCCGCGGCGACACCGGACGCTCACGAGACCCGGAAGGCCCTCCGGTACGCGCCCGGAGTCGTTCCCACCTGCGCACGGAAACGGCGGCGCAGGTTCACCGCCGAGGCGAGACCGACGCGCGTCGCGATGGCGTCCACGGGCAGGTCCGTGTCCTCGAGTAGCGTGCGGGCCGCCACCACCCGGCGCGCAAGCAACCACGCACCCGGACTTGTGCCGAGTTGATCGTCGAAGCGGCGGGCCAGCGTGCGGGGCGAGACATTGAGGTGAGCAGCCATGTCGCGCACCGCGAGCGGCGAACCGAGCCGGCCCTCCACCCAGTCGAGCAGGCCGTCCAGCATGTCGGACGGCGGGGGCGTCGGCGCGTATTGGGTCTGGCCGCCCTCACGGTGCGGCGGCATCACCATGTGCCGGGCGAGCAGTGCGGCGTGGGCGGCACCGTGATCGCGGCGGACCAGGTGCAGGCACAGATCGATGCCCGCGCCCGCACCGGCGCTGGTGGCGACGTCGCCGTGGTCGACATAGAGGACGTCCGGCCGCACGTGAATCCGGGGAAACTCCGCCTGCAGCCGCTCGGCGCGCGCCCAGTGTGTGGTGGCGGCCCTGCCGTCCAGTAATCCGGTGCGCGCCAGGGCGAATACCCCCTGGCAGATCGTCACGATTCGAGCACCGCGGCCATGCGCCCGCAACAGCGCGCGACGCACGTGATCGGAGAGCGGCGCGTCCACCGGCGTCCAGCCCGGAATTATCACAGTGTCGGCGGAGGACAGCGCCGCAAGCCCGTGCGCCACATTCAGCGAGTACCCGGCCGTCGTGGGCACCAGTCCCGGCGTCTCGGTGCATACCCCGAATTCGTAGTAGTTCGGCACACCGTCCCGTTCGGTGCCGAATACCTCTGCGGCACAGCCGAGCTCGAAGGTCGACTGGACCGGCCGCACCAGAGCCGTCACGCGATGCATGGCAGAAAAGTACCCTATGACGTCTTTGCTGACACTGTGCCGCCCATCCCGCGCACGGCACCGTGGTCGGCATGACTTCCGAAATCCTCACCCAGCCCGGCTACACCTCGGCCTCCGTCACGGAATCCCCTGTGCGCGAGATCTTCCCGGGCATCCGGGTGCGCACCCTCTGGACGGGACCGAACGGCGCGAGCGCCAATGTCGTCGAGCTGGACCCGAACGCCTCCTGGCAGGGTCGGGACATCCATGAGCCCGGTCCCGAAGAGGTGTACGTAGTTTCGGGCGTCTTCAACGACGGCGCGCGCGACTACCCGGCCGGAACCTTCCTGCACGCCCCCGCCGGTTCCTGGCACATCCCCTCGACCGTCACCGGCTGCACCCTGTTCGTCTTCTACCCGGAGGGCTAGCCGAACCGCGATTGTCCACTTTTGACCATGACGCGTCCTCTTTCGACCTCGCCCCGGACACCGCCGCACACCAGCATGGAAGGCGTCGATCCGACCACGAAAGGACCAGGTCATGGCCACCCAGATCACCGATCCCGCCCAGCTGCCAAGGGTTTTCGAGGAGCGCCTGAACGCGGGCGATGTGGAGGGTGTGCTGTCGCTCTTCGCACCGGGCGCGACCATGCGCACCACCACCGGAGCCGTTATTTCCGGCGCGGACGCCCTGCGCCAGGAGATCAGCGGCACGGTCGCCGCCCGCGGACAGCTCACCAACAACGGCAAGCATCTGCTGATCGGCAGTGACGCAGCGTTGCTGGTCACCAACTGGACCCTGGAGATCGACGCGCCCAACGGCACGCGAGTCTCCCCTACCGGCACCACCGCGAACATCGCCCGGCAGCTCGAGAACGGGGAATGGCGATTCGCCGTCCTGAATCCGCTCGGGACGGCGTGAAGCGCTGCGGCACAGCGCACATTCCCAGCGCAGACCGGCGGGTGCGCCCTCGCGCCGAGGGCGCACCCGGGTGGGTCAGGACAGCGTGAAGACGGTCAGCGAGCCGTCGGCGTGCTGGGCGCGCAGGCGCTTCTTGTCGAACTTGCCGACGCTGGTCTTGGGGACCTCGGCGATGAAGCACCAGTGCTCGGGCAGCTGCCACTTGGCGAACTTGGGCGCCAGGAAGTCCCGCAGCTCTTCGGGTTTGGCCTCGGTGCCCTCGACCAGGACGATGGCGACCAGGGGGCGCTCGTCCCACTTCGTGTCCGGGATGCCGATGACGGCGGCCTCGGCCACGGCCGGGTGACCCATGACGGCGTTCTCCAGGTCCACCGACGAAATCCATTCGCCGCCGGACTTGATGACGTCCTTGGAGCGGTCGACCAGGGTGAGATAGCCATTCGGGCTGATCTTGCCGACGTCGCCGGTGCGCAGCCAGCCGTCGTGGAACTTGTCGGGATCGACCTCGCCGCCCGATGGCGAGTAGTAGGCGCCGGTGATCCACGGGCCGCGAACTTCCAACTCGCCCAGGGCTTCTCCGTCGTTCGGCAGCACCGAACCGTCATCGCCGACCAGACGCGCCTGCACACCGGCCGGGAAGCGGCCCTGGGTGTAGCGGTAGCTCCAAGCCTCCTCGCCCTCGGCGCCGGCGGGCGGGTGCGCCACCGAACCCAGCGGGGAGGTCTCGGTCATGCCCCAGGCGTGCAACAGCTTCACGCCGTGCCGCTCCTGGAAGGCCCGCATCATCGACGGCGGGACCGCCGCGCCGCCGACCACGCAGGTGCGCAGGTGCGAGATGTCCTGCGGCTGCGCCTGCAGCCCGGCCAGCACGCCGCCCCAGATGGTCGGCACCGCGGCGGCGAAGGTCGGCTTCGCCTCGGCCATCATCTCCAGCAGCGGTGCGGGCTGCAGGAAACGGTCCGGCATGAGCACATTCGCGCCCGACATGAGCGCGGCGTACGGAATGCCCCAGGCGTTGGCGTGGAACAGCGGCACGATGGCCAGCACGTTGTCGGCCGCGGTGAAGCCCATGCCGTTGGGCGAGATCACCTGCATGGCGTGCAGCCAGTTCGAGCGGTGCGAGTAGACGACGCCCTTGGGATCGCCGGTGGTGCCGGAGGTGTAGCACATACCGGCGGCGGAACGCTCGTCGATGACCGGGTAGTCGTAGGTGTCGGGCTGGGCGTCGAGAAGCTCCCGGTAGGAATGCACGGTGACGCCCTCGGGGGCCTGCAGCGCGGCGGCATCGCCATTGGCGACGATGACGTGGCGCACCGTCTTCAGGTTCGGCAGGTACTGCGCGAACATGGGCAGCAGCGAGCCGTCCACGATGACGACCTGGTCCTCGGCGTGGTTGGCCACGTACACCAGCTGCTCGGGGAAGAGCCGGATGTTCAGCGCGTGCAGCACCGCGCCCATGGCGGGCACCGCGATGTAGGCGACCATGTGCTCGTTGTTGTTCCACATGAACGTGCCGACCCGGTCACCGACGCCGATGCCCAGGTCACGCAGGGCATTGGCGAGCCGGGCCGCGTCCTGGCCGATCTCGCGATAGGTCTGGGTGCGTAAGCCGTCGCCGGTCCAGGTGGAGACATGGCTGTCCCCCTGGAACGTGGAGGCATAGCGCAGCAGTGTCGCGAGTGACAGCTGCTCGTCCTGCATGGTGCTCAACATTTCCCAACCGCTCCTTGCATGTACCTACTGGAGAGTGAACTGAGTCACTTGCGGCGAGCCTAGCCGATTCGGACATACACGGTTCAGGGCCCGAACTGACGGCATGGTGACCTCAGTCCGGGCCCGGTGAGCTGGCGAAATATTCGGGCTGCGAGCTGGCGAAATATTCGGGCTGCGAGCTGGCGAAATATTCGGGCTGCGGGCGGCGAACCCCACTTTCGCCGCCCGCAGCCCGCAACCGACCCGCCGCCGCCCAACACGACGACCAGCCGGCTCCGCAATCCTGATCAGCGCCGTGACCTGCTGACGACGCCCCCTGCGGCGGCGCAGAATAGCCAATCACTAACCAGGACAAGTAAATTGGAGCAAGAACTTCCGTGAATATATTGAGTGTGACACCGGGCTGTCCAGTCGAGGACGGCGTCGCAGGTCAGACGGCGCTCACCGACTCGGACAGCGGGCCGTGAAGGAGGCCCTCCCATGATCGCCGGGGGTGAATCCTGGCTCACCCACCCGGCGTGACCGAAAATACGGATTCACTGTCCGGCGATGTCTGCAGGGCCAGCGGGAATACGCCCTACCGTTGCTGGCATGCAGCGAGAGCCATCCATTCTGATCATCGGTGCCGGATTCGCCGGGCTGGGCATGGCGCTGGAATTGCAACGCCACGGCCTGACCAACTTCACCATCCTGGAGAAGGCCGCCGACCTCGGCGGCGTCTGGCGCGAGAACACCTACCCGGGCGCCGCCTGCGATGTGCCCTCGCCGCTGTACTCGTGGTCGTTCGAGCCGAAATCCGATTGGCCACGCCGATTCTCACAGCAGGCCGACATCCACGCGTACATGCGCACCGTCGCCGAGAGGCACGACCTGCCGTCCAAGATCGAGTTCGGCGCCGAGGTGGTGGACGCCGAATTCGACGAGCAGGGCGGCCTGTGGCGGGTCCGCACCGCCGACGGCGTCACCCACCTCGCCGACGTTCTCATCCCCGCCGTCGGGCAGCTCTCCCGCCCCGCGATGCCGAACCTCCCCGGTATCGACACCTTCACGGGCGCGGCCTTCCACTCCGCCGAGTGGGATCACTCGGTCGATCTGACGGGCAAGCGGGTGGCGTGCATCGGCACGGGAGCCAGTGCCATCCAATACATTCCGGCCATCCAGCCGAAGGTCGAACACCTCACGCTGTTCCAGCGCTCGGCCGCCTGGGTGCTGCCCAAGTTCGACACCGAGTACACCCCGCTGCACCACGCGTTGTTCAAGTACGTGCCCGGGACACGGCAGACCGAGCGATTCGCCATCTGGACCTTCTTCGAGGCAATGGCGTTGGCGCTCACCGACATTCCTGCCATCAAGCACCCGGTGATAGCCGTCGCGGACCGGCACCGCAACAAGCAGGTGCCCGATGAGGCGTTGCGCGCCAAGCTGACTCCGGACTACGCCGCCGGCTGCAAGCGCGGCCTGTTCTCCAACGAGTACTTCCCCGCACTGACCCAGGACAATGTCACGGTGGAGACTACCGCCATCGAAGCGGTGACGCCCAACGGAATTCGCACCGCCGACGGCGTCGAGCATCCCGTCGACGTCATCGTCTACGGCACCGGCTTCAAGGGCACCGAGTTCCTCGCCCCCATGAATATCTATGGCCTGCAAGGCCGCAAGCTCGCCGACGAATGGTCACCGGAGGGCGCCCGCGCCTTCCTCGGCATGTCGGTCCCCGGCTTCCCCAACCTGTTCATGATGTACGGCCCGAACACCAACGTCGGCTCCGGCTCCATCATCTACATGCTGGAGTCCCAGGCCCGCTACATCCGCCAGGTCATCGACCACCTCTCCGCCCGCCCCGGCCACTTCCTCTCGCCCCGTCCCGACGCCGAACAGTCCTGGGACGACTGGCTGCAGCGCCGCCTGAAGGACACCCCCTGGAACTTCTGCTCCAGCTGGTACCGCAACGCCTCCGGCCGAATCACCAACAACTGGCCCGGCGCTACCCTCCTGTTCCGTTGGAAGACAAGCAGATTCACCGCGTCCGACTACAACGAGAGCCGGGCCACCGGGCGATAGCGGCTCCTGTCCGCGGTGGCCCCGCCGAACCCGCCCCATGGTGACAGCACGAGCCGCGGTCCACCCAGCACTCCCGGGCAAGATTCGGAACCGCCGCCTCCGAGGCCGGCCAACCCCGCGTCCCCACCAATGCCCCCACTGACCAGCCCACCTCACCGCCCCCGCCCATGAATGCGGCCCCCGGCTGCCCAACCAGGTAGACTCCCCGACGTCCCGTCCGGGCCTCCAGCCCGGCACGTCCAGCCCTCGTAGCTCAGGGGATAGAGCACCGCTCTCCTAAAGCGGGTGTCGCAGGTTCGAATCCTGCCGAGGGCACACCCCTACCTACGTAAATGCTTGCTGCATGTACCTCTGTGCCCAATGCGTTCCCAATCTCGCAGGGCGCACATGTCATTCATGGACATCTCCGAACATTTGGCAACGCCGACACGACGGTGATCCCGAAAAGACGCGGTCGAGTCGCCGTGGGCGGATGCGAGTTCGGCGTTTCTTCCGCTGATTCACAAAAAACCGATAGCCCTGCGTATAGCCTCAATACCCGATTCGAGATGCTCTGGGTCCCTCACAATCGCAGGAAGGATCTAAAAGTGCGGAGGCGACTGCTTGGATTGGCCGCAGCTCTGACGGGAACTCTCATCATGGTTGGCGGGGGCGCCATGAACTCGGTACTACTCGCTAGAGCGGAACTGTTCGCGGCGAGCGACGATTTCTATCTGCCGCCGCCGCTACCACCCACACCGGGAGCCATCGTGCGCGCCGAAGCGGCACAGGTGGCCTTCTCCGCACCCGGAATGCCCGGCGTCATTCCGGCCGCCGCGACGCGAATGATGTACGTCAGCAGCGATACCCACGATGCGCCGACCGCGGTGGTCGGCACGTACCTGCAGCCGAGCGTGCCGTGGACCGGCCCCGGCGAGCGCCCGCTGATCGCGTACGCGGGCGGTACCAAGGGCCAGGGTAGTCAATGCGCGTCGTCGAAATTGATGACGCAGGTCGTGCAATATCAGCCCCCGGCGGACATCCTGTTCGAATACGACCTGGTGGCGCTGTATACGCTGCTCGCCCGCGGAATGGCGGTGGTGGTGACCGACTACCACGGCCTCGGCACCCCCTACGTGCATGACTACCTCAACCGCAAGGCACAGGCCTACGCGCTGCTGGACGCGGCGCGCGCGGCACTGCAATTGCCCGGCACCGGCCTCAACCCCGGCACGCCGGTCGCTCTCTACGGATACTCGCAGGGCGGCATGGCCTCCGCGGGCGCGGCCGAACTGCAGTCGAGGTACGCTCCCGAGCTGAATATACGCGGCGCCTATGTGGGCGGTCCGGTGGTCGACGACGAATACTTCATCGGATACAACGATGGACGGGCCGCCATGGCGCAGGCTTTCGCCTGGATTCTCAATGGCATCACCGCCGACTACCCGACGACTCGCCCGATACTCGACGCCGAGCTCAATGACACCGGTAAGGCGATCCTGGCCGACGCTCTGGGCAAATGCGCCGTCCCGACCGGCCTGGCCCAGGACCATCCGCGCACCTCCGAATGGACCACCAGCGGCGAACCGATCACCGCGGTCATCGATCGGAACCCCGAGCTGAAATCGGCCTTCGGCGAACAGCGCATCGGCATGCTCACCCCGTCGGTGCCGATCCTCACCGCCTCGGCCATGAACGATGAGGGTGTGCCCTACGCGCCGGTGCGGGAGATGGCGGCCAGTTGGTGCGGCAGCGGCGTACCCGTCCAACTGGATTCGAACGCGGAGATCCCCACCATCTCAGGTCTGGTGGGCACCCATGTGATGGCCTTCTTTCCATCGCTGGCGGCCTCGCAGCAGTGGCTGACCGATCGGCTCGCGGGCTTGCCCGCTCCGAACAACTGCGGGGCACTGCCCTGACCCTGTGACGCTCGGTCCAATGCCCGGCACCCGGGATCGGTGCTCGAGCCGACCCGACTGCCGGGCATCGCGCATTCGAGCATCATGTCGAATTGCCCGGTCAGTCCATATTTTCCACAGTTCGGCCAGAAGTGGCAGCGGAAACCGCTAGCCTGTATCGACAGGTTTGGGCCCACGATTTCGGCTGTTCGCTCTCACGACCGAGTGCTGTTCTGTTCGATCACCGAGGCACACATGTCGATATTTCAGGATTCGAAGGCGCGTGACCCCAAACGGTACCTCTGGATTCTGGGGCTGATCGCTCCCTCGTGCGCTGTACTGCCGTCACAATTGGTAGCCCACACGGGGCTCCCGATATTCTGGTGGATCGGTCCAGTCCTCGTGCTGGTCCTGATCCCACTGCTGGATCTGTCCATAGGGGATGACGGGAGCAACCCACGCGACGAGGACTACCAGTCGTTGTCCGATGACCGGTACTACCGATGGTGTACGTACCTCTTTCTGCCGCTACAGTTCACCGGGCTGTTCGTAGCGGGATATTTGTGGGCAAGTCCCGAGCTCAGCGTATCCGACAAGCTCGGTTTGGCCGTGACGCTCGGATTCATGTCGGGCATCGGTATCAATGCCGCTCATGAGCTGGGGCACCGGGTCGAACACCTGGAACGCTGGATGGCGAAAGTCGCGCTGGCGCAACCGTGTTACGGGCATTTCTTCGTCGAACACAACCGCGGTCATCATGTGCGCGTGGCGACGCCCGAGGATCCGGCCAGCGCCCGATTCGGTGAGTCACTGTGGGAGTTTCTGCCGCGCAGCATGGTCGGAGGCTTCCGCTCGGCGCTGGATCTGGAGCGAGAACGACTATCCCGCAAACGAAGACGCTGGTTCAGTCGACACAATCAGCTGTTACAGGCCTGGTCGATGAGTGCCGCGTTGTGGGGCACCCTGATCCTGATCTTCGGCCTGGAGGTGATTCCGTTTCTGGTGTTGCAGGCGGCGCTGGGTGCGGGGCTGCTGGAAACGGTCAATTACATCGAGCACTACGGACTGCTACGTCCGCGCCACGCCAACGGCAATTACGCACGGTGCTCGCCGCGCGACAGCTGGAACAGCGACCGCCTGGTCACGAACGTATTCCTGTTCCATCTGCAGCGCCACAGCGACCACCACGCCAATCCCGGTCGCCGCTACCAAACCTTGCGCAGCTCGCAACAGGCACCACAGCTCCCGGCCGGCTACGCCACCATGATCCTGCTCGCCGTCGTTCCCCCACTCTGGCGTGCCGTCATGGACCACCGCGTCCTGGCCCACTACGACGGCGATCTCTCGCTCGTGAACACCAAACCAGAACCCAAGCACCGCTTCGTGGGACCGTTGCGCCTGCGTCGAATATCAACGAAGGACAAGAGCTGATCAATGCCCGACTCTCCACAACCGCGAGAGCCCGATGGCGGGCGATCTCGCCGCCGAGCCGTCCATTGCCACAGTTGCGAGGATGCGGCGGTGAACGGCGACGAGGCCATGGAACTCGCTTGCCCCGCGCACCACCACACGTGGCGGCGGGGTAGCGATGTCGGAGTGGACGATGCCGGTCAGGGACCCCGAGACATCCTCGATCGCTGTCCCACATCGGATTTCGCGCCTTCGGGTCACATCGGGTACACCGGATGCTTGCGGGGGTTGAACTCCGGCTTGACCGGCTTCTTGCCACGGAGCAGGCGTAGGGCCTGGCGGATTTCCAGGCGGGTGCGGGACGGTTCGATGACGGCGTCGATGTAGCCGCGTTCGGCGGCGACCCAGGGGGTGGCGACCGTCTCGTTGTACTGGTTGATCATGAATTCGCGGGCTGCGGCGCGATGTTCCTCCGGCATCGCGGCCAACTGCCGCTTACCGAGGAGGTCGACCGCGCTTTCGGCGCCGATCACCGCGATACGGGCTGTGGGCCAGGCGAAACTGACGTCCGCGCCGACCTGCCGGGCGGCCATCATGCCGTATGCGCCACCGTAGGACTTGCGCACCACCAGGTTGATGATCGGCACCGTCGCCTCGATGATGGCGCGCGGGACACGGCCGCCGCGGATGATGACGCCGTTGGCCTCCTCCGCGAGGCCCGGCAGCACGCCGGGAGTGTCGGCGACGAACACGAGTGGAATGTTGAAGGCGTCGCAGAGCCGGATGAAGTAGGTCGACTTGTCCGAGCAGGCGGCATCGATGGAACCGCCCAGCACCAGTGGCTGATTGGCGATCACGCCGACCGGGTAGCCGTCGACGCGGGCGAAGCCGGTGATCAGGTTGGGGGCGAACGCGGCGCGGATCTCGTGGAACTCGCCGTCGTCGAAGATGCGCAGCAGGATCTCGTGCATGTCGTAACCGGCGCGATCGGAATCCGGGATGATCGTGTCGAGCTCCCGATCACTGGCCGTGATCTCCGGTTCCAGGCCGGGATTCACGATCGGCGGCTGTTCGACGCAGCTCGTCGGCATGAAGCTCAGATAGTTGCGGGCCCAGTCGTAGGCCTCCTGCTCGGTCTCGGCCACGTGATGCAGGGTGCCGCGTTCGGCCTGCACCTTCGCGCCGCCGAGCTCCTCGGCGGTGACGTCCTCGCCGTTGACGGCCTTGATCACCTCCGGCCCGGTGACGAACATGTAGGAATCCTTGGTGCCGATGAGCACGTCGGTATTGATCGGCCCGTACACCGAGCCCGCGGCGCACTTGCCGAGAATGATCGACACCTGCGGCACATAGCCGGACAACTTCTCCAGGACCCGGGAGATATCACCGAACGAAGCGATGGAACCCACCGCGTCCTGGATCCGCGCGCCGCCCGAATCGTTGATCGTCACCACCGGGCACGCGTTGTCGAACGCGAATTTCAGTGCCCGCATGAACTTCTGGGCGGACGTGACACCGACCGACCCGCCGTACACGGTCTGATCGTGGGAGATCACCACCACCGGACGCCCCCCGATCAGCCCGCGGCCGGTGACCAGTCCGTCACCGTAGAGCGCGTCCGGTTGACCGGGCTGGCGGGCCAGCGCACCGGTCTCGATGAACGTCCCGCGGTCGAGCAGCATCTCCACCCGCTGCCGAACGCTCGGAATGCCTTTCGACGCCCGCTTGGCGATACCGGCCTCACCCGCCGGTTCCGCGGCCATCTCCAGGATCTTGGCCAGTTCATCGAGCTTCGCCCGCGTACCGATCACGCTTGTTGCCACCTTCCCAAACAAACTGTTGTGCCCCGCGACGGTAAGCGGTGCCGAGACAGTACGGGTCACTGAAGCAGATAAACGTGCTGAATCACAGTCCCGGCCAGCGGCCGTCAGCAGAACGGCACGCCCACGGAACCATTGAGGCTGGTGTGGAAGAGGATGCAGACCAGGTTGTTGGCGGCGGAGTAGGACCCGCTGGAGGAGCCGGTGGCGGTGCCGTCCACGGCCTGGGCCCGAGTCGGCGCGGGCGCATCGGCCTGGGCGGGAGCGGCGAGCACGGCAGCGGGCGCGAGAAGCGCCGCGGAGACGGCGAAGGCGGCGAGGGTCTTCTTCGAATTCATTTGCGACTCCATCGTTCTCGATCTTGGCGGAAGCCAGTATCGAACCCGGGCCGCGGTCACCGACAGCCCCGACAGTTGGGGTCGCCGACGCTGGGGTCGAGGTGAGTGAAGTTCCAATGGCTGACAGCCCTCGTCCATCCCTTGTGAACAGGCATAACACCGTGTCAGAGGGCGTATCAGGTCGGTGTCAGGGCGGTATCAGGCCGGGTCGCGACAGTAGTCCACATGAACAGCACAGCAATCGCGGCCTCGGGGCTGCGGAAGGCTTACGGGGACAAGACGATCCTCGACGGCATTGATCTGAATATCGGTGCGGGAACGATCTTCTCGCTGCTCGGGCCGAACGGCGCGGGCAAGACCACGACGGTGAACGTGCTGACCACGCTGCTGAAGGCGGACGGCGGGACGGCCCGGGTCGCCGGGCACGACATCGCCACCGAGACCAAGGCGGTGCGGGCGGCCATCGGCGTGACCGGTCAGTTCGCGGCGGTGGACGACCTGCTGACCGGCGAAGAGAACCTGCAGCTGATGGCCGATCTGCACCGGCTGCGGGGCACAGACCGCAAGCAGGTGGTCGACACCCTGCTGGAGCGCTTCGACCTGACCGAATCGGCGCGCAAGCAGGCGGCCACCTATTCCGGCGGCATGCGCCGCAAGCTGGACCTGGCGATGACGCTGGTCACCAAGCCGGACATCGTCTTCCTCGACGAGCCGACCACCGGACTGGACCCGCGTAGCCGGCGCACCATGTGGGAGATCGTGCGGGAGTTGACCTCCGACGGCGTGACCATCTTCCTCACCACCCAGTACCTCGAGGAGGCCGATCAGCTGGCCGACCGGATCGCGGTCCTCGACGGCGGCCGCATCGTCGCCGAAGGCACCCCCGACGACCTCAAGCGCCGCGTACCCGGCAGCTACCTCCAGCTGCGGTTCACCCGCCTCACCGAACTGGAAGCGGCCGCGCGGATCCTGCCCGCCGCGACCATGGACAGCGAGGCGCTGACCCTGCAGGTGCCCGGCAACGGCGGCACGAAAACCCTGCGGGCCCTGCTGGATCGGCTCGCCGATCACGCGGTCGATGCCGCGGAGGTCTCCATCCACACCCCTGATCTCGATGACGTTTTCCTTGCCCTGACCGGGCACGCCACCACGGAGGCCGACGCACAATGAGCACCATCGTTTCCACCGACAGCACCCCGAACCGCACCGCCGCGACCGGCGCCCTGACGGCGTCGCTGGGCGACTCGGCGATCATGTTGCGCCGCAACTTCAAACACATCGCCCGCAACCCGGTCGCGATCTTCAACGCCGCGCTGATGCCGGTGGTGATGCTGCTGATCTTCGTCTACGTGTTCGGCAGCGCCTTCAATGTGGGCGAGCACTACATCAACTACGCGACACCGGGCATGATCCTGCTGGCCATCAGCTACGGGCTCTCCGGCACCGCCGTCGCGGTGAGCTCGGACATGGCCAAGGGCGTCATCAACCGGTTCAAGGTCATGGACGTCTCCCGCGGCGCCGTGCTGACCGGGCACGTGGCGGCCACCATGCTCACCAATGTGGTCGCCATCGCGGCCGTGCTGGGAGTGGCGTTCGCCCTGGGCTTCCGGCCGCCGGCCACCGCGCTGGACTGGCTGGGCGCGCTCGGCATCGTTCTGGCCACCTCGTTCGGGGCGTCCTGGCTGACCGTCGCGCTGGGCATGGCCGCCAAGACCCCGGAGTCCGCGGGCATGTCCGTGGTGCCGCTGATCATGCTGCCCTTCGTGAGCAGCGCGATCGTCCCGGCCGGCCAGATGGGCCAGGGCGTCCGGCAGTTCGCGCAGTACCAGCCCTTCACCCCGATCATCGAGTCCCTGCGCGGGTTCCTCACCGGGCACCCGTCCGGCGGCTACACCGCCGCGGCGCTGGCCTGGTGCGCCGGGTTCGCGATCGTCGGATACCTGTGGTCCCGTGCCACTTTCACGAAGCGAGCGTGATCTCGGCCAGTTCATGCCAGACCGCCCGCGCCCCCTCCCCCGTCGCCTCGGTGAACTTCACGTCGCCGAGGCGACTTCGCGTTGTCCGCTCGATCCGGGCCGCATCCGGGTGGGAATGATCCGATACGCCGCGCACCGCGGTACTGGCCGCGAGCAGCCGCACCGCCTGCTCGTCCTGCTCCGCCCGCAGCGCCAGATCCGCCAGACCGACCAGCACCTTGGCCAGCAGGGGCGCGTGCCCCGCCGCCGACGCCACCCGGAAGGCCACGGCCCGATGGTCGCGGGCCTCGTCGAGACCGTCCGCGAGATAGCCGAGCAGATCGTGGATCACCGCACTCATGAACGGCTGCTCGGATTCCCCGTCCAGCAGGGTTGTCGCGAGGCCGATCTGCCGGTGCGCCTCTGCGGGATCCGCGTTCCAGCGCGCCAATTCCGCTCGGGCCAGCGCCATTTCGGCCAGCACGATCGGCCAGCCGGTCTGATCCGCATACCGCTGGGCCTCGGCCATGGCGGCAGCGCTCGCCGCGGGGTCGCCCAGCAGCCAGTACAGCTGCGCCTGCCGTGAGCGCATCCGGACCAGGTCCTCGATCGCGCCGACCTCGGCGACCACCGCGATCGCCTGCTCGAGATACTCACACGCACTGGCGAATTCGCCGCGCAGGGCGAGACTGTCGGCCAGCTCGGTCAGCGCGAACGAGATCCCCCAGCGCTCACCGACGGCCCGGAACTCCGCCAGCGCCAGCTCCAGCTGTTCGTCGGCTTCCAGCCCGCCCTGGCCGAGCACAGTCCGCAGCTTGCCCAGTTGCAGCCGGGCCAGCGCCCGCACCCACGGATCGTCGTCGCCGAGCAGCGCCTCGAAGGCGGGCAGGAACTCGTCCGGCCCCTGCAACATGCGTTCCAGCGCGACCACGAACGCCAGCGTCGGATGACCGGTCCGGCCGGCGCCGGTCCGATCGCCGCCGGCCCGGTATGCCTTGTGGATCCATTCCTCCACGTGGTGTTCATCATTCGGGCCGGAGGTCATGAAATGCACGACGAGCCCGTACACCGTGGCCCGGGTCTCGTCGTCGGCTTCGCCGGGTGTCCGGGCGGCCGCGGTGACCAGCTCCATGCCCTCGGCCTTGTGCCCGCTGAGCCACCAGTACCAGCCGGCGGCCGCGGCCAGCCCCATCGCCGCGGTCGCGTCCTCCGCGGCGAGCGCGCCGCGCATGGCGGCCGCGATATTGTCGTGCTCGGGTTCGAGCACCGCGAGCCACTCCAGCTGTTCGGCCCGGCGCAGATGCGGTTCCGCGGTCTCGGCCAGTCCGGTGAAATACGCCAGATGCGCGCGCCGCGCCGCGTCCGCCTCCCCCGCCTCCACGAGCCGGTCGCGGGCGTACTGCTTGATCGTCTCGAGCATCCGGTAGCGCGGCCCGGCGTCGCCCGCGGTGAGCAGCAGCGATTTCTCGGTCAGCGCGGTCAGCAGCTCGAGCACCTCCCACTGTTCGATCGCCGCGGGCCGCCCCTCGGATTCGCTACCGGCACAGATCTGTTCGGCCGCCTCTAGGCTCGCGCCACCGGCGAACACCGAAAGTCGGCGCAGCACAGCCTGTTCGGCCTCGCTGAGCAGTTCCCAGCTCCAGTCCACGACCGCCCGCAGGGTCCGGTGCTGCGGTTGCGCGGTCCGGCTGCCCCCGGTCAGCAGCCGGAACCGATCATCGAGACGGGTGGCGAGCTGCTCGAGGGACATGGTGCGCAGGCGGGCCGCGGCCAGTTCGATCGCCAGCGGGATCCCGTCGAGCGCGCGGCACACGCGGGCCATGGTCGCCAGGGTGCGGGCATCGGCGCCGAGGTCCTGGCGCACCGCGCCGGCGCGGTCGCGCAAAAGCTGGACGGCCGGGGAGGATTCGATTGCGGCGGGGTCCGCGTCCGCGGCGGGCAGCGCCAAAGGCTCGACCTGCCAGAGCGCTTCGCCGGTGATGCCGAGCGGTTCGCGGCTGGTGGCGAGAATGCGCAGCCGCTGACACTCCCCGAGCAGGCGGTGCGCGAACGCCGCCGAGGATTCGATCACGTGCTCGCAGTTGTCCAGGATCAGCAGCATGTCGCGCTCCCGGATGGCCGCGATGAGCCGGTCCATGGGTTCCGGGTTCGACCCGCCGCCCAGCAGCGCGTCCCGCAGCCCGAGCGCGGCCAGCGCCGCCTGGGCGAGGTCACCGCCCGCGCTCGCGGAGGACAGCTCCACCAGCCACGCGCCGTCCGGCAGCCCGTCGAGCAGGGCCCGCCCGGTCTCCGTGGCCAGCCTGGTCTTTCCCGAACCGCCCGGACCGGTCACCGTGGTGAGCCGATGGCGGGCGACGAGGGCGCGCACCGCGGCGACGTCGGCCTGCTTGCCGACATATCGGGTCAGTTCGGCGCGCAGGTTGGTGCGGCGGTCGTCCTCCCGCCCGCCCACCTCCCCGCGCAGCAGGGCGACGTGCAGGGCGGACAGCTCCGGCGCGGGATCCACACCCAGCTCGTCGGCGAGGGCCTCCCGGACCCGCTGGTACACGACCAGCGCCTCGGCGCCCCGGCCCGCTGCGGCGAGCGCGCGCATCAGAGACGCGGCGAGCCGTTCCCGCACGGGATGCTGGGCCACCAGATCATTCAGTTCGGTGACCAGTTCCGCGCCCCGGCCGAGCCTGAGTTCCGCGTCGTACCGATCCTCGAGCGCACCGAGGTGCAGTCCCTCGAGCCGGATGATCACCGCGTCGAGGGCCGCGCTGTCCTGCGCCCCGATGTCCCGCATGGGCGCGCCGCGCCACAGTGCGAGGGCCTCGCGCAGCAGCTCGGCCTGGTGGAGGTCGTCGCCGCCACGGGCCTGGTCGAGGAGCTGTTCGAACCGCACGGCGTCGATGTCGCCGGGCGCCACCGTCAGCCGGTAGCCGCCCGCCTGCACGTCGATCGACCCGTCCGGCAGCACCCGCCGCAATCGGGAAACCAAGGCCTGCAAGGCATTCGCCGCATCGGACGGAGTCTCCTCGCCCCAAATCCAGTCGACCAGCCGCCCTTTCGAGACGGCCCGGCCGGGTTCCAGCGCGAGCGCGATCAACAGCGACCGCAACCGGGCGCCCGGTACCTCGAGTAATCCGCCGTCGTCTGCCCGGATTTCGAGCGGCCCAAGCATTCCGATCTGCACCCGGACCATTCTGCCGTGCGCTGTCCAGCCGGGGCCGAACGCGTGTCAGCGGACGTGTCAGTCCGGCGTCAGGCCGCTGTCAGCCGGGCTCGCGAAAGTAGTCACATCAGCAGCACAGACCCTCGAAGGAGAAACACCATGACCGCGTTCCAGACCCCCGAAGCCATCACCGTCGCCGTCGACGTGGCCGCCGGAAACGTCACCGTCATCGCCTCGAACCGCACCGACACCGTCGTCGAGATCCGCCCGGCCGACGCGTCCAAGAAGGAGGACGTGCGCGCCGCCGAGCAGATCCGCGCCGAGTTCGCCGCGGGCACCCTGACCGTGCAGGCCCCCAAGGGCTGGCGGAAGTTCTCCCCGCTCGCGGGCCGCGGGTCGGCCGAGGTCACCATCGAGGTGCCCGCCGGCTCTCGCGTGACCGGCTCGCTCGGCATGGGCCACCTGCTGGGCGCGGGCCCGCTGGGCGAATGCGAGCTGGAGGTCTCCGCCGGTGACATCACCGTCGACCGCCCGCTCGGCTCGGTCACCGCGAAGGTCGCAAAGGGCGACATCCGCATCGTCGAGGCTACCCGCGGCGTGATCGACGTGGAGACCTCCACCGGCGACCTGTCGGTCGGCATCCACCCCGGCAGCGCCGCCCGGATGGAGACCAATGCGCAGAAGGGCACCATCCAGAACCAGCTGTACCCCGTCAGCCGGCCGCAGGACATCGTGGAGGTCCGCGCCCGGAACTCCTACGGCAACACCACCATCGGGCACACCACCGCCGCCTGACCCGCATGGTTGTCCACATCCCGGCTCGGGGCCGCCCACCCGGCGGCCCCGAGCTCGCCGAGGGCGAAGCCCTCTACGACGCTGCGCAGGGCGAAACCCCCTACGACACTTTCGATGTCACGCAGCGCGCCGGCATCCTGTCCCGCGACGACAGCCGGCCCTTCCGCGCCCTCCTCACCGCCACCGAACTCCCGGCCCTGCTCGGACGCCTCCGGCCCGCCCGAATTGGAGCCGGGGTGTTCGCGGCACCGAGCGGGCCGGGACGCCCGGAGGCGCGGCGGTATCGTGGCGATCGTGGATCGTGGTGTCGCCGAGATTGGCTTGTCCGATGCGGGCCGGGTACGGGAGTGGCTCGCGGAAGCGGAGCGGAATCCGGCGGGCCTGCCGGACGCGGGATACATCGCGCTGCTGCACGCGGACGGCTCCGAGCTGGAGCGGTTGTGCGAGCTGGCCGATGCGCTCCGGCAGCGGACGGTCGGCGATGCCCTCACCTATGTCGTGAATCGGAATCTGGATACCGCCGTGGTCTCCGGCTCCGCGGCGCGGGAACGACTGGCCGCGCTGGTGTCGGAGGCGCACGCGCTGGGCGCGACCGAGATCTGCATGCAGGGCCCGCTGCCCGCCGACAGCGATGACGACTATCTGGCGCTGATCGCCGCCATCACCGAGACCGCTCCCCTGCACCTGCACGCCTTCCGCCCGGAGGAACTGCTCGACGGCGCCGCGCGCCGCTCGATGCCACTGGACGAATTCCTGGCACGGGCCAAGGATTCCGGCCTCGGATCGGTCCCCGGCACCGGTGCGCGCATCCTCGACGACGATGTCCGCGCCCGGTTGAAGGGCAGCCCGGACCTGCCCGTGAGCCGCTGGGTGGAGGTGATCGAGACCGCCCACCGCGCGGGCCTGACCTCCACCTCGACCATGGTCTACGGGCATGTGGAGACCCCCGCGCAGCAGGTGGCGCACCTGCGGCTGCTCGCCGATATCCAGGATCGCACCGGCGGCTTCACCGAATTCATCGCCATGCCCATGGTTCCCGTGACGGCGGCGTCCGGCTTCCTCGATCCCGTTGTGCCCGAACCACTCCAGCGGCAGACGCGGGCGGTGCACGCCGTCGCGCGGCTGCTCCTGCACGGGCGCATCGACAATATTCAGGCCGCGTGGCCCCGGTTGGGGCTGGCGGTGGCGGTCGCCCTGCTGCGCGGCGGCGCGAACGATCTCGGCGGCCTGCTGCTCGACGGCCGGCTCGCGCCGGAGTCCGGTCCGGAGGCCGGGCTGAGCCTCACCGTCACCGATGTCGATCGGATCGCCGAGGAGCTGGGCCGCTCGCCGCGCCGCCGCACCACCGGGTACGGCCATGCTTGAGGCCACGGATCCGGCCGGCGCCGAAGGACATTCGAGCCCCGAACTGGTCGACGTCCTGATCGTCGGCGCGGGTTTCGCCGGTATCGGCATGGGCATCCAGCTCGCCCGCCGGGGCCGGGACTCCTTCGTCATCATCGAGCAGGCCGACGATGTGGGCGGCACCTGGCGCGACAATCGCTATCCGGGCGTGGCCTGCGATATCCCCGCCCACCTGTATTCCTTTTCGTTCCGGCCGAATCCGCGGTGGTCGCGGGTGTTCGCCGAGGGCGCGGAGATCCACGCCTACCTGCGGTCGTGCGTCCAGCAGGAGGAGCTGGAACCGTATCTGCGGCTGAATTGCGCGCTGGAGCAGGCGGAGTGGGTCGAAGCCGAGGCGCGCTGGTTCGTCCGGACCTCCCGCGGCGACTTCTCGGCCGCCACCCTGATCATCGCCACCGGACGGCTGACCGAACCCAGGATCCCGCCGGTCGCGGAGCTGGAGAATTTCGGTGGGCGGCACTGGCATTCGGCGCGGTGGAATCCGAAGGTGTCGCTGGTCGGCAAGCGGGTCGGCATGGTGGGCACCGGTGCGTCCGCGGTCCAGATCCTGCCGCGGCTGGCGGGCGAGGCCAGCGAGGTCGTGGTCTTCCAGCGTTCGGCGCCCTATGTGCTGCCGCGCGGGGACCGCTTCTACACCCCCGACGAGTTGTCGAGCTTCGCCGCCGATCCGCGGACCATCACCGAACTGCGCGACGAGCTGTTCGCCGAGGCCGAGCTCAGCATCGCCGCGCGGCGCCGTCGTCACCCGGAGATCGATCTGCTGCACCGGCGCGCCACGGACCATCTGGCGGCCCAGGTCCGCGATCCGCGCCTGCGGCAGCGGCTGACCCCCGACTACGAAATCGGCTGCAAGCGAATCCTTTTCTCCGACGACTACTACGCGGCCCTGCAGCTGAACACCGTCCGCCTGGAGCCGACCGAGCTGACCCGCATCGACGACGGTCTGGCCATCGCCGCGAGCGGGCACACCTACGATCTCGAGATCCTGGTCTTCGCCACCGGTTTCAACGCCACCCGGCCGTCGATCGCCAAGCACATCCGGGGCCGCACTTCACTGCTGTCCGAGCGCTGGAGCAACGGCATGGTCGCGCACGCGTCGACCACCGTCGACGGCTTCCCCAATATGTATGTGCTGGACGGCCCGAACGCGGCGCTGGGCCACAATTCCGCGATCTATGTGATCGAGACCCAGATCGACTACGTGCTCAGCGCCCTGGACCATCTCGCTTCCAGCGCGGACACAGTCCTGGAGGTCACGCCCGAGGCGGTCCGCTCCTCCATGCTCGATATCGAGGAGCGCGCCCGCGACACGGTGTGGACCCAGGGCCGCTGCACGAGCTGGTACCGCGACGAACAGACCGGTCGCGTCACACTGCTCTGGCCGGACTCCGCGGTCTCGTTCCGCCAGAGCAACGGCGCCTTCGATATTTCCGCCTACCGGTGATCCCGGCCGCTCACGCGCCGGAACGGGCCGTGACGCGACGACGGTAGCCACAGGCGGGCAGACGATTCAGTCGTTGTAGCCGCTCTCGCTGTCGAGAATATTGCACACCGCACCGGAATTCGCTTGTCCCACAGGATGACCGCGGCGGGTGCGAAGTCGATCGGCACCACCACACCGGTGGTGACCGCGACCATCGGCGGACTGATCCGCCACCGGTCCGGTCTTCGCCAGCAGCCCCCGGACAACCAGCGATACGGCGACCGCAGCCATGGTGGCAATCATTCCGCCATCTTCGCAGACGGCATATCCACAGCGTTTCGACCGAGACCGGACCGGTCCGTCGGCCTAGGCTGAGGACATGACGCCGCTGCAGCGCTATATCGCAGAGGAAATTGCCACCGATCACGCGGAGGGCCTGCTCAGCCGCCGGGAAGCGCTGCGGCGGCTGGGGCTGCTCGGCATGGGGACACCGGCGGCCGTGGCGCTGCTGGCGGCCTGCGCCGACTCGGGCAAGCAGTCCGCCCCCACGACCGCGGCCGCGAGTTCGTCCTCGACCCCGCCGGCCGTACCGCCCGGCACCGCGACGGCCCTGCAGCCCACCGCCATCACCTTCGCCGGACCCGAGGGCCGCACCCTGCAGGCCGCGTGGGCCGAGGCGTCCCAGCCCATGGGCGGCGTGCTGGTCATCCACGAGAACCGCGGTCTGACCGACCACATCCGTTCGGTGACAGGGCGTTTCGCGGGCGTCGGGTATTCGGCGCTCGCGGTGGATCTGCTCTCCGAGGAGGGCGGCACCGCCACCTTCACCGATCAGGCGGCCGCCACCGCCGCGCTCGGCAAGATCCCCCAGGACCGTTTCATCGCCGATCTGCGCGCGGGCCTGACCGAGCTGCAGCGCCGCGTGCCCGGAAAGAAGCTGGGCGCCACCGGTTTCTGCTTCGGCGGCGGCCTGACCTGGCTGCTGCTCACCTCGGGCACCCCCGAACTCGCGGCCGCCACCCCCTTCTACGGCCCGTTCCCCGACGGCGGCGAGTTCACCGGATCCAAGGCCGCGGTGCTGGCCGTCTACGGCGCGCTGGACAGCCGGGTCGACGCCTCCCGCCCGGCCGCCGAGGCGGCCCTGGACAAGGCGGGGCTCCCGCACGAGAGCTTCGTGGCCGACAATGCCGACCACGCCTTCTTCAACGACACCGGCCCCCGCTACCAGCCCACCGCCGCCGCGGAGGCTTGGCGGCGGGTGCTCGACTGGTACGGCCGCTACCTGGCCTGACCTTGCCTCGGGCCGAACAGCTTCCGGCCTCGGACCGAATCGTTCCGCCGCGGGGCCGAAGGGTTCCGGTTGCGGGCCGGGTTGGTTCCTGCCTCGGGCCACATGGCTCTCGGCGCGGGCCGGGTGGTTGCATGGGCATGTGGAATTGCGTCAGTTGCGGTATTTCGTCACCGTCGCCGAGGAGTTGCACTTCGGCAGGGCCGCAGAGCGATTGCATATCGCGCAGCCCGCGGTGAGCCAGCAGGTGCGCCGGCTGGAACGGGATCTGGACGTGCAGTTGCTGGACCGCTCACCGCGACGGGTGCGGCTGACCGAGGCCGGGTTGCGGTTCCTGCCCGCGGCGCGAGGCGTGCTGGCCGCGGCCGATCAGGCCCGGGCCAGCGTGGCCGGCCTGACGGGTGGCCGCGCGGAGGTGTTCCGGCTGGGCACGGTGACCGGATTGGGCGAGCGCCTGGACGCGGTCCTGGACGCCTTCGCCGAGCAGGCACCGCAGGTGCAGGTCGAGCTGGTGGCGCTGCCGGTGCGGGATCGGCTGGCCCGGGTGGCGGACGGCGGTCTGGACGCCGCCTTCGTGCGCTCGCCGGAACCCGGCGAGAGCCCGGAACTGGACTTCCTGCCCGCCTGGGACGATCCACTGGTGGTGGCCCTGCCCGCCAAACACGCACTGGCGGCCCAAGATTCGGTCCGGCTGGCGGACCTGTCCACGGTGCCGCTGCGGCTGACCGAACGGCGCAACCATCCGGCGCTGGTGGATCTGGTGCTGAACGCGTGTGTGCGCGCCGGATTCGAGCCGGTGCCCGCGCCCACCTCCACCACCCTGCAGGACACGCTGGCCGCCATCGGCGCGGGTTCGCCCATGTGGACGGTGGTCTACGAATCGAATGCGCGGCAGGTACACAACGCGCGGGTCGCCTTCCGCCCCTTCGCCGATGCGGGCCTGACCCTGCCCATCGCGCTGGCGGTGCGGGCGAATGCGGCGTCGCCCAATCTGCGCCTGCTGGGCGCTCTGCTCGCGGGCGCGTAGGGATCTCGCGGGCGCGCAGGCGATAACGATCGCTTATCACTGCGCGAACGACCTGATCATTGGTCGCGGCGTGGATTTCCGGTGAACTGTTCCCAGGCCGCCGAACGGATCGGAGATCGGAACCGCCGGTTCCGAGATGGCCGGTATCCCAGCAGTTTTCGCGAAGGAGAACAGTCATGCCCATCGTCACCGTGCAGCAGGGCCCGCGCACCGTCGAACTGAAGCGGGACCTGGTCCGCCGCATCACCGACGCCTTCGTGGATGCCTATCAGATTCCGGCCGAGGCCGTGCAGGTGTGGATCCACGAGACGCCCGCCGACAGCTGGGGCACGGCCGGTCGCCTGACGGCCGACGGCAAGTAGCCGGTACACCGGCGGGTCGCCAGGGTGGCCGAAACCGGCAGTGACACAGCCGAAACCAGCCGTGGCGCACCCGAACCGACCCGCCGGTACCGTTAGATGTCGGACTCGTGACAACCTGGCATCGACTGTGCATGTTCCCAGGTAGACCCCCGTTTCAGTGATACAACGGCAGCATGACGGAGGATGTCGGCAGCGCGGCCGTACCGACAGCGGCGGGACGCTCGGTGGAATTCTGGGGCTATTGCATGTGGGGCCTCGCGGGACTGGCGATCGCCACCTCGGAGCTGGCGTCGGTCTTCGGACTGGCGAGCTGGCCGACCATCTCGAACACCATCGGGCACCTGGAGACCCAGCACTCGTTCGTGCGGCTCATCGTCGTGTCAGTGATTGTGCTGCTGGCGTATTACGCTGTCCCGCAACTGGCCACCCCGCCTGAGCCCATCCCACAGACGGTCGCGGGGCGCACCCTCACCGTGAACGGCCGTGTCACCAACCCGGATTCGCCGATCACCCTGCTCGGCGCGGGGTATCTGCTGGCCGCGGTGGGCACCTTCGTCTTCGGCGTCCTGTTCGCCGCCGCAGGCCGCGGCATGCACCCGCAGTCCTATCTGGGCGCGTACGTCCTCTACGGACTCATCGCCCTGATGTGGGTCATCGTGCCCAGCATTCTGGCCATGTTCTTCAGCCGGGATGTCCCCTTCCCCACCCTGTTTCGCACCATCGGCTACCTGGAGCGCCGCGCCCACCCGATCGCCGCGATCCTGCTGGCCGCACTCGTGGTGCTGCTCATCCACCTGGCCTTCTACCCCTGGCCCCGGGTCCAGAGCTGAACGAGCGGCAACGCGGAACCGGTTGCCCCCGAATTATTTACGACCGCGTAGCAGCAGAAACGCGGCATAGGCCGCGCCGGAGATGCCGATCACCACGACCACACCGATGGTTGTCAGGATTGCGTCCACCCCTGTGATTCTAGGCTTTTCGGCGATCGGACGGGCGCAGTCGGCTCGAACGGTGCGGCCGCCGGCGAGTCGGTAATTACCGCCGGGTCCTCGAAATCGACCTGGCCACCGGTGAACTCGCCTGCACGTATCAGGATTCGCCGCGCGAGGCCTTCTTCACCCCGTACATAGGCGCCTGGCAACACCCCGTTCGCCGAGGCGGCCCTCGGGCGCGTCTTCCAAGTGACCCCGGATCGGCGGATCTGATGGGAGTACGTAGTCCCGTCATTCACCGAGCATCCGGACAGCGACACCGCCCTGGTCTTCCCGGCTGTCTCGAACACGATCCTCCGCGCCTTTCGGTATACCGCCGCCGATATCTCCGGGCTGGGACGCCGAATCCCGGAACTGACCCCGCGCAGGCCCGGCGTGCCGCGACTGCTCTACGCCCGGAACAGGCGTATGCAGGAGTTATGGGTCGCCATCCGCAGCGGACGCCGTTCTATGGGGCGCTGATGCTGGTCGGGGTCATGCTCACCGGGCTGTGGGTCCGGGACTGGCCCTGGCTGTGGCTGCGGGCAGCCGGGTTCGTCGCATTGTTCGTGATCGCGTTCGCCGGGTTCCTCATGACGTTCCGCGACCTCTCGTGAAGAGGCCGGAGCTTTCTCCTGGCAAACCACCCGAACCGGACGTGTCACAAATATTGCATACATAGCGATTCATGCATATGGTGTTCGACGGGCACTACCGAAGGAGGGTTATGGGCGGGCACGAGCATTCACACGGGCATGACCACGCCGGACATTCACACGGCGCGACCGCCGACAGCGACAAGCGCTGGCTGGCCGGCGCGCTCGCGGTCATCGTGGCGTTCCTGCTCGGTGAGGTCGTGGTCGGCCTGGTCGCCCAGTCACTGGCGCTGCTCTCCGACGCCGCCCACATGCTCACCGACGCGGCCTCGATCGTGCTGGCGCTGTGGGCCATCCGGCTGGCGGTCCGGCCCGCCGCAGGTCGCATGACCTACGGCTGGAAGCGCGCCGAGATCCTCTCCGCCCAGGCCAATGGCCTGACCCTGCTGGGCCTGGCGGCCTGGCTGACCTACGAGGCCGTCCGCCGCCTGATCAACCCGCCCGAGGTGACCGGTGGCCTGGTGCTGGCCACCGCACTGGTCGGCATCATGGTGAACGTGCTGGCCGGCTGGATGATCAGCCGCGCCAACCGGACGAGTCTCAACGTCGAGGGCGCCTACCAGCACATCCTCAATGACCTGTTCGCCTTCATCGCCACCGCGGTCGCCGGTCTGATCATCATGCTCACCGGCTTCGCCCGCGCCGACGGCATCGCCACCCTGATCGTGGTGGTGCTCATGGTGAAGGCGGGTGTGGACCTGGTCCGCGCCTCGGGCCGCATCTTCCTCGAGGCTGCGCCCGCCCACCTCGACCCGGTCGAGATCGGCCGGGAGATGGCCGCGGTGGACTGCGTCATCGAGGTGCACGACCTGCACATCTGGGAGATCACCTCCGGCACCCCGTCACTGTCGGCGCACATCCTGGTCGCGCCCGACACCGACAGCCAGGCGGTGCGCGCCGCCGTCGCCGGCATGCTCTCCGACAAGCACCACATCGATCACAGCGTGCTCCAGGTCGACTACACCGACCACGAGGAATGCCCGGACACCGAGCACGACCACATCCCGCACTGCCAGGACGCGCACGGCCCCGTGCACCGCAGACCCATTGCCACGAACTGAGAGTCGACTGCCGGCTCAGGCGTGAACGGAGTGCGGCCCGGCGAGCCGCGACAGCGCCGCCGCGGCCGGAGACTCCGGCGCGGCGGTGTACACGACCAGCAGCTGATCGGGATCGCCCGGCAGCGCGAAGGTTTCGTAGCCGAGTTCGAGCCGCCCCACCTCGGCATGCTGAATCAGCTTGGCCCCGCGCGTCTTCTCCTTGATCGGATGCGCGGCCCACAGCCGCCGGAAGACCGCGCTGCGGACGGAAAGCTCCTCGACCAGCGCGGCCACCTTCGGATCGTCGGGATGCAGTCCCGCATCGCGCCGCAGGAAGGCGACGGTCTCACCGGCCACCGTCTCCCAGTCGGGATAGAACGTGGACGCGGCGGAATCCAGGAAGAGATAGCGCGCCTGGTTGCGTTCCGCTGCCGGCATGCGCGAGAAGCCGGATACCAAGTCACCCAAGGCATTCCAGGCCAGCACATCCATCCGCCGCCCCAGCACGAAGGCGGGCGCGGTGAGGGCGTCGAGCACCAGCCGGACACCGGGGTGGACGGTGTCCCGATAGACGCTGGACACGGTGGTCGGATGTGCGTCGACGGTGCCGCCCGGCCGGGCCAGCGCGTACAGGTGCAGTCGCTCCTGATCACTCAGCCGCAGCGCGCGGGCGACCGCGTCGAGCACGGCGTCCGAAACATGTTTGCCGCGGCCCTGTTCCAGGCGGATGTAGTAGTCGACGCTCACCCCAGCGAGCTGCGCCACCTCCTCGCGGCGCAGACCGGGGACCCGGCGGCGGCCGTATTCGCGCAGCCCCGCGTCCGCGGGCTGGATGCGGGAGCGGCGCGAGCGCAGGAAGTCGCCGAGATCGTTCTGCATGGGTCCAGCGTACGAATCCATCCTGGTACCGGCAGACCCAGGAAAACCGCAACCCTCGTTGCCGATTGCGCACGCTCGCAGGATGAATGCACACGCAGAAAGCGAAGGAGCATTCGAGATGAGCTACGAGAACCTGTCCGGTCGCACCGCCGTCATCGCCGGAGCCGCCAGCGGCATGGGCGAGGCCACCGCACTGCTGCTGGCCCGCAACGGAGCTCGGGTGGCACTGCTGGCGCGGCGCGCGGATCGGCTGGACACCCTGGCCGCCAAGATCGAAGCGGAGGGCGGGACCGCGCTGGCGGTACCGGTGGACGTCACCGATGCGGCGAGCGTGACCGTCGCGGCGGAGGCGGTGCACACCGCGTTCGGCCCGGTCGATCTGGTGGTGAACTCGGCGGGCGTCATGCTGCCCAACCCGATCACCGACGGCCGCGAGGACGAGTGGACCCGCATGCTGGAGACCAATGTGGCCGGGCGGCTACGCATGATCCGCGCCTTCCTGCCGGACCTGCTGGCCGCCGCGGACGCGGGCCGCACCGCCGACCTGGTCAATATCTCCTCCATCGGCGCGCACGTGGCCTTCCCCGGCTACGCGGTGTACGGGGCCACCCAGGCCGCCATCACCCAGCTGTCGGCGGCATTGCGCACCGAGCTCGGCGCGCGCAAGGTGCGCGTCACCAATATCGAGCCCGGCCTCACCGACACCGAACTGGGCAGCCACATCGACAATGCGGAGCTCAGCGGCGAGCTGGACGGCATGTTCGGGTTCATGGAGTCGCTGCGCGCAGACGATATCGCCGATCTGATCGCCTACACCGCCAGCCGTCCGGCGCACGTGAACCTGCGCCAGGTGGTCGCCCTGCCGACCCAGCAGGCTTGAGCGGCCTTGGTGCCGCCCGGCGAAATCGGCCGGGCGGCAGCCACTTCCGTCGGGACACCGCGCCCACCGTATTCAACACGGTGGCGGTGCCGGCCCGATTCAACACGGTGGCGGTGCCAGCCCGATTCAACACGGTGGCGGTGCCAGCCCGATTCAACACGGTGGCGGTGCCGGCCCGCCTCCGCCCAGCCGTAGCCAGCCCAGCACCATCGAAAAGGCGTTGTTGATCAGCACTTTCGGCCGCGCGGCGCTCACCATGGCGATCGCCGAGCCCGGCCGTTCCGCCGGGAACACATCGCGCAGCGCCGAAATACCGAGGGACAGAATGCCCATGCCCTGCAGGCCCCGCCCGATGACCATGGGGGGCGACCGAGTCGGCGAGGGCGCACAGTGCCGAACCCGCGATCAGCGGACCGGGGCTCGGCTTCGGGCCCGGTTCAGCTGTGATAGACAGATTCCGCAGCTCGCAACGAAAGGACGGCATGGCACAGCCCGCCGATTCGTCCGGAGATCCGGTCTCGTCCGAAAAACCCACGGCCCGTGTGGAATTCGAGACCATGCTACTCGGCCGCTACTCCATTGCCGCCCGCTACCGCCGCGACGGCACCCGCCTCGACCGCAGCGCCTACGTCCTGCTCAGCCGCCTCAGCGTCGAGGGACCCATGTCCATCGGCCAGCTCACCGAGGCCTTCGGCCTCGACACCTCGACCGTCAACCGGCAGACCGCCGCCCTGCTGCGCGCCGGACTGGTCGACCGCATCCCCGACCCCATCGGCGGCATCGCCCGAAAATTCCGCATCACCGAGACGGGCGAACAGGCCCTCGAGGCCGAGCGTCAGGCCAATACCGATGGCCTCGACCGCGTCATGGTGAACTGGTCGGCCGCCGACGTCGCCACCTTCGCGAGCTATCTCGAACGCTTCAACACCGATATCGAGCGCCTCGACGGGCGGCCCTGGCCGCGCCCCTGACAGATCGCCGGGGTCGCGCACCCGGATCCGAAGGTGCGCCCCGACTTCAGGCGATGCGCACCGCGACCCGGCCCCGATTGGCGCGGGTCTCGATGAGCTCGAGTGCGGCATCCATCCGGTCGAGCGGAAGAATGGTCTGGTGCGGGCGAATTCGCCCGCACGCCAGCAGGTTCCACAGTTCGGCACGCCAGCTCTCCAGCAGATCGGCCCGGGTCCTGCTGAGCAGGCCCATCGAGAAGCCGCCGACGGTCTTCAGCTCACCGAGCAGACTGCCCGCGTCGATATTTCCGCCGAAAGCACTGAAGGCGATCAGACGACCATGCGGGCCGAGGATGTCCACGCAGCGCTGAGCCACGTCGCCGCCGACGCCATCGAGGACGGTATCCACCCGTTCGGTCCAGGCGTCCGCGTAAGTGACGACCTCGTCCGCGCCACAGCCGCGCAGGAACTCGGCCTTGCCCAGGCTGCCGACTGCCGCGATCACCCGCACCGCCCCCAGCGCCCGGGCCAGCTGGACGGCCAGATGCCCGACCCCGCTGGCCGCACCGGTGACCATCACCGACTCCCCCGCGACGAACCCCGCCGTCCGCAGCAGACCCAGGGCGATGACGCCGCCCCGCACCAGCGTGAGCGCGTCGGCGGCATCCACTTCGGCGGGAATCTCGGACATCAATTGCGGTGCGGCGAGGGCATATTCGGCGTAGGCCCCTTCGAAGACCACGCCGCCGACCCGCTTGCCCACCCAGTCGGCGAGGTCCGGTCCGGCCGCCACCACCGTGCCGACGATCTCACCGCCGTCGGGGCCGTTGTTCCGCTGCAGCATCCGCACCAGCCCGAGATGGACGCCCGCCAGCTCTGTGCGCACCAGCAACTGATCCGGGCCGGGCACGGGCTCGGCGGCGGTAACGATGACGGGGCTGCGGCCAGAGAACTGAATCTTGCGCACTGACAGTGCCTTTCGATGAGACCCGGCGCTTCCGCCATTATTTCTAGGTTGGACCTAAATTTAATTCCGACCTCTTTCATATGTCAAACCTAATCTTTCTATCGGATGGAGAGAGCCTGGTCAGCGCACAAAAAAGCGCGACGGCCGTCCGGAGACGGCCGCCGCGCCTGACGTGCGGAACGAGCTAGCTGGGAGCCTTCTCGAGCTCCTCCACCGCGTGCTGCCTCGAACCCCACCCCACATGCGCCTCCGCGCGCATGCGCTCGACCATGTGCGGGTAGTGCAGCTCGAACGCGGGACGCTCGGAGCGGATGCGCGGCAGCTCGTAGAAGTTGTGCCGTGGCGGCGGGCAGGAGGTCGCCCATTCCAGGGAGTTGCCGTAGCCCCACGGGTCGTCCACGGTCACGACCTCGCCGTAGCGGTAGGACTTGAACACGTTCCACACGAACGGCAGCACCGACGCGCCCAGAATGAACGACCCGATGGTGGAAACGGTGTTCAGCGTGGTGAATCCGTCACTGGGCAGGTAGTCGGCGTACCGGCGCGGCATGCCCTGCGCACCGAGCCAGTGCTGGACCAGGAAGGTGGCGTGGAAGCCGAGGAAGGTGGTCCAGAAGTGCCACTTGCCCAGGCGCTCGTCGAGCATGCGGCCGGTCATCTTCGGGAACCAGAAGTAGAGGCCCGCATAGGTGGCGAAGGCGATGGTGCCGAAGAGCACGTAGTGGAAGTGCGCGACCGCGAAATAGGTGTCGGACACGTGGAAGTCCAGCGGCGGCGAGGCCAGGATGACACCCGACAGACCACCGAACAGGAAGGTGACGATGAACCCGGCCGCGAACAGCATGGGTGTCTCGAAGGTCAACTGCCCCTTCCACATGGTGCCGATCCAGTTGAAGAACTTCACACCGGTCGGGACCGCGATGAGGAACGTCATGAACGAGAAGTACGGCAGCAGCACCGCACCCGTCGCGTACATGTGGTGCGCCCACACCGCGATCGACAGCGCCGCGATGGCGAAGGTCGCGTAGACCAGGGTGGTGTAGCCGAAGATCGGCTTGCGCGAGAACACCGGGATGACTTCGGAGATGATGCCGAAGAACGGCAGCGCGATGATGTACACCTCGGGATGCCCGAAGTACCAGAACAAATGCTGGAAGAGGATGCTGCCGCCGTTCGACGGATCGTAGATGTGGCCGCCCAGGTGGCGGTCGAAGGCCAGCGCGAACAGGGCGGCGGTCAGGATCGGGAAGGCCACCAGGATAAGGAAACTCGTCACCAGGATGGTCCAAACGAACACCGGCATCCGGAACAGCGTCATGCCCGGGCAGCGCAGGCAGACCACGGTGGTGATCATATTGACGCCACCGAGGATGGTGCCCAGACCGGAGACGGCCAGACCCAGAATCCACAGGTCGCCGCCTACGCCCGGGGAGTGCGTGATATCCGACAGCGGCGTGTAAGCGGTCCAGCCGAAGTCGGCCGCACCGCCCGGGGTCAGGAAGCCGGCCGTGGCCATGCTCGCGCCGAACAGGTACAGCCAGTAGCTGAGCGCGTTCAGGCGCGGGAACGCCACGTCGGGCGCGCCGATCTGCAGCGGCAGCACCACATTCGCGAATCCGAACACGATGGCGGTGGCGTAGAAGAGCAGCATGATCGTGCCGTGCATGGTGAACAGCTGGTTGAACTGCTCCGTCGAGAGGAACTGCATACCCGGCCGCGCCAACTCGGCACGCATGAGCAGCGCCATCAGACCACCGATCAGGAAGAAGCTGATGGCCGTGGTCATGTACATCATCCCGAGCATCTTGGGATCGGTCGTGGTGATCACTTTGAGAATGAACGAGCCCGTGGGACCGTGCCGAGGCGGATACGGGCGGGCCGCCTCGAGATTCTGTTCGGGCTTTGGAGCAACTGCAGTCACCACATCCTCCTCGGGAGGGGTTCCGTCCAGCTCTACCAATCGGGGCACATAGAACGGCGCACAGCGTACCGACAGCAAATCGATCCTCGCCGAAAACACTCCGGTCGGGGTGAATCGCGATCGAAATGCAAGATACTGCAGGGCAACCCTTCGCGTCGATGGCGACCGAGAACAGGTTTGGTGCGTTGTTCATTGGCAGTTCATGCCGCGCCATCACGAAATACTCACGAGGCAAGGTCCAATATCGGTGCTATGTCTCGATCACTGCGCACCCGCGTTCTCACCGTCGCCGTGGTCGGCAGCCTCGGCGCCCTGCTCGCCGTGGGTGCCGCCACCAATGCCCATGGCGAACCCAAGGCCGTGATCCAGGGCCGTACCGAGGTGACCGCCCGGGTCACCGGCGAGAAGCCGGACAACAGGTGCCAGATCGCGGCGTCCGATATCAGTGGCCCGTGGGGCGTCGTCGGCGCCGACGGCAGCGTCACCCTCACGCTCGGCGCGGTGCACAGCAACGCCAAGAAGCTGCGCGTCATCTGCGAGGACCCCAAGCGCGGCGACGCCAGCCTGCACACCGTCCGCTCGGACCGGGTGACCTTCGACGGACTGCTCTCCCCCATCCGTCAGATCATGCACAACCGATTCTTCGGGGCCAGATAACTGTCTTCGGGGCTAGACAACCGGGCGACCGGCGCGGGCGGAGGCGACCGCGGACCGGACCGCGGGGACGGTCTCGGTGGCGAAATGGTGTGTGGCGCGGTCGCCGTCGGGGTCGACGGGGAGCAGGAATTCGCTGATGCCGTGGACCAGCGCCACCTCCGTGAGCTGGCCGGGCGTCATGGTGGGGTCGATGACGTAGGCGCGGCGGATCAGGGCCGGGACGCGGCCCGCACCACGGGCGGCGGCGTCGATGGCGGTCATCATGGCGGTCAGCGTGGCGGGCGGGGCGTAGCCGAAGCTGCCGAGCCAGCCGTCGGCCAGTTCACCGGTCAGGCGTAGGGCGTGGGGACCGTAGACGCCGAGCCAGATGCCGATCGGATGAGCCGGGCGCGGACCGGGTTTCGCGCCGCGCAGCGAATAGAACTCGCCGGTCAGCTGTGAGCGTTCACCCTCGCCCCACAGCGCGCGAACGACCGCGATGGCCTCGCGCAGCGCGGCGAGGGCCTGGCCGGGACTGCGGCGGGTGCCGCCCATGGCCTCGATGGCGTCCCAGAACGCGCCGGCTCCCAGACCCAGTTCGACCCGGCCGCCGCTGAGCAGGTCCAGGCTGGCGGCGCTGCGGGCCAGCACCGCGGGCGGGCGCAGCGGGAGGTTCGCGACCGCGGGCATGAGGGTGAGGTTGCGGGTGAGGCCGGCCAGGTAGGACAGCAGGGTCCAGGTGTCCAGGAAGGCGGGCTGATACGGATGATCCTGCACCGCCAGCACTTCCAGCCCGGACTCGTCGGCGTGACGCACCAGGCGCAGCAGCGGACGCCCGCGCGCCGCCTCGGGCGGCACGAAGATCCCGAACCGGAGCTCATGCCCGTAATCCGCCATAGCGAATATCAAGCTACCGCGCCGCCGGGGGCGCCCGGGCGAAATCGCACGGATTCGGCACGTCGGGGGAGCGGCGGCGGCTCCAGATCGTGATCAACTGGCAACCCTATTCCATAGTCGTTGCCGGGCAAGGGAATACAATTGAGCCCGGGTCGCCCGGGTCACGGCCCGGTCTTTTCGGCAGTCGGGCCGTTCGCGAGACGGCCGGGTGAAAGGACGTACGCGATGCCGGCTCACAGCACGGTGGACATCACCCTGCGGCACCTGAGGGGAGTGGATCCCTCGGCGTTGCACCACGCGCGGAACCGGTTGGCGGAGACCGGAATCGCACGGCTGGGATTTCTGCTCCCGTACCAGGTCAAACGGGTCCTCGCCGCCGAGGCGCTGACCCTGCTCGATCATCACAAACAGTGGGGCGACCTGCTGCCCGAGGGCGAGGGCCCGGCCCGGCAGCAGGTGGACCTGACCGAGCAGGAGGTGGCAGCCCACGCCTCCTGCATCCCACGGCTCTACGACTGTGAACCCTTGCGGCACAGCCTGTCCGTGGTGGCCGCCGAACCCGTCCTGCCCTGCCCCGAGGCCGAGCGCTACCGCGTCACCCGCCTGCACCACGACGACTCGACCGGCCAATGGCATTGGGACGACTACGCTTTCGCCCTCGTCCTGGTGGTGGAGTGCCCGCCGCTGGCGGACGGCGGCTTCGTACAGACGGTGGCGCACACCCGCCGCGACTGGGACCACGCCGACATCTACCGGACCCTGACCCGCAATCCGATCCACTCGTGGGAGATACAGCCCGGCGACCTCTACCTGATGCGCACCGACACCACTCTGCACCGCGTGCACCCCTTCGCGCACGGCCGCCGCACCATCGTCGCCATGACCTTCGCGTCGCGGACCGACGACGAGCGGGAAATCCGGCGGCGGGTGGCCGAACTCGCGCCCCGATAGCAGAAACGCCGCGCAGAGCTGGGAGTTTGCGCCGACCGGTCGATATGGCCTGAATCATATACAGTGATAGCCTGATCAACCTTTAACGCAGCGGGGGGCAGCGTCGCCGCACCGTATCCGCTCCGGGCAGTTGTGCCCCTCCCGGCCAAGGCGGCTCCCATGGACCTGCTCAACCCTCTCGACGCGATCTTCCTGGCCATCGAATCCCGCGAGCATCCGATGCACGTGGGCGGTCTGCAGCTGTTCGAACCGCCCGCCGACGCGGGCCCCGGCTACACCCATGAGCTGTTCGAGGCGATGGCCTCGAAAACCGAAGTCCGCACCCGATTCCGGCGCAGACCGAGCCGGCTGCTGGGTGGCTTCTCGAGCCTCGCCTGGTCCCATGCCGAGAACGTGGATCTGGGCTACCACCTGCGACGTTCCGCGCTGCCGGCGCCCGGCGGCATGGGTGACCTGCTGGACCTCACCGAGCGCCTGCACGGCATCCTGCTGGACCGGCACCGCCCACTGTGGGAGGCCCGGCTCATCGAGGGCCTGTCCGACGGCCGCTTCGCGGTCTACGTGAAGATGCACCACGCCCTCATCGACGGCGTCTCGGCCATGCGGCTGCTGCAGCGCACCCTCACCGACGACCCGCTGGACAGCCGGCTCACCGTCCCGTGGGGCACGGCGCCGGTGCCGCGCGACGACTGCCCCGAATCCGAAAGCCCCTGGACGCAGTTGCGCCGGGCGTTGCCGCGGATCCTGCGTGCCACCGGATCGATCGCCGCGCCGTTGCGGGGCGCCATCGACGGGCGGCTCACCCTGCCCATGACCGCCCCGCGCACCGTGCTCAACACCTCCATCGGCGGGGCCCGGCGCATCGCGGTGCGGTCCTGGCCGCTGGAGCGGATCAATGCCGTACGGCTGGCCACCGGGGCCACCGTCAACGACATCGTGCTGGCCATGAGCGCCGCCGCGCTGCGCGCCTATCTGCTCGAGCGTGACGCACTGCCGGACGAGCCGCTGATCGCCATGGTGCCGGTCAACATTCGCAGCTCCGCCGAATCCGATACCTCCGAGGGCAATCTGGTAGCGGCCTGCCTGACCAACCTCGGCACCCACATCGAGGATCCGACGGCCCGGCTGGAAACCATCAGCACCTCCATGCGCGACGCCAAACGGGTGTTCACGCAATTGCCGAAGCTGGAGGCCATGCTGCTGTCGGCCGCGCTGATGACACCGCTCGGGGTGTCGCTGCTACCGGGCTTCGAAGCGCTGCCGCGCATGCCGTTCAACCTGGTGATCTCGAATGTGCCCGGGCCACGTAAACCGGTCTACATGCAGGGTGCGCGTCTGGACGCCAATTACCCGCTGTCGATACCGTTCGAATCGCAGGCCATGAACATCACGCTGACCACCAATGGCGACAATCTCGATTTCGGCCTGGTCGGCTGCCGCCGCACCGTGCCGGATCTCGATCGCATGACCGATCATCTGGAGAACGGCCTGGCCGAGCTGGAGCGGGCGGTCGGCTGACGCCTCGTGGCACAGGGCCGCGCAGGGCCTCATTACGCTGGTCCGCGTGGAAACATCGTGGCCCGAACTGCGCACCGAGTGCCTGATCCTCGAGGACGAGGCGGTCCTGGCCCTGAACAAGCCGGCCGGGATCTCGGTGACGGGTGAACGCCACGACACCGACATCGTGGAAATGGCCGCGGCGCAGGGCGAGACGCTGTATCCGGTGCATCGGATCGACAAGGTCACCTCGGGTCTCGTCCTGCTGGCCAAGGAGCTGTCCGCGCACGGGCAGCTCACCCGGCAGTTCAACAAGCGCACCGCGGAGAAGGTGTACCTGGCCGTCACCGCCTCCACGGGCCTGCCCGACCGCGGCGTCATCGACCTGCCGCTGAGTGTGGGCCGCAAGAACCGGGTGCGAATCGCCGCGCCCCGCGAGAGCATTCACCGCGCGGGCGACACCTGGCTGGTCGACGAGGAGGAGGTGGCGGCGGGCAAGAGCTATCCGTCGGTCACCGAATTCACCACCCTGGCCCGCACCGGTGCCCATACCGTGCTGGCGCTGCGCCCGATCACCGGGCGACGGCATCAAATTCGCGTGCACCTGGCCTGGATCGGCCACCCCATTGTCGGCGACCCGCTCTTCGACCGGTCCGGCGCATTTCCGCGCACGCATCTGCACTCGTGGCGTTTGACCCTGGACGCGTCCTGGCGTCCCACCGGCACACTCGAACTGGAGGCCGAGCCGGGCGCCGACTTCTGGCGTGTCGGCGACACCCCGGTCACCACCGATCCGCGGCAACTGTTGAGCAGCGCAAGCGAACTCATGACCCGAACCACATCGACCGGCAACTGATACGACTTCGCTATATTGGGTGGCGGGTCTCACCGAGACCGCATCAGGGCAGGTCAATTAGCCTGAATGGGGTGACCGCGGTGCGGCGGCACGGCCGGGCGCAATGATGCGGCCCTTCACAGAAAGCGAACGCCGATGGTTCTGCTGGCTCAGCTCAGTGACACCCATTTCAATATGGGCGCACGGAATGTCGAACGCGCCGAACGGGTGATGGCTTTTCTCGCCGAGCTACCGCAGCGACCCGACGCCATCATCGTCACCGGGGACATCGCCGACGAGGGCGATGTGGAGGAGTACCAGCAGGCGCGCGCGGCCCTGACGGCCGATCTGCCCGTGCTGATCCTGCCCGGCAATCACGACGACCGCACCAATATGCGCAGCGTGCTCTTCCCCGCCACCTCGGGCACCGGACCCATCAACCAGTCCTACCGAATCGACGGCGTGACCCTGGCCCTGCTCGACTCCAGCATCCCCGGCAAACCGGAGGGCCTGCTCGACGACGAGACCTACGACTTCCTCACCGAGGTGCTGGCGGCCGCCCCCGACGATGAGGTGGTGCTGGTGGCCATGCATCATCCGCCGGTGCCGGTGCAGTCCACCGTCGTGGATCCCATCCGGCTCACCAATCCGGAGCGCCTGGCCGAGATCGTGGCGGGCGACGACCGCATCGCCGCCGTCCTCACCGGCCACGTGCACGCCGGGCTCATGACCCAGTTCGCGGGCAAGCCGCTGATCGTGGCGCCCAGCGTCTCCTCCACCATCGGCTGCGAATGGGAAACGGCCGCACCGGGACACGTGCCGATCGACTTCGCGCCCGACCCGTCGATGATCTTCCACTCCATCACCGACGGCCGGCTGCTGTCGATGTTCCGGCCCATCGCCATGGGCGGCTGGCTCAGCGAACCGACGGAGTGATCGCGCCGCGCCGATAGGCCGACGGCGTAGTGCCGGTCCAGCGTTTGAAGGCGTGAATGAAGGTGGACGCCTCCGCGTAGCCGAGCCGGATCGCCACATCACTCACCGACAGCGGTGTGGCCGTGAGCATCTCCTCGGCCAGTGCGCGCCGCACCTCGTCCAGCAGCTGCCGGTAGCTGGTGCCCGCCGCGTCCAGGTGGCGACGCAGGGTGCGGGTGCTCATATTGAGATCCCTTGCCACCGAATCGATTCCGGGCGGTACCGCGAAACCGTCCAGGCCGCCGCGCGGCACCAGCAGCTCCCGCACCTCGGCGGCGATGCCGGTGCGGGCGCGGCGCCGGGAGACCAGTTCGGTGCACTGCGCCAGGCACATGGCCCAGGTGTGCTCGTTGGCCTGCGGCAGCGGCTGCTCCAGGATCGCCGGATCCATGGCGAAAAGATTGTGCTCGGACTCGAAATTCGGTGTCAGCCCGTAGATTTCGGTGTAGAGGCGGAGGTCGGGCGGCGGCTCGAAGTCGAAGTCGGCGCGCAGCAGTTCGACGCGGTGGCCCATCAGGTCCGACAGCATCTGGAACATGGCGGTGACGTCGCGCTCCACCAGGAAGCGGCGGACGTCGGCGGGCACCCGCTCGTCGTGGATGCGGGCCACGAATTCGCCCGGCCGCCAGCGGGCCGCCGGAATGCAGAAGGTGAAGCTGAGCTCCAGGTAGCGCAACGCGAGGGAGATGGCCTCACCGAGGGTGGGGCTGCTGACGCAGGCGAAGCCGAAGATGCCGAAGGTGGTGATGCGGTACCGCCGGCCCACCTCCAGCCCGAGATCGGGGCGGGCGCCCAGTTCGCGCACCAGGTTCCGGACCACCGCCAGTTCGGTGTGCGCGTCGATCTGCTCGTCCGGATTGGCCAGCTGTCTCTCGCTCAGCCCGCTCCCCTGCAGCATGCGGGCGGGCGGGACTCCGTGCTCGCGCGCGAATCCGACCATGAGGGCGACACTCGCCACGCCGCGCGGGAAATTCCAGTCGCGAATCCCCGCCTCCTGCACCGTGCCCATAGCCTGATTATGGCCGAAATTCTCGATCCGGTCGCCCACCAAATCGATCGCCCGCTCCTACAGTGAGAAGGGTCTTCGATGTGAGGAGCACCACAATGCCGTCCGTCATCATCATCGGCGCCGGATTCGGCGGGCTCGGCATGGCGATCGAGTTGCAGCGCAATGGCTTCCGCGAGTTCACCATCCTGGAGAAAGCGGCCGACCTGGGCGGGGTGTGGCGGGAGAACACCTACCCCGGAGCGGCCTGCGATGTGCCGTCACCGCTGTACTCGTTCGCGCACGAGCCCAAACCGAAGTGGCGGCAGCGGTATTCGACACGCGAGGACATCTGGGCGTACCTGCGCGCGCTCGCCGAGCGGCATCGGCTGCTGGACCACATCGTGTTCGGGACCGAGGTCACCGAGGCGGAGTTCGACGAGACGACCGGGCAGTGGACGGTGCGCACCGCCGACGGCGTGACGCGCACCGCGGATGTGCTAGTCCCGGCCGTCGGGCAGCTGTCGCGCCCGGCCATGCCGCCGATTCCGGGCATCGAGGCGTTCGGCGGGGAATCGTTCCATTCGGCGCGGTGGGATCACGGGGTCGAACTGGCCGGCAAGCGGGTGGCCTGCATCGGGACCGGGGCCAGCGCGATCCAGTACATTCCCGAGATCCAGCCGCAGGCCGCTCGTCTGACGGTGTTCCAGCGCACCGCCGCCTGGGTGCTGCCCAAGTTCGACACCGACTACAAGCCGGTGCATCAGCGGATCCTCATCTCGATTCCGGGAATGCCGAAGGCCGAACGCCTTTCGTGGTGGCTGATCGCCGAGTTCGTATCGCTGGGGCTGGTCGAGTTCCCCGGCATCGTGCGCGCGGTCGCGCGGATCGCGGAGAAGCATCTGGAGGTGACGGTCGCCGATCCGGAGCTGCGCGCCAAGCTCACCCCCGACTACCCCATCGGCTGCAAACGCGGACTCTTCTCCAACGACTACTTCCCGGCCCTCACCCAGCCCAATGTGCGCGTGGAGACCACCGCCATCAGCGAGATCGTCCCCGAGGGCGTCCGCACCGCCGACGGCGTGCTGCACGAGGCCGACGTCATCATCTACGGCACCGGCTTCAAGGGCACGGAATTCCTGTGGCCCATGAAGATCCGGGGCCGCGGCGGCCGCAATCTGAGCGACGTGTGGGACGGCGGCGCCCACGCCTACCTGGGTATCACGGTCCCCGAATTCCCCAATATGTTCATGGTCTACGGCCCCAACACCAACCTCGCCGTCGGATCCATCATCTACATGATCGAATCCCAGGCCCACTACATTCGCCACGCCCTGCAACTCCTCGGCGAACGATCGCGCACCTATCTGGAAGTCCGCCCCGAGGCCGAGCTGGCCTTCAACGACGCCCTTCAGCAGCGCCTGGCCCGCACCCCGTGGAACTTCTGCACCAGCTGGTATCGGACACCCTCCGGCCGCATCACCAACAACTGGCCCGGCACCACCCGCAGCTACCGCCGCCGCACCCGCGCCCTTCGCCTCCCCGACTACGCCTTCACCCCGATCCGAGGCTGATCAGCAACCGGTTGGCATATTCACGGCATGCGCCCGCGCCTCCACACCGCCCGGCATCTGATCGAGGTGATCTCCAAGGAGCCCGCGTGGACGCGAAATTCCTTGCCCACCAAGTCATCTCAACCGCGGTAGGGAGCACGGTGCCGGCAGCGGATACCGAGCGATCCGCCTCGGCCTCTCCCGCCGGCACCGAACCTTCCCGATTCCCCGGCTTCACCGCTCCATGGGAATCAGCAGGGCAAACCGCTGGTCAGTACTGGTGGCAGCTGTCGGCAACCTGGCGCAGGTGCGAGCCGAAGTCCGAGCTGATGTCGGTGGGCGCGTTCATCTGCTGCTGTTCGGCAAGCAGCGCCTGGAAGGCGAGGCGCCGCTGCGCGGCCGGCTGGTCGTAGGCCATCTGGAACACGGCCTTGCGCACCGGTGCGGCATCGAGCTGCGCCGCGGTATCGGGATCCACCTGATGGAAGGCGGCGTCGATCTGGTCGAACGAGCAACTCGAGCTCAGCAGCGGTTCGAGATCGTTCATCGGATCGGCGCCTGCCACTCCCGCACCGGACAGTGCCGCACCGGCGGCGAATCCGGCAATCGTCACTGCAATCACGCCTGCGTACCGCGCACTGATCAACCTCATGTGAGACCAACCTTTCGAAGTAGCTGGATCTGTGGATGACAACCGGCCCTCGGCCGGGCCGGACCGAAGGGTAGCCGAGGGCCGCAGGGGCCGGAGAGCTGGACTCCAGGCTCCACCCACCCCGCTGGACAAACGCCGCACAACACCTTTGTCGCCACGCGCGAGTCATCGTTGACCGCGAGTACCAGGCCACATAGCTTGTTCTCCGATGCGTCGGAACTCTTGCCGGCGTATGCAGTGGTCCGTGGTATCTGGAGCGTCGGCCGGTACACACTGGAGGCCCTTTTTGAAGCGCGATGCCGCACGGTTCGGGAAACGCACGAATGGATCGACCAAGCGATCGACAACAATCCGATACAGGTGGCGCGCCGGACTCATCGGCGCAGTCACTCTGCTGACGACGGTGATCGCGGCGCCCAGCGCCCGCGCCGATATCCCCTTCCCCGACAACGATCCGTTCTACGTGGCGCCCGCCAACCTGGGAAGTATGGCGAACGGGTCGATCCTCAACTCCCGGCCGATCACGGTGCTCGGGCAGTCGCTGCTGCCGGTGGCGGGCTGGCAGGTCCAATACCGAACCACCGGCTCCAGCGGCGAGGCCGCCGCCGATATGGCAACGGTGTTGTTGCCCAATACCCCGTGGAACGGGCCGGGTGACCGCCCGCTGCTGGCGTTCCAGGTCGCCGAGGACAGTCTCGGAACACGGTGCGCGCCATCGTTCGCGCTGCGCGGCGGACGCGGCTTCTCCATCATCACCACCCTGCTGGATGTCCCGTTCCTGACTCAGGCGCTGTGGCGCGGCTGGGCGGTGGTGATATCCGACTACCAGGGCCCGCAGTCCCGCTTCTTCGACGGCGTCAACTCCGGCCGGGCCGTGCTGGACGGCGTACGTGCCGCCAAATCCTTTGCCCCACTGGGCCTTACCACGAACAGTGCGCTCGGCGCGTGGGGCTACTCGGGCGGCGCCTTCGCCACCCTGTGGGCCATGCAGATGCGGTCGAGCTACGCACCCGAGCTCCGGTTCGCGGGCGTGACCTCCGGCGGCGTACCCGTCGACATCCCCTCCATGATGCGCGGGGTGGACGGCGGTTTCCAGGCCGGGCTCGCCGTGCTCATTCTGATCGCCCTGGCGCGCAACGATTTCGGCACCGGACTGGCCAAACTACTCAATGACAACGGCCGTACGCTTCTGGCCCGAGAGGCCACGTCATGCGCCGGCGACCTGGTGCTCCACCACGCCATGCGACATCTCGACGAGTACTCGACCGCACCGAATCTCGTCGACAGCCAACCGTTCAAGGACGCCGCCATCCGTCAGGAACTGGGCGGCCAGGCCCCCGATACCCCGCTGTACCTCTACCACAGCACGGCCGACGACGTGATCCCGCCGGGAGGCTTCAGCGCCCTCGTCGACCGCTACTGCGCCCTCGGCGCAAACCTGACCGCCATCCACTCACAGATACCGGGCCACAACCCCGCAGCAGTCGTGGAATCCCTGGGAGCCATGAACTTCCTGTCCGACCGCTTCGCCGGCAATCCGATGCCCCCCGGCTGCAGCCTGCGCTGAGGCGCTCATTGCGGGATCGGCCGCTACTCGCCGAAGGCGGCGAGGCCGGATTGCCAGGCGGCCCCGAGGTCGGCGTCGCCGGGAAAGCGGCCGTCGATTTCGAGGCTCACCATGCCGTGGGCGAAGGCCCAGAGGGCGCGGGCGCGGGCGCGGGCCTGGTCGCCGCCGACCGCTGCGACCAGTGGCTGCGCGGCGCGCTCTTCGAGATCCGGGGGGAGCAGGTCCCGGCGCAGGGGACGGTAGTTCATGAGGCGGTAGATGTGCGGGTGGGACAGGGCATAGTCGCGGTACGCCGCGGCGACGCCCGGGAGACCCTGTGACGCGGCCTTTTCCAGGGTCTGCGCCATCTCGGTGAAAGCCTGGGCCACCACCAGGGTTTCGAGGGCGGTCTTGTCGGGGACGTGTTTGTAGAGGGAGGGGGCCTTGATGCCCAGTGCCTCGGCGACGTTTCGCATCGTCAAGGCCTCGGGACCCTGGGCGTCCAATAGCGCGCGAGCGGCGGCGGCGATCTGCCGCTGCCGCTCGGTGAGCGTTCCGGTCGGGTCAGGCACGGAGGAATCCGTCCGCGGTGCGCAGGCCGTAGCCGGCGATGCGATCGATGCCGATGTGCAGCATCCAGGCCAGGAGGAAGGTGAACAGGGCCGGGATCCGCAGGGGGGCAATGGCGTACGCGACGGCCAGGGCCAGGGGGATCCAGGCGCGGTGGGCGGCGTTGTAGAAGGGGACGGCCCGGCGGGGCAATTGACCCTGCTGCACAGGGTCTTTCGCGCCGATGGCGGCGAAGAAGGTGAGGTCGGGGGCGATGAGGCCGGCCGTCAGGGCCAGCCAGGAGCCGGTGCCGTGGTTGACGCCCTCGACGATGGCGAAGGCGGCAAGGAAGACGGTCCAGGTGATCCATCCGGCCTTGCGGACGAGGGCCGGGACGCGGTGATCGGTGGCGGCCGGCAGGTTGGCGGCGATGGTGGTCATCGGACCCTCCGAGGCTTCTAACTGGGGCTAATGTTGTTAGCCATCACGTTAGGCTAACGCCGTTAGCCTGTCAACCCGGGATGGCTCAGGCAGCCATCGGCTCGGCCTCCGGGGCGGGTGAACCGGCCAGTTCCGCGGAATGGAAGCCCGGCAGGAACCGGTCCACGAACGGGATCATCAGCTGGATCAGCGGTCCGATGGCGAACGCGTACACGACCGTGCCCACTCCGACGCTGCCACCGAGGATCCAACCGACGGACAACACCGTCGCCTCCAGCCCTGTCCGGATGACCCACACCGGCTTGCCGGTGCGCCGAACCAGGCCAGTCATCAGTCCATCACGCGGACCCGGCCCCATGCCCGCGCCGATATAGAGCACCGTCGCAATCGCATTGAGCAGCACCGCCGCACCCATGGCCGCGATCCGGATCGGCAACGCGTGCAACTCCGGCAGCAACCACAGCCCCGCGTCCACCGAGACGCCGATGACCACGACATTGCTGACCGTGCCCAGACCCGGCCACTGCCGCAGGGGAATCCAGGCCAGCAATACCGCCGCGCCCGTAATCGCCACGACCGTACCGAAACTCAGTGGTACCTGATCGGCCACGCCCTGGTGGAACACATCCCACGGATCCAGGCCGAGCGCGGCGCGGATCATCACGGCCATGGAGAAGCCGTACAGCCAGAGTCCGACGTACAGAGCGATGAGGCGGCGCAACAACATTGACCGAGCATGGCGGCAACTGGCATGCAACCGGTAGAGCCAGTTCCAAAGATCTGGACTTCGGGCTGGATATATCTTTTCGTACGAGAAACCGCGCAACGCCGTAGTTACGACGCGCGGAGACGCCGTTGACCGCGAGGACCGGCCCGACGTAATTTTGGTTCTCCGATGCGCCGGAGTTCTCATCGGCGCGAACAGCGGGTCCGTGATGTCTGGAGCGTCGGATGATTCGACGCTGGAGGGGTTATGCGGCGGGACTGCGCATGGTTCGGGGTACGCACGCGCGGATTCACGGGGTGTTCACCCAAGGTTCGACACTGGTGGCGCGCCGGGCTGATCGGGGCGGTGACGCTGCTGGCGGCGGTGGTGGCGGTGCCCGGCACTCGCGCCGACGTCCCCTATCCCGACAATGATCCGTTCTACGCGGCGCCGATCAACCTGGGAGAGTTCACAAACGGGGCAATCCTAAACTCCCGGCCGATCGCCGTCTTCGGGCTGCCGCTCCCGGTGGCGGGCTGGCAGGTGCAGTACCGCACCGCCGATTCCGCCGGGGAGGCCGCCGCCGACGTGGCCACCGTGATGACGCCGCTCACGCCCTGGACCGGTCCCGGCGACCGCCCGCTGCTGTCGTATCAGATCGCCGAGGACAGCCTCGGAACCCGTTGCGCCCCATCGTTCGCGCTGCGCGGCGGGCGCGACTTCTCCATTACCACCACCCTGCTGGACGTTCCGTTCCTGGCCGAAGCGCTGCGCCGCGGCTGGGCCCTGGTGGTGCCGGACTACGAGGGCCCGCAGTCCCGCTTCTTCGACGGCGTGAACTCCGGCCGGGCCGTGCTGGACGGCGTGCGCGCCGCCAAATCCTTTGCACCACTGGGTATCACGGACGCCAGTCCGCTCGGAGCCTGGGGCTACTCGGGTGGCGCCTTCGCCACCCTGTGGGCCATGCAGCTGCGGGCGAGCTACGCGCCCGAGATATGGTTCGCCGGCGTGACCTCCGGTGGCGTGCCCGCCGATATCCCCGCCATCGCCCGCGGGGTGGACGGCAGCTATCAGGCGGGGCTCGCGGTGCTGATCCTGCTCGCCCTGGCGCGCAACGATTCCGGCTCCGGGCTGGCGGACACGCTCGATGACAACGGTCATGCGCTGCTGGCGCAGGAGGCGACCTCCTGTGGCGGCGATCTGGTAGTCCACCACTTCTTCCAACACGTCGACGACTACTCGACCGTCCCGGACATCCTTGGCAGCCAAGCCTTCCGGGCCGCCGCCAACCATCAGGAGCTGGGCGGCTGGGCGCCGGACGTGCCGCTCTACCTGTACCACAGCAACAACGACGACGTGATTCCGCCGGCGGGCTTCAGCGCCCTCGTAGACCGCTACTGCGCGCTGGGCGCGAACCTCACCGCCATACGCTCGGCGATACCGGGCCACAATCCGGCGGCTGCCGGAGAAGCCTTGGGGGCCATGAACTTTCTGTCGGATCGGTTCAACGGCGATCCGGTGGACGCCGGGTGCACCGTGCGCTGACGATCGTCCGCAGCCGTCGGTGCACCCGCGTCGGATCGTTACCGATCGCCGGGCTGGGCCCACTTCGTGGTGCCGGGCGCCGCGTTCAGCGTGTTGATCAGGTCGATGCCGGCGATGAGCAGGGTGGGCCCGCCGACCACCAGGGTGCCGATGACCGCGCCGACAGCCGCGGCGACCGGTACGGTCGCCAAACCGAAAGCGCCACCGAGGAATCCGATCGCGCCGACTGCCGCGCCCACGGCCAGGCCCAGGAAACTGCCGATGGCTGTGCCGATGCCGAACTGAGTGCTGAACGCATCCATGGCGTGCTGGTTCTCGTTCGTCGAGGCCACCGGGTGCAGTACCGGCGTGGTCGCCGCGACGTCCTTGACCGCGGTCAGGGACAGGGTGGCACCGTCATCGCTGACGGCGCCCGGCACCGGGTAGCTCAGGCCGTCCTGTTCGAAGGCCAGCGGCAGGCTGAGGACGGTCGCGCCCGCGGAGTCCTTGATTTTCACCGCTCCCCCGGCCAACTCGAAGCTGCCATTGGTGAGGGTGGTGACAACGGTATTGCCGACCAACTGGGTCTGGTAACCGATATCGGGCACCGCCGGATCCGCGTGTGCCACACCGGCTCCGGCGATGGCGACTGCCGTGACAACCGGCGCGGCGATAGCGGTGATCTTGCGCAGCATCATGGGTCTTCCAATCTTCATCAGGTGTTTGTGGCAACACACGGCTCAGTTGAAAGAATTCCCCCTTCGCGACTGTGAGCCCGTGCTGCATCAGCAACGCGTTCTACTGACAGACACGGTAGCGCGGGGCACCGACACCCAGAATTATTTTCGGCTCGTGTGTTGCTAGACAAGCAGTTCGACGCCGATACCCAAGGCGCACACCAAAGCCACCACCAGCAGCGCCATCGCATCGGCGCGCCCCGGCGATCCCGGGCGGGCGGTCAGCTCGCCGGTGCCGCCGCGGGTGGTGATGGCCTCGCCGAGTTCGCCCGCCCGCCGGCTCGAGACCGCCATGCTCGCGGTCAGAATGTCGACCAGCGGGTTCTCCGACGCGCGATGCCGCAGCGAATCCTTTGGCCGCAGTTTGCGAGCCGCGCGCAGGATGCGCATCTCCTCCAGCAACAGCGGCAGGCCGCGCAGGGTCAGCGCGACCACCACCGCCCACTCGTCCACCGGAATCGCGTGCCGGACTCCGCGGCGTGTCCAGCCGATGCGCTTCAGCGGCGCACCCAGTCGGGCCAGCGCGGGCGCCACCTCACCCATCGGCGTGGTCCAGGCGACCAGGAACGACGCACCCAGCAGCAGGAAGCCGAACAGGATCACCTGCGCGTACCGCAGCAGCGCCGACGCGCCGACGGGCGCGTTGATGGCCGCCCCGATGAGCACGCCCGCCCAGATCCACCACGGGAGGCGGGGCAGCGTGCCCAGCGGCAGCTTCGCCAGCAGGAACACTGCCACCAGGAACAGCGTCGCGACACCGAGCAGGCCCCAGGTCGGGATGAACATGAGCAGTACGCTGACGGCGAAGACGCCGATCATCTTGGTACCGGCCCAGAGTCGATGCACGGGGCTGTCGACGGGGACCTCGCGGAGGACGACGCTGCTCATCGGACACCTCCGGTGAAATCCTGAATTCGGTTGTCGTGCACAGTATTGGAACCGTTCTCGACGAGGCGGCCGTCGCGCAGGTGGACGGTACGGTCGCACACCGCGGCCATGTCGGACACGTCGTGCGAGATGACGATGAGGGTCAGGCCCGAATCCCGGAGCCGGGCAAGCAGTTCCACTACTCCGGCGCGGCCCTCCGGATCGAGCCCGGCCAGTGGCTCGTCGAGCACCACGACCTGGGGGTGGCTCGCCACGATCGCCGCCAGCACCACCCGCTTGGCCTGCCCGCCGCTGAGCTCCTCGACCGAGCGCGAGGCCAGCGCGCGGTCCAACCCCACGGCATCGAGGGCACGCGCGACCGCGTAACTGCCGCGGCCGCCCCAGTCCTCGATCTCGGTGCCGACGTCCTGGCGCTGCAATTGCAGGCGGGAATGCTGGAAGGCCAGCTGCACCGCCCCGATCCGCTTGTGCACCGGACGGGTCGTGCCCATGGGTTCGCGCAGCACACAGCTGCCGGCGGTGGGCATGGTCAGCCCGGCCATGATCCAGGCCAGCGTGGACTTGCCGGAACCATTGCCGCCCACGATGAGCAGGGCTTCGCCGCGGCGGACACTCAGGTCGATGTCGTGCAGGGCGGGCGCTTCCCAGGGGGTGCCGAGGTTGTAGGCGTGGCCGACGCCCTGCAATTCGAGGACGGCGTCGCCCATGGGCCGGCGGCGTGAATCACGGACGGGACGCGGCCAGGCGGGCAGATGGCCGACCGAGCGGCCCTGTTCCAGATGGACCACCCGATCCGCGGCGGCCGCGTCCGCCTCGTGATGGGTCACCAGGACCACGGCCATCGGATGCCTGCGCGGCAGGTCGGCCAGCAATGCGACCAGGTCGCGACGGCCATCGGGGTCGATCATCGAGGTCGCTTCGTCGGCGATGAGCAGCGTGGGCTGCCGGGCCAGGGCGGCGGCGACCGCGAGCCGCTGCTGCTGGCCGCCCGACAGGGTCGAGGTTTCGCGGCCGCCCATACCGGCCAGGCCGACCTCGGCCAGCAATCCGTCGATATCGACAGCCGCGGCATCCGCGGTGGGCAGGCCCCACACCACATCATCCGCGACGAGCACGCCCAGCGTCTGGCTCTCCGGTCGCTGCAGCACCATCGCGGTGCCGCCACGCACGCCCAGACCCGCCGCGCCCGGCCGGGTGACGGTGCCCGCGGTCGGCGGGCGACCCGCGAGAATCCTGGTGAGCGTGGACTTTCCGGACCCGTTGTGGCCGACCACCGCCACGAATTCGCCGACGTCGACGGTCAGGTCGATATTGTGCAGGGCATCGGTGCGCGCTCCCCGGTATCGGAACGCGACCTCCTGCAACGTAACCGGCAGCGGCGCGACCGGACGCGGGTCCGCGGGCGCATCCAGCAGGCTGTCACGGCCCGGCAGCCAGGACAGGCGATCCAGCACCCGCCCGAGCACGAACCAGGAGAACACCCCGCTGACCAGCATGGCCGCAATGATGCCGCCGCCCACGAAGGCCCACCACCAGTGCAGGACGGTGTCGGTGTAGCTCGCGACCGCGCGGCCCAGCGGTTCCAGCGCAGACTGGCGCGCCGCAAGGTTTTCGATGCCCGCGGCGGAATTGCGGATGTTGTCGAACAGCAGGTGCCGAGACTGCGCGAAGGCCAGCAGCATGCCGATCGTCAAAGCCGCCATGGCGGATCCCGCCATCGCTGACAGCACCGCCACCGCGGGCAGACCCCCGCGCCTGCGCTTGACCGTCCCGATGATCCCCCCGATCACCGCCACACCGACCAGATTCTCCGCGGGCAGCAGTCCCGCCGCCACGAATGTCACCAACGTCCCCGCGATGGTGGTCGCCAGCTGCGCCCGGAACCGGTGCCGATGCGCCAGCAGCCCCATGGGCACCGCCGCCACCAGTTGCAGCGCCGCCGCGAACGGCACCAGCGACCCCAGCGTCACCAGCCCCACCGTCGCCCCGCCCAGCACGGCCGACGCGGCCAGCTCGATCGGCCGCAACGCTCCCGTGGGGAGCGTCGCCCCGGCACTGCTCCCGGCACGGGACACGCCAACCTGCTCGGCCAGCCCACCGCGAATCTGGTACGAATCGGTCACGCCTACCAGTCTGCCGTGTCCGCACCCCAACCCACCGCGACCTCTCAACATCTCCACAGACTGCGGGCAATGCCCGCACAGATCTCCGCGGTCGGCCCCACGAATCTCCGCGGTCGGCCAGGGGAAGCACCGGTTCGCTATGGCACAGCCCACCACGCAACGGCACTGTGCCCTTGGTTCGACCGGAGTGCCGCCGCTTCGACCGGAACGCCGTCAGGCCGGGTGGTGGTCGATGAGGTTGGCGAAGATGTGAGTGATGCGTGTGGTGAGGGCCTCGGGGGTGGTGCCGGATTGGGTTGCGCGGAGGTCGAATTTGCCGTCGACGGTGAGGGCGGCCATGCCGTGGGCCAGGGACCACCAGGCCAGGGCCATGGTTTCGGCGTCGGTGGCGGGGAGGAAGCCGGAGGCCACGGCGTCGGCGACGGCGGATTCGAGGACGGCGTAGGCGGCCTCGCCGGCGGCCTCGGTGTCGGGGTGTTTCTCGGGCTGGGAGAGCTCGGGGCGGAACATGATCCGGAAGTAGGCGGCGTGGTCGCGGGCGAAGCCGACGTAGCCCTCGGCCATGGCGATCAGGGCGGTGCGCGGGTCGGGGGCGCTGTCGCGGACGACAGTCATTGCGGCGCCGAGGATTTCGTAGCCGCGGGCGGCGAGGGCCGACATCAGGGCGGCACGGTCGGCGAAGTGGTGGTAAGGCGCGCCGGGGCTGACGCCGGCTTCGCGGGCGACCTTGCGGAGGCTCACGGCGGCCAGGCCCTCGGACTCGATCAGCTGCAGGGAGGCGCGCAGGAGTTCCTCGCGGAGGTCCCCGTGGTGATAGCGGTCCTTGGTCGGCGGCATGGGATGAGCGTAAAGGGTTGACGGCTCCCGGCCTCGGAATCTATACATTGTTTAGATTCTAAGCACTGCTCAGATTGGAGTCCGGCAATGTCCGACCTCGTTCTCGTCACCGGCGCCTCCGGCTATGTCGCGGGCCATGTCATCCAGGAATTACTCGGCCAGGGCTACCGAGTGCGCGGCACGGTGCGCTCGACCGCGCGCGCCGCGCAGGTGGCCGAACTCCTGCCCGGCATCGAGCTGGCCGAGGCCGACCTGGGTTCGGACGCGGGCTGGGCAGCGGCCACAGCGGGCTGCCGCTATGTGCTGCACACCGCCTCGCCCTTCCCCTCGGGCGTACCCGAGCACGAGGACGAACTGGTGCGCCCCGCCGTCGACGGCACGCTGCGGGTGCTGGGCGCGGCCGCCGCGAGTGGTGTCGAACGGGTCGTCGTGACCTCCTCCATCGCGGCGGTCGAGGTCGGCAACGAGGGCCACCTGAACACCGAGAAGGACTGGTCGGACACCGCGCGCTGCGACGCCTACCAGAAGAGCAAGACCCTCGCCGAGCGCGCCGCCTGGGATTTCGCCGCCGAGCACCCGGATCTCGAACTGGCCGTGATCAATCCGGGAGCGATCTTCGGACCCCTCCTGCGCGCCGAGGCCGGCACCTCCGTCGACGGCATTCGCGCCCTGCTGGCCGGCGGCATGCCCGGCGTCCCGCGCCTGAACTTCGCGACCGTCGACGTCCGCGACTTCGCGATCGCGCACCGCCTCGCCATGGAAACCCCGCAGGCCGCGGGCAACCGCTACATCTGCGCGGGCGAGGAAGTCTCCTTCCCGCGGATGGCCCAGATCCTCGCACAGCGCTACCGCGTACCGACCCGCGTGCTCCCCGACTGGCTCGTCCGCCTCAGCGCCCGCTTCAACCCCGACGCCCGCACTGCCGTCCGCTACCTCGGCCGCGAGGCACGCCTGAGCGCCGCCAAGGCCGAACACGACCTGAACTGGACCATGCGCCCCATATCGGAAACACTCTTCGACACCGCCGAAAGCCTCATCCGCTTCGGCCTGGTCCCCGCGCCTCGCCCCGCCCGCACCGCCGCCTGAGCGCCGGGATCGGGGAGCTCTCACCGAGGAATTCCGCCCGATTCCCCGCGCCGAGAACTCACCGATCACGGTTCGCCGGAGGGGTAGGGTGGCGAAAGAGGGTGGGGCAGTGGGAGATTGCGGAGGGCCCATGCGGCGCGGTCGCGTTCCAGGGCCACGCCATCGTCACCGATATCGACACCATCGTGCCGCTGCTCGAGAAGTCGAGCTAGCCGAAACGGTCAGTCGGAGCTGGGAATCCAGGCCGGATGCCAGAGGCGTCCGGTCTCGGTCCAGTTCATGAAGCGCACGGTGCCGGTGAGTTTCGGCGTCACCCACACCGCGTCCTTGTGCTCGTCGGCGGTGAGTTCATTGTCGAACGGACTGGTCTTGCGTTCCAGGCGGCGCAGCCGATCGGCGAGGTCGCTCATCTCCTGCTCACTGAACCCGGTGCCGACCCGGCCCAGGTAGTACAGCTCCCCCTCGTGCGGAACACCGACCAGCAGCGAAGCGAACTGCCGCACCTCCGATCTCCGGTAGCCGCCGACCACTACCGACAGCGTCCGCCAGTTCCGGGTCTTGATCCACGACTGCCCGCGCCGCGCGGGCAGATAGACCGAGTCCCGTCGCTTGGCGACCACACCCTCCATGCCGTGATCCTGGCTGTACCGCAGGGCTTCCGCACCCGACCCGTGCAACTGTTTCGGCACGATCAGCGAACGCGCCTGCCCGGCAAGGGCTTCCAGCACCCGCCGCCGGTCATCGTAGCGTTTTCGGACCAGCGAGGTGCCGTCCAGATACAGCAGATCGAAGGCCAGGAAGACCGCCCGCGTCGAATCCTCCCGCAGCAGGCCGAGATTCGCGCCGCCGTGATCGTCGAAGACCACCGCCTCGCCGTCCAGCACCGCGCTGTGCCCGGACAGTTCCGAACCCAGCACCGCCAGGCCCGGATACTTCCCGGTGACCACGTGCCCGGCCCGGCTGCGCAGCGTGACCGCGCCGTCCTCGATCTCGGCGATCAGCCGGAACCCGTCCCACTTGGTCTCGAAGGCCCAGTGCTCGGCGTCGAGGGTCCCCACATCACCCGCCGTCGCCAGCATGGGCTTCAGTCCCCGCGGCATGGGCGCCGGGGTGCGCGGCGTGACCGGAACCGGCTGCGCCCCATTGTATTTCACCCCCGGCGGCGTCTGATCCTTCATCAGGTGCATGAGCCACTGGTTGCCATTGGTCTGGATCAGCGCGTACCGCCCCGTCAGCCGCTGACCGCGCAGCCAGACGATGACCTCGTCGTCACGCCACTTCTCGGTCTCGTAGGTGCCGGTATCCCAGATGGTCATCTCGCCGCCGCCGTACTCGCCCTTGGGGATCGTCCCGTGAAAGGTGAGGTACTCCATCGGATGGTCCTCGGTGTGCACGGCCAGCCGGTTCTCGCCGGTTTCGGTGGGCGGGCCTTTGGGCACCGCCCAGGAGACCAGCACGCCCTCGCGTTCCAGCCGGACATCCCAGTGCAGCCGCCGGGCGTGATGCTCCTGCACCACGAACCGATCCCCCGACCCGGCGGCGGGCGGGCCCGGCGGCACCGGTTCGGGCGTGCGCTCCGGGTCGCGCATCGATCGGTAGGTGTCGAGCCGGTCCGGAACCGGTTCCGGCAGTGGCTCGTCCAATCCGTCGAGCAGATCCCCTTGCTCCCGCCAGCGCCGCAGCACCTCGTCGAAGCGCAAGTGCCGCAGCCGTTTCGGCTTCTCTATCTCCGTCCAGGCCCGCGGCGCGGCCACCCACGGCTCGGTGCGCCCGCGCAGCGAATACGGCGCGATGGTGGTCTTGGCCGGATTGTTCTGGCTCCAGTCCAGGAACACCTTCCCGCCGCGCGCCGATTTGGCCATGGTGGCCGTCACCAGCTCCGGCCGCAGCTGCTGCAGGTTGGTGGCGACCTGCTTGGCAACCGCCGACGCCCCGTTCGGCCCGAGTCTGCGGTCCAGCGGTACGTAGACGTGAATTCCCTTGGAGCCGCTGGTGACCGGGTAGGCTTCCAGCCCCACCTCGCGCACCACGTCCCGCAGGATGAGCGCCACCTCGGCGCACTGCGCCAGCCCGGCCCCCGGCCCGGGATCCAGATCGAAGACCAGCCGGGTGATGTCCCCGACCTCGGCCCCGTCGAAACACCATTGCGGCACATGCAGTTCCAGCGCCGCCTGCTGCCCGAGCCAGGCCATGCCCGCGAGATTGTCGATGAGCGGGTACGTGACCGGTCGGTCGGAATGCTGAACCGTCCTCCGCTCCAACCACTTCGGCGCGTGCTCGGCCAGATTCTTCTCGAAGAACGACTGCTCGTCCACCCCGTTCGGCCACCGCTTGCGGGTCACCGGCCGCTGCGCGATATGTGGCAGCAGGGCCGGGGCGATGGCCGTGAAATAGTCGATGACCTCCCCCTTGGTGGTCCCGGTGGCCGGGTACAGCACCTTGTCGAGGTTGGTCAGCCCAACCTCGATACCCCCGAAATCCCTGCGGGACCCCATGACAGCAGTTTAGGTCCGGGTCCCGACAAAGACCGGCAACCCGAACCGGCCCGGAAGAACTCGCGCCACCCGTGAAATGCCAACGGGCCGTTCAGGTCAGCGACGGGGATCCCGCCACTCCCGAACAGCCCGTGGAACGACCGGTGCGACCACTGCGAGACGCCGCGACGATTACGCCGGAGGCTGTTCGCCTTCCGCGGCCTCCGGCGCGGGTTCCGGGGCCGGTTCGGCCGTCGCCTCGGCGGGTGCCGGCTCCGCGGCCGGTTCGGCCGCGGGAGCCTCCGCGGAGGCCGCTGCCGGCGCCTCGGCGCCCGCCTCGGGCTTGATGGCGGACTTGATCGCCTCCGCGCCCTTGTCGATCTGGGAGGAGAACTTCCCCCCGGTCTTCTCGTCGATCACATGTCCGGCCTTATCGACCGCCTGCTCGATCTTCTCGGCGTTCTGGGCCGCCACCTCTTTGCCCTTGCCGACCAAGCCCTTGAGCGTGTCCATGAGACTCACAGCGCTGCTCCTTCGATCTCTGTCCCGTTATTGGCGGACATCTTCCCACCACGAATCCCGTGGTGGCAGGCCAATCGGATCGATCCGCTCGCCCGGCTTCGGCACGGCGATGCGTGTCCCCGCCGCCTCTGCCGCCTCGACGAGTCGCCGGACCGGCTCCGACCAGCCGTGGAAAGCCAGATTGAAGGTGGCCCAATGGATCGGCACCAGCAGCCCGTAGCCCGCATCGCCGACACACAGATCGGCGTGGGCGCGCACCGCCTCCTCGGGGTTCATGTGCACATCCGGCCAGTGCTGGTCATAGGCGCCGATGGGCAGCAGGGTCAGGTCGAACGGGCCCAGCCGCGCACCCGCTTCCGCGAAGGCCTTGGTGTAGCCGGTGTCACCGCCGAAGTAGACCCGGCGGGTCGGACCGGCGATCGACCAGGACGCCCACAGCGTGGTGTTGCGCACCAGCCCGCGGCCGGAGAAGTGCCGCGCCTCCGCGCAGGTGATCACCAGATCGGTGCCGTCACCGTGATCCCGCTGCAGCTCCGACAGCGAAACCGAAGCAGCCCAGTCCAATTCGACAATGCGATGATCGGGCACCGCCCAGTGCCGCAGATGCGCGCCGATGCCGATCGGCACGATGAACACGCAGTCCTGACTGTCCACGAGCTCGATCACGGTGTCGCGATCCAGATGGTCGTAGTGGTCGTGGGAGATGAGCACCGCGTCCAGCGCCGGCAGCTCCGACAGCGGCGACGGCACCGGATGCAGCCGGGCCGGACCCACCAGCGGCGACGGCGAGACCCGCTCGCTCCACACTGGATCGGCCAGCACCCGGTAGCCGTCCACCTCGATCAGGCAGGTGGCGTGCCCGTACCAGGTGACGGCCAGGTCGCCCGCCTGCTCCGGCAGCGCGGGCTTCACCAGTGGGATCGTCCCGGCCGGGCGGCCCCGGTCGCGCTGGGTGGCCAGCTGATACAGCAGCTCCAGCGGGGAACCGGTGATCTGGCTGCTCGGTTCGGTGTTGTGGAACTGCCGATTGCGATAGGTGGTCGCCCCGTGCGCCGTCGGCGCGATGGCGGACATGGAGGCCCCCATGGCGGAGGGAATCCCCCACGCCGCCCGCACCAACCAGGAAAGACCGAATGCACCCGCAGACATACCCACCAGTTTCCGCGCATTCGCGGTCGCGCGCTGCTCGTTCATTTGCCCTCGAACTTCGCGGACCGCTTCTCCTGGCGTGCCACGCGCGCCTCCTGCGCGTCGGCACTCTGCCACGCGGCGTCCAGGGCCGCGGTCTGCTGGAGGGAGTCGGGGCCGCGGGTGTCGTCGTCGTTGAAGACCAGTTTCAGATGCCGCAGCGACAGTGGCGCGAGTTCGGCGATCTGCCTGGCCCAGGCCTGCGCGTCGGCCAGCGTGCCGATTCGGTTGGCGAAGCCGAAGTGGTACGCGTCCGCGGCCTGCACCCGCTCGGCGCCTATCAGGATGGTGCGCGCCGGGCCGGGCCCGATCAGGTTGGACAACCGGCGCACGGTCCAACGGTCCACGGAGATACCGAGTTTCGCCGCCGGAACGGCGATGAAGGAGTCCGGTGTCATGACCCGCAGGTCCGACGCCAGGGCCAGCTGCACGCCGGCGCCCAGCGCCCCGCCGTTGATGGCCGCGATCACCGGCACCGGGATCGTCTCGATGGTGCGCAGCATGCCGAGCAGCCCGGTCAGGAACTTGTCCGAATACACGCCGTCCAGATCCGCGCCCGCACTGAAGATCGGCCCCTGGCCGGTCAGCACGATCACCCGGGCCGAGGTCGCGGCCTCCTCGAGCGCCGCGCGCAGCAGCCCGATCAGCTCCTCGTTCAGGGCGTTCCGTCGATCCGGACGCTGCAGTTCGATGGTCACTACCTCGCCATCGCGGCTGACTCCGAGCATCTGTCCCTTCCCCACTGTCCACCTCACCTGCGCTGTCGACCCATGATCGGCCTTCACTCTAGGTGCGCGTACCGTCGGGTCGGTGACCGCAACACCCGATGTCGACATCCTCGTAATCGGCGCCGGGCAGGCCGGTTTATCGGTCGGCTATCACCTGCGGCGGCTCGGTTTACGGCCGGAGCAGGACTTTCTCATTGTCGACCACGCTCCCGCGCCCGGCGGGGCGTGGCAGTTCCGGTGGCCGTCACTGACATTGAGCAACGTCAATCGGGTGCATGATCTTCCCGGCATGTCGTTCGCGGAGACGCTGCCCGAGGGCTCGGAGAACGCGCAGGCGGCCACGGCCGTGCCGCTCTACTTCGAGCTCTACGAGAAACGCTTCGATCTGCGGGTGCACCGGCCGGTGTCGGTCAGTCTGGTGTGCGACCGGGCCACCGCGGCCACCTGCCCGGATCGGGAGGTCGACGGGCTGCTGCACGCGGAGCTGACACCGGACGCGACACTGCGGGTGCGCGGGCTGGTCAATGCGACGGGCACCTGGGACAAGCCGTTCATTCCCTACTACCGGGGCGCGGACACCTTCACGGGGCGTCAGCTGCACGCCCACGATTACCGCACCGCAACGGAATTCGCGGGCAAGCGCGTGGTCGTGGTGGGCGGCGGGATCACCGCCATCCAACTGCTGGACGAGATCTCGCAGGTCACCGGCACCACGTGGGTGACCCGGCGCGAACCCGTGTTCCGCTCCGGGCAATTCGCACCCGAAGATGGGCGGGCGGCGGTGGCCATGGTGGAAGACCGTGTGCGGCGCGGACTCCCGCCCGGTTCCGTGGTCTCGGTCACCGGCCTGCCCGAGGACGCGCGGGTGCGGGCCATGCGCGACCGCGGCGTGCTGGACCGGCGACCCATGTTCGATCACCTCGAAGCCGATGGAATCCGCTGGGCCGACGGCACTTTCCAGCACGCCGACGTGATCCTGTGGGCCACCGGATTCCGCAGCGCCCTCGACCATCTGGCCCCGCTGCGGCTGCGCGGCCCCGGCGGCGGCATCATCATGGGCGGTCGGCTCGCCACCCGGGTCGAGGCCGATCCGCGCATCCACCTGATCGGCTACGGGCCGTCCGCCAGCACCATCGGCGCGAATCGCGCGGGCCGGGCCGCCGCCGTCGAATTGACCTCGTACCTGGGTATTCCCACCCGGCACGAACCGTGAGCTCAGGCGGGGGCGTCCAGATCGAAGAAGTGCGGATCCGCGCCCTGCCGCGCGCCCTTGTCGATGCCGGCGATCTGCGTCATCTCCCGGCCGGACAGCTCGAAATCGAAGACCACCAGGTTCTCCGCCATCCGGGACGGCGTCGTGGACTTCGGAATGGCCACATTCCCCAACTGCATGTGCCAGCGCAGGATGATCTGCGCGGGCGTCCGGCCGAGCTTGTCCGCCAGCGCGATGATGACCGAGTCGTTGAACTCCGCCCCGCGCCCCAGCGGACTCCACGCCTCGGTCACGATGCCGTGCGCGGCATGGAAGGCCCGCAGCTCCGACTGCGCGTAATACGGATGCAGCTCAATCTGATTGATGGCCGGCACCTCACCGGTCTCGCCCATCACCCGCTCCAGATGCGCCCGGGTGAAGTTGGAGACACCGATCGAGACCACCCGGCCCTGTTGCTTGAGCGTCTGCAGCGCGCGGAAGGTGTCGACGTACAGATCGACCGTGGGTAGCGGCCAGTGGATCAGGAACAGATCGATGGTGTCGAGGCCCAGTCGCTTGACGCTGGCGTCGAAGGCGCGCATGGCAGCGTCGTAGCCGTGGTCGGCGTTCCACAGCTTGGTGGTGACGAACACCTCGTCCCGCGGTAGGCCCGATTCGCGGACCGCGCGGCCGACCTCCTCCTCATTGCCGTAGAAGGCGGCCGTGTCGATGCTCCGGTACCCGAGCTCGAGGGCCGTCGAAATGGTGCCGACTGCCTCGTCGCCGACGAGTTTGTACACACCGAACCCCAGCTTCGGCATGACCTGGCCATCACTGAGCACAATCGCTGGAATGCCGCTGGCCTCGAACCGATAAGTCACCAGTCCGAAGGTAGAAGCGCCGTTCCACCCCGTCAACCGAACGCGCGATGGGGAAGAAAATGGATCGGATCCGCACGGCGGCAACTTCTCAGCGTCGCCCTGGTGCGATGTGACGAGAACTACGACCCGAGACCCAGGCGACGGTATCGCCGCTGCCGCGCCGTCAGCAGATCCGCGGAGGACCGACTGGTCAGACCGGCCAGTTCGTCGGCAATGGCCGCCACCATGCGCAGCGCGAAATCCACCGGCTCGTCCGCGGCATCGGGATACTCGGACACGATGCGGTCCACGATCCCGTCGGCCCGCAGATCCTGCGCGCGAATCCGCTGGGCGGCGGCCAGTTCCGGGGCGTGCCGGGTGTCGCGGTAGACGATCTCGCTCGCGCCCTCCGGCGGGAGCGGAGCCAGCCAGCCGTTCGCGGCCGCCAGCACCCGGTCCGCCGGCAGCAGGGCCAGTGCACCACCACCGGTGCCCTGCCCGAGCAGCACCGACACCGTCGGCGTATCGAGGGTGACGAGATCGGCTATGCAGCGGGCGATTTCGGGTGCCAGGCCGCGCTCCTCCGCCTCACGGGACAACGCCGCGCCCGCGGTATCGATGACGAGGACCAGGGGGACGTGGAGTTCGGCGGCCAGGTGCATGCTGCGGCGGGCCTCGCGCAACGCCGCCGGACCCATGGTGTTCTCGGGCGACTGCCCCGCGCGATCGTGACCGAACACAATGCAGGGCTGACCCCGGAAGCGGGCGAGCGCGTGCACCACGGTGCGATCCAGCTCCCCCTGTCCGGTGCCGGACAACGGAACTCGATCGGTGGCGTGGCGCAGCAGTTCCCGGGTTCCCGGCCGATCGGCCCTCCGCGAGATGAGCACCGACTGCCAGCCGTGGACATCGCCGGTCTCGAGCAGCGCCGGGCCGCCACGCTCCTCCGGACCCGTCGGCAAGGAAGCGGCGCCCTCCTTGGAACGGCGTGGGTCGCCATCGTTTTCGGGCAGCGGCAGCGGTCCGTCGCACAAGACGTTCAGGGCGCGATGCGCGATCCGGCGGAAGACCGGCACCGGTACAACTCCGTCGATAACGCCATTGTGGTAAAGGTTTTCGGCCGTCTGCACGCCCTCGGGGAACGATTTCCCATACAGCGCCTTGTAAACTCGCGGCCCGAGAAACCCGACCAGCGCGCCCGGCTCGGCAAATGTCATGTGCCCCAACGATCCCCACGAGGCGAACACCCCGCCCATGGTCGGGTCGCGCAGATACACCAGATACGGATGCCCTGCCGCCCTGTGCGCGGCCAGGGCCCCGGCGACCTTCACCATCTGCACGAAAGCGACTGTGCCCTCCTGCATTCGGGTACCGCCGGAGGTCGGCGAGGCGAGCAGCGGCAGTCCCAGCTCGGTGGCACGCTCCACCGCCGACACGATGCGCTCGGCCGCGGCCACCCCGATGGACCCCGCGAGAAACCCGAATTCACACGCGAGCACGGCGACCCGCCGTCCGCGCAGCAACCCCTCCCCGGTGAGCACCGCCTCATCGGTGCCCGCCGTTGCCGCAGCAGCCAGCAAATCCTCGCAATACTCGGCCGATGCCGCCACCGCAACGGGTGGCCGATCCCAGCTCACGAAGGAACCGGGATCGAGCAATGCGCCGAGCAGCTCCCGCGCTGTGCCCAATTTGCCCTCCGCTTCGCTCCGGGCGGGTTCGCGGCGCTGGAGGTCTCGTTCTTCCCTCCCTCCGCTCCTCCGCTGCGCTCCCCCGCTCCACTCGGTCCAGAACGAGACGCGCCGCGAACCAGAGGGTGGGTCCGGGCAGCATATCGGTGCTCGGCGTCGCTGCTGTCGACGCCGATAACCGCGTGTCAGTACCCCTGCACGACCTTGCGCAGTGCGTACTCGGTGACCGCGACCAGAGCCTGCTTCACCGGCTCCCGGCGACGAGCGTCGATCGAGAGGATCGGCACGTCCGCGGGCACCGCCAGGGCCTGGCGAATGTCCTCGACCGGATACCGTGGCGCATCATCGAATTCGTTGATGGCCACCAGGAAGGGTAGGTTACGCGCCTCGAAGTAGTCGACGGCGGCGAAACTGTCCTCCAGCCGGCGGGTGTCGACCAGCACCACCGCGCCGATGGCGCCCTTGATCAGGTCGTCCCACATGAACCAGAAGCGGTACTGGCCGGGCGTGCCGAACAGGTACAGCACCAGGTCATCGGCCAGGCTGATGCGGCCGAAGTCCATGGCCACCGTGGTGGTGGCCTTCGACGGGATCCCGGTCAAGGAGTCCACGCCGACACTGGCATTGGTCACCAAAGCCTCGGTGCGCAGCGGAACGATCTCCGACACGGCACCGACCAGGGTGGTCTTGCCGACACCGAAACCACCGGCCACGACGATCTTGGCCGACGTGGGCTTGCTGGTGCGCGTGTCGACCTGTGTCGTCGAATCAAATACGCCGGAGTCCACTGAGAACCCTTTCGATCAGCTCGCGACGTTCATCGTCGCTGGAATCGTCTTTCAATGTCGCCGATACCCGCACATGGCCGGCATCGATGAGGTCGGCGACCAGCACCCGCGCGACCCCGAGCGGGATGCCCAGACGCGCGGCTACCTCGGCAACCGACGGCGATTCTCTGCACAACTCCACGATTGACGTCTCGATATTGGTGAGTTCGAACTGCCGCTCGAGGGCGACCGGATGCGATGCGACGAGCGCCTCCAGGGCGAGCTCCACCTTCGGCCGGGTGCGACCGGCCGTCAGTGAATAAGGGCGAACCAGGCTCGGTTCGGCGCTCCCAACGCGTTCGTTGTCTATGTCCATCCCGCCATCAGGAACCCATCGTGACGCGAGGTGTGGCCTGAACCGTCTGGCCCACTCGCTCGACCAACAACGCCATCTCGTATCCCACCTGGCCGATGTCGCAGGACGTATTCGTCAGGACCGCCAGGTACGAGCCGTCGCCGACCGCCATGAGCAGCAGGTAGCCGTGTTCCATCTCGACCACCGACTGCAACACGGTGCCGCCCTCGAACAAGTTCGAGACACCCACCGAGAGGCTCGCGAGCCCCGCGGTCACCGCTGACAGCTGTTCGGCACGGTCCACGGGCAGCTGCGCACTCGCGGCCATCAGCAGGCCGTCAGCCGACACCAGGACCGCGTGCGCAACGCCGGGAACCTCATTGGCGAAATTCGAAACCAGCCAATCCAGCTGACGCTTCGTACCACCTAGATCGGGGTTCATCGGTCTCCTTTATCTCCGGTTAGGTTCATAGCTTTCATCGCGCGGCCATCCCGGACGCCCTGCTGGTGACGACTCAGACTTGACCTGATGGATTCTGGGTCCCGATGGGCCGCCTTGTCAGCGTTTCCGGTGACACCGCCGGGCACAAGTCGGTTACCGGGATCGCGCTGCGGCAGACCCGCGGCGGTCCGCTTGTCCGCCGCGGACTCGTTGACGCGGCGGGCCGCCTGCCAGCCCTCGTCACCCGGTGATTCGAAGGAAGATGCCACCTGGGACCGGTCGGCATTCGGATCCGACAGCCACGCCGACATCATCTCCGCGAAAATCGGCGTGCCGCCCATGATCGCATCACCACCGGATTCGGCGGGCTGCAAACGGGTCTGGAAGAACGACGCCGCCTTCTGCGGATTCGACCGGAAGCTGTGCCGTCCTGGCTCCTTGACAGCGTCGGAGCCGTTCTGCGGCAGGCCAACACCCGGAATCGGGCTCGGGCGCTGCGGCAGCACCGCACCCGGATCACGCTGCGGCAGACCGGTCGCGCCCCGCTGCGGCAGCGGACCGCCCAGCGGATCACGCTGAGTCAGACCACCCGACAACGGATCAGCACCCGCGGCACCACGCTGCGGCAGACCACTGCCAGCGTCCCGCTGCGGCAGGCCGTTGCCACCGCGCTGGGGCAGACCACCGGCAGCGGAATCACGCTGCGCTGCTCCACCTCCCAGCGGATCACGCTGAGTCAGACCACCCGACAACGGGTCAGCACCCGCGGCACCACGCTGCGGCAGACCACTGCCCGCGTCACGCTGCGGCAGACCGTTGCCCGCGTCGCGCTGGGGAAGACCCTTGCCCGCGTCGCGCTGGGGCAGGCCACCGGCCGCCGCACCACGCTGCGGCAGACCACCCGCGGCCGGATCACGCTGGGGAAGTCCCCCGGCGGCCGAATCGCGCTGCGGCAGACCACCCGCGGCCGGATCACGCGGCGGCAGGCCACCGTCGCGCGGCGCGAGGCCATCACGCTTCGGCAGACCCGGCACGTCCGAATTCTGAGCGGCGGCGAGGCCATTGGCCCCGTCCCGCTGCGGCGCGGCACCCCGCTGCGGCAGCCCCTGGCCCGGAGCACCCGGACCACGCTGCGGCGGAGCGCCATTGGCGCCCGGCTCCCGACGCGGCAGACCACCCGCGGCGGAATCACGCTGCGGCAGACCACCGGCGGCGGGCTCACGACGGGTCGGACCCGAATCCGCTCCGCCTCCCCGCGCTTGCTGCGGCGCAGCATTGCTACCCGCGTCGCGCTGCGGCAGGCCGCCGGGCGCGGGGCGCTGCGGCTGGCCGAGGCCGGTCTCGCGGCCCGGCGCACCGTTGGTGCCCGGCTGACGCTGCGGCAGACCACCCGGTCCCGACGGAGCTCCGCCCGGCGCGGAATCGCGCTGCGGCATGCCGACAGCGGGATTGCGCTGCGGCATCGCACCCGACTGGCCCGGCTGCGGCAAACCCCCCTGCGCTCCGCCTCCCCGTGTTTCCAGACCGCCCGGCGCGGCTCCCGGCTCGCCCGGTCGCGGCGGCATGCCGCCCGGTGCACCTTGACGCTTGAGCATGTTGGCGGCGAGACCGCCACGCGGCTGCGACGGGCCCTCGGTGCTCTGGCCGCGCTGCGGCAGATTGGCGCCCGGCTGGGCCGAGGGCGCGGACGGACCGTGTGCGCCCGGATCACGCTGGGGTAGTCCGGCGGGTTTCGACCCGCCCGGGGCCGTCATGGTGTGCTTGACGGTGGGCCCGTTCACACCGGGCTGCCGGGTCGGCAGACCGCCCGGCACCTGGGCGCCCGGCTGCCGCGTCGGCAGTCCGGTCGAGGCGCTGGCCGCCGCCGGGCTCGGGGCGGCGCCCGGCGTCTGTCCCGCCGGAGCCGGAATCGGCCCGCTCACACCCGGATCCACGGTGACCATCACATTGCCGGTCGCCGTGCGGGTGACCGCGCGCATCTGCATGGAGGACGGCGCACCGGCCTGGTTGCCCGCACCCTGCGGCGCGGGAGCCGGAGCCGACGGCGGCTGCTGACCCTGCTGCGGCGGCACCGAGATCGGCCCGCCCGCCGAGACGATCAGCGGCTTGGGCACGTGCACGGTGACCGTCACGCCCGGGTCCCGGGCGATGTCGAAGGTCGGGCGCAGCCGCACGGTCAGGCCGTGCCGCTCGGCCAGGCGGCCGACGACGAACAGACCCATGTGACGGGCGGTGTCGGGACCGACCTCGGCCACGGCCTCCAGTCGCCGGTTGATCTCGGCCATTTCGGCCGGGGGCATACCGATACCGCGGTCGGCGACCTCGATCAGCAGACCCTGATCGTGCGCCTGCGCGAAGGTGAACTTGACGTCCGTCTCCGGGGGCGAGGCGCGCAGCGCGTTGTCCAGGAGCTCGGCGAACAGGTGCGCGAGGTCGGAGGCGGCGGGCTCGACGAGCGCACCCCGCGGGGTGGCGCCCAGCTTGACGCGTTCGTAGTCCTCCACCTCGGAGATGGCGGCGCGCAGTACGTCGGCGATCTCGACGGGCGCGGACTTGCCCCGGCGCTGTTTGGTACCGGCCAGAATCAGCAGGTTGTCGCCGTTTCGCCGCATACGGGCGGCGAGGTGGTCGAGGCGGAAGAGGTTCTCGAGCAGGCGCGGGTCCTTCTCGTCGTACTCCATCGCCTCGATGAGCGAGAGCTGGTGATCGACAAGAGACTTGGAGCGGCGGGCCAGGGTCTCGAACATGTCGTTGACCTGGGTACGCATGGCGGCCTGGTCGGCGGCCAGGCGGAGCGCCTGACCGTGGATGTCGTCGACGGCGCGGGCCAGCTGGCCGATCTCCTCGTCGGTGTGCACCGGCATCGGTTCCAGCGGAACGTCTTCGGGATCCGCACCATCACGCAGCGAGGAAACTTCCTGGCCGAGGTCGTATTCGGCGACGCGCAGGGCGGCCAGGCGCAGACGGCGCAGCGGGACGATCATCGCGCGTGCGATCAGCACGGCCAGCGCCAAGGCGCCGAGGATGGTGGCGATGACGATGATCGAGTAGCGGATGGCGCCCGAGCGGGCCGCTGCGGCCAGATCGTCCACCCGGGACACGATGTCCTTGGTGGCGGCGGTCGCGATGGACTGGTAGCCGTTGATGCTGGCGACCAGCGAATCCTTCAGCTCGGCGACGGGCAGCTGCCCGGCCAGCGCCTGCGGGCCGTTGACCAGCTGCACGCGAGTGTCTGCCTGCCGATCGAGCTCCGCGATGGTGGCGTCGCCGTCCGGGAAGCGGTGCGCGAGCACGGCCAGCATCTGCCGCTCGGTATTGACGCCGATCTGAATGTCCTTGAGGCCATCCTTCGGGTTGTTGCGCAACGCCTCGGCCATACCGGCGACCTCGTTGAACAGCATCCAACGGGTGTTCAGCGAGTCGACCAGGCGCAGCTTGGCCTGGTCCACGTTCTTGTCGGCGACGCTGGACACGATGTTCTCCACCGTGCGCACGCTGTCGCCGCGGATCCGTTCGACCGCGGTGACGGTATCCGGAATCGACTTCGACGGCGCCAGACCCTGGGCCCGGATGCTCTTGGCGCCCGCGATCATCTCGTCCAGCGCCGAGCGGGCGCTGGGCATATCGCTCAACCGCGCGGCGGCCTTCTCGGCGAACGCGATGGCCGTATCCAACTGCGCGAGTTCCGGATCCGAGGTCAGCGACTGGGTCGGGCCCAGCATGACCATCTGACCACTCGCGACCTGCGCAGCATCAGCACTGAGACCGGTGATCGCCGGGATGACCCCGACATGATCGGTCGCCGTCGAAAGCCGGCTGGAGTCGGCGAACTCCGCCGAGATCCTGGACGCTCCCAGCACAACAGCGACCAACAGCGGCACGGCGAGCACCGCCGTGACCTTCCATCGCAGGTCCCAGTTGCTCAGCGCCCAGCGCTTGGTGCTGCCGGACCTAGCGGCGTCACGCATCTCCCACTCACTTTCCAAACTGGCCCCAGCCACGCGCCATCAGCGAGCCTCCGCGATCGCACGCTGGGCTCGACTGGCACAGCTGGCCGAGAACTGCGGCTGGCCGAGAAATTGCGTCCATGACGGCCGAAATATGTGACATGCGATTCTAACGGATCAATAACTTCTTGTGTGACCTCTTGGCAACCACCGGTCCCTGACCTGCCATTTGCAGGCAAAATCAAAGGTCGCGGCGTCCGCCCGGACGTCGCGTGAAGTCTGCCACAATCAGCTGGATCTATCGAGGCGGGCATCTCAGCGCATCTCAAAAGACACATGGCGGAGCTAGGGAGTCACCGGGTTGAACGCGAAGCAGGAGTACCGACAGGCGTATCAGCTGAGCCTGGTCGATCCCTCGGAGTTCTGGCGCGATGCGGCCGAAGCCATCAGCTGGGATGTGCCCCCCACCCAGATTCTCGATACCGCGGCCCGTCCGACGCGCTGGTTTCCCGACGCTCGCCTCAACACCTCCTACAACGCCCTGGATCGGCATGTGCGCGAGATCACATCCCCGGAGGGCTCGACCGGAGGCCAGGCAGGGGGTCGCGCTGAACAACCGGCCCTAATATACGACTCGGCTATGACCGGGTCCAGAAGGATCTACACCTATCGGGAGCTGCTGGACGAAGTCGCCCGATTTGCCGGATCCATGCTCCGACTGGGCGTCAAGACCGGTGACCGCGTCGTCATCTATATGCCGATGATTCCGGAAGCCGTGGTGGCCATGCTCGCCTGCGCCCGCATCGGCGCGGTGCACTCGGTGGTCTTCGGCGGATTCGCCGCCCATGAACTCGCGGCCCGCATCGACGATGCCGAACCTGTGCTGATTATCACCGCCTCCGGCGGACTGGAGCCCGGCCGCCGCATCGAATACCCGCCGATCGTGCTGGCCGCCCTCGACCTCGCGCAGACCACCGCGCCCCGCACCGTGCTGGTCAAGCATCGGGACGGCTTCCCCACCATTCGTTTTCCCGCCGAGCAGGCTGCCACCGAACATCTGCCCGCCTCCTCCGACACCGTCGCCGCCCGCTGGCTGGACTGGGACGAGGCGCAGGTCGGCGCGGAACCGGCCGATCCGGTCTCGGTGGCCGCGACCGATCCGCTCTATATCCTCTACACCTCCGGGACCACCGGGAAGCCCAAGGGCGTGGTGCGCGACAACGGCGGGCACGCGGTCGCACTGGCCTGGTCCATGCGCAATATCTACGAGGTCGGCCCCGGGCAGACCATGCTCACCACCTCCGACATCGGCTGGGTGGTCGGGCACTCCTACATCGTGTACGCGCCGCTGCTGGTCGGGGCGACCACCATCCTCTACGAGGGCAAGCCGATCGGGACCCCGGACGCCGGGACCTACTGGCGACTGGTGGACGAGTACAAGGTGGACGTGATGTTCACCGCACCGACGGCACTGCGGGCCATCCGCCGCGCCGATCCGGACGCCGCGCTCGCGCATCGGCACGATCTCACCCGGTTGCGGGCGCTGTTCTGCGCCGGCGAGCGGCTGGATCCGGCAACCTACGAGTGGGCGGTGGAGACCCTGCTCGCGGAGCGGCCCGACTGCCCGGTCGTGGACCACTGGTGGCAGACCGAGACCGGCTGGCCCATCTGCGCCGATCCGCTCGGACTGCAGCAGCTTCCGATCAAGTCCGGTTCGGCCTCGGTGCCGGTGCCGGGGTACCGGCTGCGGGTGCTGGATTCCGAAGGCAATGCGGTCCCACCCAATACAGAAGGAAACATCGTGATCGGGCTGCCGCTGCCGCCCGGCACGCTGACCACACTGTGGCGCGACGACGCCCGCTACGAGCGCTCCTATCTCTCCGCGTATCCCGGCCACTATCTGACCGGGGACTCCGGCTTCTTCGACGAGGACGGTTACCTGTTCGTCCTGGGCCGCAGTGACGACGTCATCAATATGGCCGGGCACCGGCTCTCGGCGGGCGGTATCGAGGCGGCCATCTCCGGGCATCCGGCCGTGGCCGAGACCGCGGTGGTCGGTATCCCGGACGAGCTGAAGGGGCAGCGGCCGATCGGGTACGTGGTGCTCAAGACCGGCATCGACATCGAGTCCGAGCGGCTGCGCGCCGAGGTCATCGAGCGGGTGCGCGAGCGGGTCGGCGCCATCGCCACCCTCTACGACGTGGTCGCGGTGACCGCGCTGCCCAAGACCCGCTCCGGAAAGATCCTGCGCCGCACCATGCGTCAGATCGCGGCGGGTGAAACCTTCGAGGTGCCGCCGACCATCGACGACGCCGCCATGCTGCCCACCCTGGAGAAGCAGATCCGCGACGCGGTGACCCTGATGGAGGACAAGGAGCGCATTGCCGCCGCCGAGGCCGCCGCGGTCGCCACCACCCCGTTCCGCCGGGTCGATCCGGCCAGCCTCGATACCGGCGCGCCCGGGGTGGATCCGGCCGCTCAGGCCGGGGATTCGACCGTCTCGGGCTAGCCTCAGAGAGTTTTCATACTTCGCTCATCGGCCTCCCATGCGGGTGGTTTAGCGTCGGGCGGGCGCGGATCGCGGGATTCGCGCGCGCCAAGTTTCGCTCTGCTTGTCGAACAAGAAAGGTCGATGCATGAGCTTCGTCCGTAATCGCCGCGTCGGTGCGCTCTTCGGAGCCGGCGCGGTCGCCGCCGTGGCCCTCGCCCTCGTGCCCGCCACCGCCTCCGCCTCCCCCGCGGATCTGGTTGCGCCGCTACTGAACTCGACCTGCACCTTCACCCAGGTGGACGCCGCCCTGCACGACAAGGCCCCGGCCCTGGCCCAGTTCCTGGACCAGAACCCGGGCTACAAGTCCGAGTTGCAGGCCAAGTTCGCGCTGTCGCCCGAGCAGCGTCAGGCCGAACTCGACCAGTACCTGAAGGACAACCCGGACGCCGCCGACCAGGCCGCGGCCGACCCGCGGGCCGGTGGAATCGCCGCGGCGATCCAGCAGGTCGCCGACTCCTGCCACAACTACTGACCTTCGTCGGACGATACTGATGTGGTGTGCCGCCCGGGTGGCACACCACATCAGGTTCGCGGACCGTCTCGTTCTGGACTGCGGCTTGATCGACCTCCGCCTTGGAGCGGGGGAGCGAAGCGGAGGAGCGCAGGGAGGGAAGAACGAGACCTCCAGGGCCGCGAACCCGCCCGGAGCGAAGCGGAGGGCAAATTGGATACAGCGGTACCCACTGTCCTGGTCGTCGACGACGACGAGGATGTGCTCGCATCGGTCGAGCGCGGGCTCCGGCTGTCGGGGTTCCGGGTGGTCATCGCCCGGGACGGCGCGGCGGCGCTGCGCAGTGTGAACGAATCCGCCCCCGACGCGGTCGTGCTCGATATGAACATGCCGGTGCTGGACGGCGCGGGCGTGGTCACCGCGCTGCGCGCCATGGGCAATGAGGTGCCGATCTGCGTCCTGTCGGCGCGCAGTTCGGTCGACGACCGGATCGCCGGGCTGGAGTCCGGGGCCGACGACTATCTGGTGAAGCCGTTCGTGCTCGCAGAACTGGTCGCCCGCATCAAGGCGCTGCTGCGCCGGCGCAGCGACGTACCCGCCTCCGTCATTCCGGGCGCGATCACCGTGGGCCCCTTGGAAGTCGATGTCGCCGGCTACCGGGCGCTGCTGCACGGCACCGAGATCGAGCTCACCAAGAGGGAATTCGAGCTGCTGTCCACCCTGGCCCGCAGCGCCGGCGTGGTGCTGAGCCGGGAGCGACTGCTGGAACTGGTGTGGGGCTACGACTTCGCGGCCGACACCAATGTGGTGGACGTCTTCGTCGGCTACCTGCGCCGCAAACTCGAGGTCGACGGCACCCCGCGCCTGCTGCACACCATTCGCGGGGTGGGATTCGTCTTACGCGCACCCAAATGAACCGGCCCGCACCCGATTCCACGCCAATGCGTCGGCGCCGCCACTCCTATTCGCTGCGCTTCCGGGTCGCGGCGGCCGCGGCGCTGGGCGCGAACATCATCGTGGCGGTGCTCAGCTGGGTCACCGTCACCGCCATCGAGCGCAACAATCTCGGTCAGGCCGATCAGCAGCTGGCGCTGACCTCGCGGATCGTGCTCATCGAGCCGCAACTCGCGGTGACCGTCCTCGATGTGCTGGGACCCACCAACCAGCTGGCGCTCACCGTGCGCAATGCCGACGGCTCCATGACCAGCACCGCCGTGCAACTACCCGTCCTGTCGGTGGGCAATCACACCGTCACCGTGGACGGCAATACCTACCGCGTGCTCACCACCACCGAGAACCAGCCCGCGGGACGCGTTGTCTCCCTGGGCATTCCGACCACCGAGACCGAGCACGCCACCGCGGAGCAGCGGCGGTTCGTGTTCTTCGCTGCCCTGGCCGCGGTGGCGGCGGCGGCCGGACTGGGCTGGCTGTTCGGCGGCCGCGCGGTGCGGCCCATCGTCCGGCTCACCGCGGCGGTCGATCAGCGCGGGCCCACCGGCGGCCCGAATGCGCCGCTACCCGTGGACGGTTCGGGGGTCAGGGAGGCCGACAAGCTGGGCGAGGCCGTCAACACCATGCTGGAGCGGCTGGATCGGGCGCAGGCCGAGATCGCCGCGGCGCTGGAGACCGCACGCGACTTCGCCGCGGTGTCCGCGCACGAACTGCGCACCCCGCTCACCGCCATGCGCACCGATCTGGAAGTGCTGCGCACCCTCGACCTCAGCGAGGATCAGCGCCGGGAGATCCTCGGCGACCTGCAGCGCGGCCAGAACCGGGTGGAGACCACCCTCGCGGCGCTGGAACGGCTGGCCGCCGGTGACCTCACCAATGAACGCGACCACGTGGTCACCGATGTGGCCGAGCTCTGCGACGCCGCCGCGCACGACGCCATGCGGCACTTCCCGCAGCTGAAGGTACGCATCGACACCGACGCCGAACTCGTCACCCGGGGCCTGCCCACCGGGCTGCGGCTGGCCGTGGACAACGCACTCACCAATTCGGCGCGGCACGGCGAGGCCACCGAGGCGCTGGTATCGGCGCACCGGGCGGCGAACGGGCGCATCGTCATCTCCATCGACGACAACGGGCGCGGACTGCCGACCGCGGAGCGGGAGGCGGTGTTCGAACGGTTCTTCCGGGGCAGCCATGCCGCCAAGGGCGGGTCCGGGCTGGGGCTGGCGCTGGTCGCGCAGCAGGCCCAATTGCACGGCGGCCGAGCCTATTTCGACGACGGCACGCTGGGCGGGGTGCGCCTGGTGCTGGAGCTTCCGGACCGCGATGCGCCGCCGCCGGGGCCGCCGCCCGGCCGCGGGTGAACGTACCTGTCTTTACCGAACTCTCAGACAACCATCAGAACCGGGGACAAGCCGTCCCTCTACGGTCTGAATGGTGTTCGGAAAACGCACCCGCTGGGTCCTGATCGTCCTGCTGCTCGCCGCCGCGGTCACCGCGGGCACGATCAGCGTCCTCCGGCTGCGCTCCGCGCCCACCGCGGTCGCGCTCATCAACGCCGATACCGGGCCACTGGGCGCGCGCATCGCAAAGGAGCTGCAGGGCAGCGGAACCCGGCACTGGGATGTGGTCGACGAGGCGAGCACCAAGGACTACGCCGCGGCGGTCACGCTGCCCACCGACCTCAGTACCGATATCACCTCCCTGCTCACCGACAAGCCGAAGCGGGCGCAGGTCACCGTCACCACCCACGATCGCGCCGACCCGAATCTGGTCAACGACGCGGTGACCGAGGTGACCAAGAAGATCAGCGCCGCCGGGCTGGACACCCTGTTCGCGACCATGAACACCGCGCGGCTGCAGGTGTCGCAGATCGCGGGCACCTCGCAGCTGCTCGGTGCGGGCGTGCAGGCGGCCGCCGACGGGGCGCAGCAGTTCTCCGGCGGCGCCGACCAGATGATGGACTTCCTGAATCAGGCGAAATCCGGTGCGGGACAGCTGACCTCCGGCATCGACGCGCTGAATTCCACCCTGAGCGCCGCCACCACACAGGCGAATCAGCTTGCCGCGGCGCTGGATTCGACCGGCGTTACCATGGGACAGGTCACCCAGGCGGCGGGCACGCTGTCCAATGGACTCGACTTCGTGGTGCCCCTGTTGCAGGCGCTGCCGTTCGCCAATGATCCGCAGCTGGCGAATGTCATCACCCAGCTGCAGGGTCTGCAGAATGTGGCGAATCAGGCCAACACCCAGCTCAGCGGCTTCGCCAATCTGACGGGTACGCAGGTCACTCCGGATACCAAGGTCGGACAACTACTGCGCGACGCGGCCGGCAGGCTGAACGACGCGAGCACGCAACTGAATCAGGGCGCATCGCTGGCACAGAGCATTCCGGCCATCGCCGATCAGGCGGGCACCCAGCTGGTGGCGGCCATGCAGGCGCTGACCGGTGGCGTCACCCAATTGCAAGCCGTGACCAAGATATTGGGCAATCAGACCAATCAGGCGATGGGCGCGCTCCCGCAGCTCGGGGTACCGCAGCAGACGGCCATCGCGGCCACCCTCACCGACCCGGTCGACATCATTCGGAAATAACGATCGCAAACAATCAGCAACGATCGGCGATTCACCCGGATAGAATCTGCCCGGATTGCTCTAATCGACCCGTTTCGAAAGCTCGACTGCTCTACCGACCTGGCTCCACCCAGCGCCCTGGTACCGGAGAGGAAACGATCGTGAGCATGCTGATGGCCGCGCATGACATGTACAGCACGGTTCTCGCCCAGATGGGCAACCCCACCGCGGAGGCCCCGCCCATAGCCGACAAGGTGATGAAGATGTTCCGCTACTTCACCTGGTTCACCCAGATGTCCGGCCTCGCGGCCATCACCTACGGCGGCGGGCGCTTCGGCTGGGAGAAGTGGGGCGGCGGCTCGGCCTCCCCCAAGATGGTCGCCAACGCCATGGCCGGCGGCGCGATCGCCACGAGCGCCGGAACAATCATGAATGCCATCGTGAGCTAGGGATTCGGGAGACAATGCGGGGGCCAAGCCCCGCATTCCCCCTGGGGAGGAACCGATGACCTACGGCAACGATCCCTACTCGCAGCAGCCGCAACAGCCCGGATTCGGGCAGCAGCCCGGGTACGGCCAGCAGCCACCGCCCGGCTATGGGCAACAGCCGCCACCCGGGTACGGGCAGCCGATGGGCGGCTATCCGGGTCAGCCCGGGGGTTATCTGCCCGGACCCGGCTACGCCGCGTATCCCCAAGCGCCCTATGCCAGTTGGGGCGCGCGCGTGGGGGCGTTCCTCATCGACCGGTTGATCATCGGCGTGCCCGCGGGCATCTTCTACGGCATCGGCTTCGCGGTCGGGTCCAAGGACATGAACTGCACCACCGACTCGACCGACTCCTCCTACAGCACGTCCTGCTCGGGCGGGCTGTCCGCGGGCGGGATCGTGCTGGTGCTCATCGGCGCGGCCATCGCGATCATCGGCGGGCTGTACCTCATCTATATGGAGGGCACCAGCGGCCAGACCCCCGGTAAGAAGCTGCTGGGCATCAAGCTGATCCGCGAGGCCGACGGGCAGACCCTGGGCTTCGGCATGGCCTTCGTCCGCCAGATCTGCCACATCGTCGACACCCTCCCCTGCTATCTCGGCTGGCTCTGGCCGCTCTGGGACGCCAAGCGGCAGACCTTCGCCGACAAGATCATCAGCAGCATCGTCGTGAAGGTGTGAGGTCCGGCCGGAAAACAACCGTGCCCGCCGCGCTGAAAAGCACGGCGGGCACGGGTTTTTCGTCGACGGGAAGTCGTCAGTTCACGACGTCCAGGAGGTCGATGACGAAGACGAGGGTCTTGCCGGACAGCTGGTGGCCACCCGCCTCGCCGTAGGCCAGCTTCGGCGGGATGGTCAGCTGGCGACGGCCGCCCACCTTCATGCCCGGGATGCCGTCCTGCCAGCCCTGGATCAGGCCGCGCAGCGGGAAGACGATGGACTCACCACGGTCCCAGGAGGCGTCGAACTGCTCGCCCGAGTCGTACTCGACGCCCACGTAGTGGACATCGACGGTGTCGCCGGGCTTGGCTTCGGCGCCGTCACCCACAACGAGGTCCTTGATCACGAGCTCGGCGGGGGCGGGGCCGTCCTGGAACTCGATTTCCGGCTTGCTGCTCATGGGCTGTCCTCTTCGATAGATCGGAATCGGGTCTCGATCACCTTATGCCCCGGGCATTCGCCCGCCCGCAGCGGAGGCGAAAATGTCCCGGTGGCCGAAGTGATCGATATCGACGACCCGGACGACCCGCGGGTCGCCGAATTCCGCGACCTCAGTAATGCCGATCGACGCCCCGACCTGCCAGGCGGCAAGGGATTGGTGATCGCCGAGGGCGTGGTGGTCGTGCAGCGCATGCTGGCCTCACGATTCACTCCCTTCGCATTGTTCGGTGTCGCGAAGAGATACGAACAGCTCGCCGAGGAGCTGACCGGAGTGGAAATTCCGTATTATCGGGCAAGCGCCGAGGTGATGGCGCAGGTCGTCGGATTCCATTTGAATCGGGGCGTTCTCGCGGGCGCCTATCGCCCGCGTGAACTCACCGCCGGCGAGGTGCTCGCGGACGCGCGCACGGTGGCGGTGCTCGAGGGCGTGAACGACCACGAGAACATCGGGTCGATCTTCCGCAATGCCGCCGGATTGGGTGCGGACGCCGTGCTGTTCGGCGACCGCTGCTCGGATCCGCTGTACCGCCGCGCCGTGCGGGTCTCCATGGGCCACGTACTGCGGGTCCCCTTCGCCCAGCTGCCGCCCTTCCCGGCGGGGCTGGACCTGCTGCGCGACAACGGCTTCCAGATCATCGCCCTGACTCCGAACCCGAAGGCTGACACCCTTGCCACCGCCATGACCGGCGAGAAGGTGGCCCTGCTGCTCGGCGCGGAGGGCCCCGGCCTCACCGGGGAGACCATGCGGGCCAGTGACATTCGTGCCCGCATCCCCATGACGGCGGGCACCGATTCGCTTAATGTGGCGACCGCAGCCGCCATGGCCTTCTACGAGAGAGTGCGTGCCCAGTGAGCCATCCACCCGACGGACCGTATGGATACGGCTATTCCGAGCCCACCCCGTGGGCCAGCGGCATCGCCGTGGTCGTCATGGTGGCCGCGCTGACCGCCGTCGGCGTCTACGCCTTCGGCGCGGCGCTGGCCCAGATCCATCCAGTGCTGTCGGTGGCGGTCAATCTGATCGCGGTGGGCGGGGCCGCGCCGACCGCCTGGCGCTGGCGCTACGCCCCGGTGACCCGCTGGGTGATCGCGGGCCTGGGCGCGGGCGTGCTGCTGGCATGGCTGGGTCTGCTGCTGCTCTGAGTCAGGAGACCCGGTCGCGGCCGCGCAGCCAGCGCAGCAGTCCGCGTTTGCTGTCGTTGTGTTCGACGGGCGCCTCCGGCACGACCTCCGCCACCGTCGGCGCCTCGCCCCTGGCGAAAAGCGAGAAGCCGCACACCTCGATCCGGTCGGCGGTCAGCCCCTGCTCGGAATCCTGCCCGCGATAACGGAACCCGAGCCACTCCTGATTGGCGGCGTCGGCGAAGTTCGGCGGGTCGAAGGGCAGCAGCTGCGGGTCGGGCAGCTCGCCGGGCGCGAGCTGGATGGGATGTTCGCCCGCCCAGTGCGGCCGCTCCCACACCCGCGGCATGCCCTCGTCCTCGAGGATATTGACCCGGGTCGCGCTGAAGGAACGGCGGAATTCGCCGCGCTCCCAATACGCGAACGCGCCCCAGCCCAGGGACAGGTTGTAGGAGATCAGGTAGGTCCGCTCGGAGGCGAGCGGACGCACCAGCAGCTCCGGCAGTCTGGTGGGGCGCGGCAGCGCGGCCCGAGTGGAGCAGACAACCGTGACGCCGGGATAGCAACCGATATAGATGGATCCGGGATCCGGGCCCGCCCACACCTTCATGGTGCCCGAGGCGGCGGGCACCACGTCGCGGTCCGGGTTGAGCTGTTTGGCGAGTGCGAAGGCGGCATCCGGGTCGGATCCCGGGTGCGCACGCAGCACGGCCACCGGATCGGGTGCGTCGACGTACCACAGGGATGAGACCGTTGATGGCACCGACGTCACCTCCCCTCAGTCACTACACACAGGTTGGCTGCTTTGTAGCAAACATGCGGCGGCCGACAGTCGGCATCGACGTGGATCGGTCCGGCACTGACCGCCGACCCAATGAATCTACTCCCGCGAGGGCCGAAATATCGCCGTTGCCAACGCTGTTTCACAGCGCGGCGCAGAGCGGATGGTCTGCGGATTCAGCAATCCACTAGCATCCGAAAGATTCGAGCGGCCGACCCGGTTGGCCCCTGAAACGGACTCAGTGACCCGAGGACCGCACGCCTAGGAGCACATCCTCCCAGGACGGCATGGGAGCCTTGCCGCCTCGTTTCGCACGATTCGGCTTCTGCGCGTTGGCCTTCGCCGCCGGCTGCGCCGGGGCGGGAGCCGGTTCCGCGGGCTCGGCGGCAGCGGCCGGAGCGGGCGCAGCCGGGAGCGCCGGAGCGGGCTGCTCCTTCGCCGCCGGAGCGGGCGCGGGCGCCGGGGCAGCGGCGGTGGTCACCGGCACGGTGCCGTCGCCGACCGCGGCACGCTGCTCGAAGTAGTCGTCCACGTTCTGCTGCTTGGCGACTCGCGCCGGCGCGGACTCGTAGTCGGGGGTCCGCTCCTCGCGCGGGGCGGGCGCGGGCACGGGGACCGGCACCTCGTCCACCACCGGGTCGGTCTGGTCCGGCAGGATGGTCGCCAGGCCGCGCAGCGCCCGGCCGAAATCGGGATCGATCAGGTCCGAGGCCGGATCATCGAGCGGCACCACCGAGCCGCCGTGCGCGTCCGGCTGGTAGCGCCAGTGCGCGGCGATCACGGAACGGCCCGCCTGCCACTGCAATTGGGCCACCCAGTAGCCCTTCTCGTCCTTCCAGGCGTCCCATTCGGCGACCTCGATATTGTGGCCGCGCTCGGCGAAGGCGGCCGACACGATCTCGATCAGGGTCTCCACCGCGGGACCGTCATTGCGGACCGGGTGCGCCTTCTGCGCCAGCTCGGCGGCCCGGGCGCGTTCCAGCAGAACGGGATACGCGAAACGCTCCACCCGCGACAGCGGCATACCCGACTCTTCGGTGACCTGCTCCACCGACGCACCGGCACGGATACGGGCCTGGATATCGCGAGGACGCATCGTGGCTTCCGTTTCGATCTCGATTTGGCCGAATCGGGCAAGATCTCCGCGGGCAGCGGCGCGCAGTTTATCGTCGGCGGCGAGCCGGTACTTCTGGCCGCTCTCGGTATCGATGCACACGATGTGCGTGGAATCGGGCGTCAATCCGATTACTCGAAGTTCACGCACCGTTACCTCCTGTTCGCTGCGCAACTCACAGCTATAGCTAGGCTCGCGACACCGCCCACGTTCTGGAACAGTAGTGCACTTCTGAGAATCATGGGGCAAGACACGCGGCGCGGAAATCTGTTCCCAGACTTCCGCGCCGCATTAGTGTGAGCGATTCGCCCCAGCGGCGAAACCGGTTTCACGATCTCCCGAAGATCGTGAGAGAACCGTGAACCGATGTCGTTTTTACTGCTCAGGCAAGCTTTTCGACGACCCAGTCGACACAGCGGGTCAGCTGCGACACATCTTCGGGGTCGATGGCCGGGAACATGCCGATGCGCAGCTGGTTGCGGCCCAGCTTCCGGTACGGCTCGGTGTCCACGATTCCATTGGCGCGCAGCACCTTCGCCACCTGCGCGGCGTCCACGCTGTCGGCGAAGTCGATGGTGCCGACAACCTGCGAGCGCAGCGCCGGGTTCTGCACGAACGGGGTTGCGTACGCGCTGGTCTCGGCCCACGAGTACAGGCGCGAGGACGAGTCGGCGGTGCGCTTCACGGCCCAGTCCAGGCCGCCGTTGCCATTCAGCCACTCGATCTGGTTGGCGAACAGCAACAGGGTGGCAAGCGCCGGGGTGTTGTAGGTCTGGTCCTTGGTGGAGTTGTCGATCGCGATCGGCAGCGAGAGGAATTCGGGGGTCCAGCGACCCGAGTTCTTGATTTCCTCCACCCGCTCGAGCGCCTTGGGGCTCATGAGCGCGATCCACAGGCCGCCGTCGGAGGCGAAGCACTTCTGCGGGGCGAAGTAGTAGACGTCGGTGTCGGCGACGTTCACCGGCAGACCGCCCGCGCCGGAGGTGGCGTCAATGGCGACCAGCGCGTGCTCGGAACCGGCCGGGCGCGAGACCGGGATGGCGACACCGGTGGAGGTCTCGTTGTGGGCCCAGCCGATCAGGTCGGCCGACGGGTCGGAGGTCGGCTCGGGGGCGTCGCCCGGCTCCGACTTCACCACGATCGGGTCACCGATGAACGGGTTGCCCTTGGCGACCGAGGCGAACTTCGAGGAGAACTCGCCATTGCTCAGGTGCAGCGACTTCTCGCGGATCAGGCCGAAGGCGGCGGCGTCCCAGAACGCGGTGGTGCCACCGTTGCCCAGCACGACCTCGTAACCGTCGGGCAGCGAGAACAGGTCGCGCAGACCGGAGCGCACCCGCGCCACCACGTCCTTGACCGGCTTCTGCCGATGCGAGGTACCGAACACCGAGGCACCGGTATCCACCAGGGACTGCAGCTGCTCGGGGCGGACCTTGGAGGGGCCGCAACCGAACCGTCCGTCGGCGGGCTTGAGATCGTCGGGGATGGTCGGGAACGCAGAGGTCATGGCGACAAGGGTAGAGGTGCTATCACCCGCGCTCACGCCCGGGTCCGGTCGGAAAACATTCCCATGAGCGGGTTCGGCAAACCGAGCGTATCGCTGTGCCGGGGACCACACAGCCGTTACGGTGACCGCCATGGACATGGCCGCACACGAGCGACCGCGCGGCGCTTCCGACCAGCCGCCCGCTTCCGGACCCGGCGCGCCCGGTCGGCCGCGCCGCGGTACGCAGGTCGCGCCCGGCCCCCGACTCGGACTGCTCGCACGGTTGTCCTCCCAATTCGGTTCCTGCGGCCTCGCCCGCCGCGGGCCCGCACTCGACGGCGCCGCCCGGCGCGAACTGCTGCTGCACGGCGTCGAGGGCGCCGCGACCGTGCTCAGCGTCCACGGCACCGCCGAGGCCGAGCCGGGGCAGGAGTTCTGGGTGCGGATCGAGCTCGAGGGTCGGCATGCCTACGAGACGCGAGTCCGGCAGCGGGTGAACGCCGCCGATCGGGAGTGGATGCAGCCCGGCGATGTGGTCTGCTGCCGGGTCGATCCGGGCGATGACGACCGGGTGGTGCTGTATCTGCCCGCGCCCGAGGAGACCTCGCGCACCGGTATCGCCAAGATCCTGACCGACGGCCGCCGCGCTCACGCCACCGTGCTGGCCGCGACACCGGTCGCAGCCGACTACACCGGCAGAGACGATCCGGTGCTGCGGCTGGATCTGGAACTGCACGCCTGGGACGAGCCGGGGCCGTGGCGGGTGCGGGTGGTGCAGCCGGTGCCCCTGTCCGGCCTGGAATTGGTGGATCTGGGCCGGCAGCTGGAGGTCGCCTTCTTCACCGTCGACCGCGGCGAATCCGTCGCGGTGGATTGGGCGGCCTCGCAACCCGACTGACCGAAGGGCCCGAAACGGTTATGGCACGTGCACGAATTGCTATGGCAGGTGCACGAATTGGAAGCCGTTGGACTTCAGGGTGGGCAGGGCGGCGAGCATGCCCGCGCCGGTGCCCGACTTCGGGCGGTGCATGTGCGCCAGGGAGATGCCGCCGGCCTTGGCGGCCGTCATATTGTTCTGGACCTGGGCGGCGGTCGCGGTCGCGCCGAAGTCGGCGTTGACCGAGAAGCCGACCGGGGTCTCGCCCAGTTCCTTCACGATCGCCACGGCCACGTCGTCGTAATGCGCGGTGCCCGTGCGGAAGAAGCGGGGCGCGTGGCCGGTCAGGGCGGTGATGCGCTGGTGGTTGCCCCACACCTCGTCCACGGCCGCCTGCGCGGAGGCGGTGCCCTTGATCTCGTAGGCGGCGCGGCCGGTCACCGACAGCGGGCAGTGCGCGGTGCCGTGATTGCCGATCTCGAAGAGCGGGTTGGCGGCCAGCTGCCCCGCGCGACCGGGATTCGCGTCGATCCAGCGCTTGTTCAGGAACAGGGTGGCCGGAATCTGCTGGGCCTGCAGGAAGGCCAGCAGGTTCTCGTCGATGTCGTTGTTGCCGGGGCCGCCGCAGGCATCGAAGGTGATCGCGAACTGCTTGCCCGTGGCATTGAACCCCGTCACGATGCCGTCGAGGTCCATGCCCCAGTCCTGCGGCTGCCGACCGGCGTACTTCGCGGCCACGGCGTCTGGCGACACCGTGGTGGCGGGTAACCGCGATGGCGCGGTGGCCGGATCGGCCCCGGCGCGCGGATCGAGGATGCGGTCGGACGAATTGCCGTTCGCCACACCGCATCCGGCGGTGACGAGGCCCGCGGCGAGCGCCGCGCCCGCGGCAAACAAGCCGCGCCTGGACAGTCCTGCGTCGAGCACCGGTGCAGGTTATGTGAATCCGGTCGCAGTAGCCAGGACCACGATCATGATTGTTCGAATCGTTGCGGTCCGGCAACCAATTCGCCACCGCCGTTGGTGCAGCTGCAATCCATTGTTTCACCAGAGAATTCGCCGCAGCCGCCCACAGCCGGGCACCTCGGGGCCGGGCCGCCGGTGAGCGGATCAGCAATTGTGCAGCGCTCACAGCGTGTCGGATTTCCAGTTCATCCCGAAGGCCGGATTGCTCCAGACTGTAGCCTGCCCGACCGAAACAATCCCTTTGCAAGGAAGCGCATTGACATACCCGAACAACCCGTACCCGCAGCAGCAGCCCGGATACGGCTACCCGCCCGCCGATCAGCCCGCCCCCGGCTACGGCGCCCCCCAGCCCGGCTACGGCGCTCCCCAGCCCGGCTACGGCGCACCGCAGCAGCCCGCGTACGGCGCACCCCAACCCGGCTACGGCGCACCGCAGCAGCCCGCGTACGGCGCGCCGCAGCCCGGCTATGACGCCCAGTCCCCCTATGGCGCTCCGCAGCAGCCCGCGTACGGCGCGCCCCAACCCGCCTACGGCGCAGCGCAACCCGCGTTCGGCGCGCCGCAGCCCGGCTATGCGCCGTTCGGAGGGTACGGGGCACAGTATGCGAGCTGGGGCGCTCGCGTGGGCGCGTACCTGATCGACGGGGCGATCTGGATTCTGCCCGGGGCGATCCTGCGCACCATCGCGGTCACCGCCGGCACGTCGAAGGTGCAGTGCAGCGTCACGCCCGGCACGTACCACACGTCCTGCACGGGCGGTGGGATGAACGCGGTGGGCATCATCTGCCTGCTGCTCGGCTTCGTCGTCGGCGTCGCGGGCCTGCTGTTCATCAGCCACCAGGAGGGCACCACCGGTCAGACCCCGGGCAAGCGCGTGGTCGGCATCCGGTTGATCCGCGAATCCACGGGCCAGCCGGTCGGTTTCGGTCTCGCCCTCGGGCGCCGCCTGCTGCATTTCATCGACGCCCTCCCGTGCTACCTCGGTTTCCTGTGGCCCGCCTGGGACGACAAGAAGCAGACCTTCGCCGACAAGATCGTCAGCACCATCGTCGTGAAGGGCTGAGAGATTCCCGGGGCTGGGGGGTGACCCGGGGAAGGATATGAAAAACGGTGGCCCGCAGCGATTCTCGCTGCGGGCCACCGTCGTGTTCGGATCGGATTACTTGTGCGACACCAGATCCCAGCCCGGGACGGCGTCCGGCTTGCGCGGCGCCGGGCCGGTGTAGATGGCAGCCGGGCGGACCAGCTTGCCCAGCTTCTTCTGCTCCAGGATGTGGGCACACCAGCCGGCGGTGCGGCCACAGGTGAACATGGCGGGCATCATGTGCGCCGGAACCTCGGCGAAGTCCAGGATCACGGCGGCCCAGAACTCGACATTGGTCTCGATGGCGCGGTCGGGGCGGCGCTCGCGCAGCTCGGCCAGGGCGGCCTGCTCCAGGGCGGCGGCGACCTCGTAGCGCGGGGCATCGAGGCGCTCGGCGGTGGCACGCAGCACGCGGGCGCGCGGGTCCTCGGCCCGGTAGACGCGGTGGCCGAAGCCCATCAGCTTCTCCTTGCGGTCCAGGATGCCCTTGACCAGAGCCCGGGCGTCGCCGCTCTTCTCGACGGCTTCGATCATGGGCAGCACGCGGGCCGGGGCGCCGCCGTGCAGCGGGCCGGACATGGCGCCGATGGCACCGGACAGCGAGGCCGCCACGTCGGCGCCGGTGGAGGCGATGACGCGGGCGGTGAAGGTGGAGGCGTTCATGCCGTGCTCGGCGGCCGACACCCAGTAGGCGTCGATGGCCTCGATGTGGCGCGGGTCCGGGTCACCCTTCCAGCGGGTCATGAACCGCTCGGTAATGGTGGCCGATTCGTCGATCTTCGCCTGCGGCACGGCCGGCTGGTAGATGCCGCGCGCCGACTGGGCGACGTAGGACAGCGCCATGACCGAGGCCCGGGCGAGGTTCTCGCGGGCGGTGTCGTCGTCGATGTCGAGCAGCGGCTCGTAGCCCCAGATCGGGGCCAGCATGGCCAGGCCGGCCTGCACGTCGACGCGCACGTCGCCGGTGTGGATGGGGAGCGGGAACGGCTCGGCGGGCGGTAGGCCGCGGCCGAATTCGCCATCGACCAGCAGGGCCCACACGTCGCCGAAGGTGACCGAGTTGCCGACGAGGTCCTCGATGTCGACGCCGCGGTACCGGAGCGCACCGCCGTCCTTGTCGGGTTCGGCGATATCGGTGGTGAAGGCCACCACTCCTTCGAGACCGCTCACGAAGCCGTCGGGGACGACCGAGCTTGGTACCGCAGCGCTGGCAGTCATGTTGTGACTCTCCTTGCAAAGTCGGGCCGCCCGATCTCTGGGCAGCCACGCCGATCAACTGGAGCTTAACCCCCGCATTACTCCGGAGTAACGTCTGCCCCATGGTTGACCAGGAGAAATTCGCCACCCCCGACGTCGATATCGCGGCCCTGCGGGTCGAGTACGGAGTCGATCAGGGCGACAACCATCCGGGCCCCGAAACCGACCTCGACGAGACCTGGCTGTCCGACGGCTGGGAGCCGTTGCTGCGCAACTGGATCGAGGACGCGACCAGCGCGGGGATGACCGATCCGAACTCGATGGTGCTGAGCACCGTCGAGATCACCGAAACCGGTCCGCGGCCCGCGTCGCGAACTGTCCTGTGCAAAGGGCTTTCTCCCGAAGGTGTGACTTTTTACACGAATTACGAATCGTTCAAGGGCCGCCAGCTGACCCGAACCCCGTATGCCTCGGCCACTTTCGTGTGGCCCACCATGGGCCGGCAGGTCACGGTGCGCGGGCCGGTGCGGCGGGTCCCGGCCGAGGCCACCGAGGTGTACTGGCAGTCCCGTCCGCGCGGTTCCCGGCTCGGCGCGTGGGCCTCGGAGCAGTCGCGGCCCATCGCCTCCCGTGCCGAGCTGGACCGGCAGATGGATGTGACGGCCGCCCGGTTCGCCGAGGTCGGCGACATCCCGGTGCCGCCGTTCTGGGGCGGCTTCCAGATTCAGCCGGAGACCGTGGAGTTCTGGCAGGGCCGCCGCAGCCGCATGCACAACCGCATCCGGGTCACCGTCGAACCGGGCAATACCAACGTGTCGGTCATGAAAGTCGAACGCCTGCAACCCTGACCGGCTCTCGTGGCTGCCGGGGGCCTCCCCTGGCAGCTACCCGAAAGAGTTGGATATCTCACGTTCAAATGGTGGGATGATCGGCCCAAAATGCCTTCCCAAGCGCTCTTCAGCGTCGCTAGGTTGGGTCGGTGAAGCTGCTCGCCGACATGACTCCATTACGGAATCCCGACTACCGGAGGCTCTGGACCACCGGCATCGTCACCGTGATCGGCGCACAGCTCTCCGTCGTAGCCGTCCCCAAACAGCTCTACGACATCACCCACAGCTCTTCGTATGTCGGCCTGGCCGGACTGTTCGGCCTCATCCCGCTCATCGTCTTCGGCCTGTGGGGCGGCGCGCTCGCCGACGCCATGGACCGCCGCAAGATGCTGCTCATCACCGGCGCGGGCACCGGCCTGACCTCGCTGGTCTTCTGGGCGCAGGCCGCCGCCGGGCTGAACAACGCCTGGCTGGTGCTGATCCTGTTCTCGGTGCAGCAGGCGTTCTTCGCCATGAACCAGCCCGCGCGCAGCGCCATCTATCCCCGGCTGCTGCCGCCCGAGCAACTGCCCGCGGCCAATTCGCTGAGCATGACGGTCATGCAGTTCGGCGCCATCGCCGGTCCCGTGCTGGCGGGCATGCTGATTCCGTTCGCGGGCCTGGCCACGCTGTACCTGATCGACTCCATCGCGCTGCTGGCCACGCTGTGGGCCACCTGGAAGCTGCCGCCCATCCCGCCGCACGGCGAGACCCGGCGCGCGGGCCTGCGCGAGGTGTTCGACGGCTTCGCCTACCTGGCCACCCAGCGCATCCTGCTGGCCTCGTTCGCGGTCGACGTGGTGGCCATGGTGTTCGGCATGCCGCGCGCCCTGTTCCCGCAGATCGCCCAGGACAGCTTCGGCGACACCGCTTCCGGCGGAACGGCACTGGGCCTGCTGTTCGCGGCCATGTCGGTGGGCGCGGTGCTGGGCGGGGTGTTCTCCGGCTGGCTGTCGCGGGTGCGGCGCCAGGGTCTGGCCGTGGTGGTCTGCATCGTGCTGTGGGGGCTGGGCATGGTCGGGTTCGGCCTGGCCGTGGGCCTGGCCGGGTACGGCTTGAGCATGACGCTCGCGCTCTGGATCGCGCTGGCCTGCCTGGCCTTCGGCGGCGCGGTGGACATGTTCTCCGCGGCCCTGCGCACCACCATGCTGCAGTCGGTGGCGACCGACGAGATGCGTGGACGGCTGCAAGGGGTCTTCATCGTCGTCGTGGCGGGTGGACCGCGCATCGGTGATGTTGCGCACGGTTTCGCGGCCGCGGCGGTGGGTACCGCGACGGCTGCGGCCGGCGGTGGTGTCCTGGTCGTGATCGGCATGATGATCGCGGCCTTGGCTTTTCCGGCGTTCGTGCGATACCGAGTGGCACGTGCGCATTCGGAGGTGCAGCTCGCGTGACGTCGCGGGGTTCATGCACATAGCACATGACCGCCGCTCTCCTCACCCGCGAACGATGTGACTGTGAGGTAGCAAAGAGCCACCCTCATTGGTCGGGCGCAGTGGACAGCGGCTAGCGTTGACTCGAGCGCATCGCACGCCGACCGTGTCCGATGCCTACGGTTACAAGCCTGAGAGGGATCCTTCCGTGCCCGCTGAGAACATCATCAACGTCGACGACGACGCCAAGCCGGTACTGCAATACCCGGGCGGCGAGTACCCGATGACCGTCGCCAAGGCTGTCGAGGGCAATGACGGAATCGACCTGGGCAAGCTGCTCGCCAGCACCGGGTACGTCACCTATGACCCCGGTTTCATGAACACTGCCTCGACCAAGTCGGCCATCACCTACATCGACGGCGAGGCGGGCATCCTGCGCTACCGCGGGTACCCGATCGAGCAGCTGGCCGGTAAGTCGACCTTCATCGAGGTCAGCTACCTGCTGATCTACGGCGAGCTGCCGACCCAGGCCCAGCTCGACGACTTCACCGACCGGATCCGCCGGCACACCCTGCTGCACGAGGACCTGAAGCGGTTCTTCGACGGCTTCCCGCGCAACGCGCACCCGATGCCGGTGCTGTCCTCCGCGGTCAACGCGCTATCGGCCTACTACCAGGACTCGCTGGACCCGCGCGACCCCGAGCAGGTCGAGCTGTCCACCATCCGACTACTCGCCAAGCTGCCGACCATCGCGGCCTACGCGTACAAGAAGTCGGTCGGCCAGCCGTTCCTGTACCCGGACAACTCGCTGTCGCTGGTGGAGAACTTCCTGCGGATGACCTTCGGCTTCCCGGCCGAGCCCTACGAGGTCGACCCGGAGATCGCCGCGGCGCTGGACATGCTGCTCATCCTGCACGCCGACCACGAGCAGAACTGCTCGACTTCGACTGTGCGCCTGGTGGGTTCGTCCGACGCCAACCTGTTCACCTCCGTTTCCGGCGGCATCAACGCGCTGTGGGGCCCGCTGCACGGCGGCGCCAACCAGGCCGTGCTGGAGATGCTGGACGACATCAAGGCCCAGGGCGGCGACGTCAAGGAGTTCGTCCGCAAGGTCAAGAACAAGGAAGACGGCGTGAAGCTCATGGGCTTCGGGCACCGCGTCTACCGCAACTACGACCCGCGCGCCACCCTGGTCAAGCAGGTCGCGGACAACATCCTGTCCAAGATCGGCGGCGACGACCAGCTGCTCGACATCGCCAAGGCCCTCGAAGAGGCCGCCCTGACCGATGAGTACTTCATCGAGCGTCGCCTGTACCCGAACGTCGACTTCTACACCGGCGTCATCTACCGGGCCATGGGCTTCCCGACCCGCATGTTCACCGTGCTCTTCGCCATGGGCCGCCTGCCGGGCTGGATCGCCCACTGGCGCGAAATGCACCGCGAGCCGCTGAAGATCGGCCGTCCGCGCCAGATCTACACCGGCTACGGCGAGCGCGACTACGTGCAGATCAACGGTCGCTGACCCCGACGGGCCCGGTGCCCGAAGGGTTTCCGAAGAACCCCGCCGCAACACTTCGTTGCGGCGGGGTTCTTCGTTTAAAAGGACTTGTCGAGAATCCTGCCGGGGTGCGACGGCAATCTTGTTCCCGTGGGCCGGAAACGATCTCAGCTTCGGTGTCACCTGCCGCGGGGGCGCGGCAGGTGACACCGGAGAAAATCGGGTGCAGGGCCCGGTAATACGTGGGATGTTCGGGGTATGGCATCGACGACTGGCATTACCGTGCGTTCGGCGCGAGCGGACGAGCGGGCGGAGATCATCCGGCTCTCGGAGATCTGCTTCGGGATGCGGGTCGGCCCGGCCGATCTGGAATACGGCGACGGCGTCTTTCCGACCGAGCGGGCCCTGGTGGCGGTGGACGGCGATCGCATAGTCGGGCACACCAACGACCGCACCATGACCCTCACCGTGCCCGGCGCGCGCACCGTGCAGGCCTGCGGCGTCACCAGCGTCGTGGTCGCGCCCACTCATCGGCGGCGCGGCATTCTGCGGGCGCTCTACACCGAGCAGCATCGGCGCACCGAGGCCGAGGGCATACCGCTCACCATCTTCACCGCCAGTGAGGGCACCATCTACGGCCGCTTCGGCTACGGCCCGTCCATTGTCGAGAACGAGATCTCCGTGCGCGGTCGCACCGCCGAATTCCGTTCCACCACACCGGATCCCGGCGGCGTGCAGGTCGCCGATCCGGAAGAGGCGAAGCTCCGGTTGCCCGAGATCTACGACCGCTGGCGGCGGCTGGTCCCGGGTGCGCAGGCGCGGCCCGCGGCCCGCTGGCAGCAGCGGTTCTTCGCCGATGCCGTGCAGAGCGAGGAGAGCTCACCGCAGTTCTTCCTGATCCATCCGGACGGCTACGCCATCCTGCGACGCGCCTGGCACCGGGACAAGAACACCGCCTCCGTCCGCGAATTGCGGGCGGTCACAGCTGAAGCCCATGCGGCGCTGTGGCGGGTGCTGCTGAGCCTGGATCTGGTGGACACGGTCGAGGCCGCGCTGAGCGATAACGATCCACTCCCCTACCTGGTCACGAATCCGCGCCTGGTGCGCGTCACCGGCCGCCGCGACGCGCTGTGGACCCGGGTCATGGACGTCCCCGCCGCCCTCACCGCCCGCACCTACCAGCGGGATCTGGATATCGTGCTGGCCGTGGACGATCCGTTCCGCGACGCGGGCGGCAGCTTCGCACTGCGGGTGCGCGACGGTATCGCCGAGTGCGCGCCCACCGGCCGCACCCCGGATCTCGAACTCGGCATAGATGTACTCGGCAGCCTCTACTTCGGCGCGTACCGGGCCCGGGTCTTCGCCGCCGCCAACCGGATCCAGGCCAAGGACACGGCCGTGCTGCGCGCGTTCGACGAGGCGTTCACCGCCGAACGCGACGCCGAACTCGGCTGGTTCTTCTGAGCGGATGGACGAAAACGGCTGCCGACGCTGTCGAACAGCAGCGCGCGCGGTGGCGACCGGGATGTGCCTGTCATAAGTCATGCTGACGCAGCTGGGCCCACCGATAGTCGCATTACTTTGCTCAAAATTCGCTCCTCATTCTTTCCTTGCCAGAAAGAATGAGTAGAGCTGCATGAGCTGAGATTGCGCGACATTAGCGACGAGTCAAAGCGTCAAACCGCATTTCAGGGCATTTCACCCGATTCGGGCGAGGGCCATCCCTGGCGAGTTCAGGGTTTTCCCGGTGGTGGGTGAGCACCGGACGCTGGCATGCTGGGGTACGTGAAACCCATCCAGTTGATACTCAACGTCCTGTGGCTCGTGCTGGTCGGATTCTGGATGGCCATCGGCTATGTCATCGCCGGACTGATCTGCTGCGTGCTGATCGTGACCATCCCGTGGGGGGTCGCGTCCTTCCGCATCGCCAATTTCGTGCTCTGGCCCTTCGGCCGGGAAGCGGTGGAGAAGCCGAGCGCGGGCGTGGGCTCGATGCTCGGCAACATCATCTGGATCATCGTGGCGGGCTGGTGGCTGGCGCTGGGTCATCTGATGACCAGCATCGCCCTCGCCGTCACCATCATCGGGATTCCGTTCGCCTGGGCCAATCTCAAGCTGATCCCGATCTCCCTGTTTCCCCTGGGCCGCGAAATCGTCGACAGCGACCGGCGTTTCGGCTATTGAGTCACTCGGATTCGTCGACGATCTGCTTCATGATCCCGACCGCCTCGGCGAGCACGCCGACCTGGGCGGGGGACAGCCGGGACAGCTGATCGGTCATCCACGCCTCGCGGGCCTGGTTCTCGTCGGCGATCAGGGCCCGCCCGGCGTCGGACAGCGACACGATGATCTGCCGTCCGTCGGTGGGGTGCGGGTTGCGTTCCACCAGATCCATTTCCGACAGCGAGGCAATGACCCGTGTCATCGATGGCGGCTGCACCCGCTCCTTGGCGGCCAGCATGCCCGGCGTCATGGCGCCCTCCCGATTCAGCGTGGCGAGCGCGGACAGCTGGGTCAGCGAAATCTGGGCATCGGCCCGCCGGCCTCGCAGATGTCGAGTCAAGCGCACCACCGCCAGCGAAAGTTCACCGGCGAGCGCTCGAATGTCGGAAGGCGTTGTCACAGAGGCAAACGATACGGGACCGCCCGCGCGGGAGTCGGCTGTTCCGGTGCGTGCGGGCGGGCCGCCCCGGCGCGCCACCCGAACCGGGCCATCCCCTCTAGTCTGGTGGGGTGACCACGCCGCCCGTTCCGGAGATCCCCCCGCGCTTCACCGATCCGCGCCCGGTACTGGCCGTGGGCACCATCGGTTTCCTGATCGCGACGGTGGCGGTGTGGGGGAACGACGCGTGGGCCACTGCGCGGCCGGTATGTCTGATGGGTCTGGCGGTGGGTCTGCTCGGCTACACGATCTTCACGATTCAACGCCGGGCCGCGCGGCGCGGGGACAAAGGCGCACAGCTCGGTCTGGATTAGCGGGGCCCGGGTCCGGATTAGCGCTCGAAGCGACCGGTCGGCCGTCCGGAGGGTCTGACAAAACGAACTTGCGGACCGTGCGAATTGACTGCACGCGCCTCGGAGGCTTAACTCCCTGGAGTGTCCTCCCGATTGAGCGTCGAAGAACGACGGGCCCACCTTATCGAGGCAGCCATCGGCCTTGCCGAAAAAAAGGGCGTGGCAGGAGTTACCACGCGCGATGTTGCCCAGGCAGCCGGTGTTTCCCTCGGTGTGGTGCATTACTGTTTCGAAAACAAAGATCAGCTGATGACCGAGCTGGTCAAGGCGCTCTCGATGGAATTGCGCGATTCCGTCGATGCCAACGAAACGGTATGGCAGGACGTCGGAACCGGAAAAGAAGCGCTACAACAATTGGTGCGCGCCGGTCTGGAACTCATGTGGCTCAACATCGAAGCCACTCCGGAACGCCAACTACTCACCTACGAAACCACCACCTACGCCCTACGCGAAGGCGAACAGACCCCCGCGAAACTCGCCATCGCACGGGAGCAGTACACCTTCAACGACTCCACGGTCGCCGACGTCATCGAACACGCGCGCGAAGCCACCGGCACCTCCTGGACCGTCTCCGTCGACACCCTGTCCCGTTTCATCCTGGCCGCCATCGACGGCATCGTGCTGCGCTGGCTGGTCGACAACGACAGCGCCGCTGTCCGTCAGCAGTTGGACGTCCTCGCCACCACCGTGGCAGCCCACGCGGCCTGACCCGGGCCTCCCCCGCTCCGGCGCGGGCACTGTGCAGCATCGCCCGCGCCGGACCCGAATTCGCCTGCCCGCCTGTGTATCTCATCCAGGCCGGGCCCGCGTACGGCCTTTCGGGCCGCCGCGAACCCTCAGCGGCGCGAGAAGTTCTGCGGCTGCGCCTGCACGTGGGTGATATCGCCCTCCCGCCACCACGCGACCGTCACCGTGGCCTCGAACGCACCCGTCAGCCGGACCCGGAGTTCGTCGTGCACCACGAGATCGCCTGTGGGCAACGGCAAGTCGAACTGCAGGCGCAGCAGCACGCCCAGCGGCTCGGCGGTCCAGCTGGTCTCCCGGCCGGTGCTCACCACCTCCGCCGTCACCGCCTCGGAGGCCAGCGGCAGATCCAGCAGCGTGGCCAGCGGGCGCGCCGACGCCAGGTCACCCACGACCAGCCGATCGGCGGGCAGCGCCGGGCCCAGCCACGGGCGATCCAGCACCAGGGCGTCCGCGGCCGGGATCACCTCGCCGGTCAGGGCGCGCACCTGACCCGGCAGTACCAGATCCTCGGTGTCCAAGCGGCCCGCGTCGAGGGCCTCCGCCAGATGCCGGTACGTCTGTGAAATCGATTCCGGGGTGGGCATTCTCGCCGGATCGGCGAGGGCGTCGAGAAGTTCCTCGGCCAGCGCGGGGGTGAGCACCTCCGGGTCGGCGAGCACGGCGCGCAGCACCGCCAGATCGTTCGCGTCGAAGCCCGGCAGCTGCGGGAGCAGACCCGCGAACAGGGTGTCGTCCGGGTGGCGCAGCAGGCCCAGCGGAATACCATCGATGTGGGCGTGATGGCGCAGCCACCACGCGGTGTAGCCGTCGCGGTCCGCGAGCAGCCGGCGAGTCGTCTCGTCGGACAGCAACAGCCGCAGCGCCTCCGGCCATTCGGCGTCGTCCACCAGGTCCAGGTCGCGGACGGCCACCAGTTCGGCCGGATCCTCGGCCAGGCCCTCCCACCAGGTCTCCTCGTCGTCGAGGTGGTGGTCCGGGCCGGTCGGATCCGACTCGGCGACCAGGGTGAAGCTCCAGCCGACACCGATGGCGCGCAGGGCCTCCGGGCCGTAGCGCTCGAGCACGCCGGCGTCCACGGTGGTGAAGGGCGAATCCTCGACGAGCACGCGGGCCAGCGGCGCTCCGGGCAGCAGCAGTTCGTCGGCCGGCGTCGATTCGCCGTCGACATCGGGCAATTCGACCAGACCCAGCCAGGACGGGAGCACACCCGGTGCGGCCAGGGTGGTGGCCGCCAGCCTCAGCACCGCGTCGACGGTGTCCGGATCGCCCGGATCGTCCTCCAGCACCGCCTGCAGCCCGGCGTCATTGAGCAGATCCTCCGGCGCGGCCGGGCGCGCGCCCAGCCGGCCCAGCAGCTCGTGCACAGCCTCCGGATGCACCAGGCGTGCCCAGTGCACCGGAATCGCCTGTTCCAGACGGTCATCCAGCACTACCGTGCGCGGCCCGGTCACCAGGCGGCCGTCGGTCAGCGGTACCGCCAGCGCGCCCAGCTCCTCCACCGCCAGCGGATCCACCGCGAACGGCTCCAGGGCGTCGTAGAGCGAATACCACCACTGCGGTTCACGTTCCAGGCTGCTCGAGAGCTCGGCGATCCGGGCCAGGCCGATCCGGTGCACATCCAGCACGGCGAGGGCGTCGGCGTACATGCGGCCCGACAGCTCCGGAATCACCAGCGGGCCGACCATGTCCGCCAGCAAGTCGGCCAATTCCACGGTCGCACCGGTGAATACGGTGGCCCGGCGCGGCGAGGCGACATTCGCCCGCGAATCTCCACCCGCCCCGGGGGTTTCGGTGATCGCCGACTCATCCACAACCATCCCCAGGTCCGCTGGGGATGGTTCTTCGAACTCGGTCGGGTCGAAGGTCGCGACCACATCGTGCGGTCCGATGGCGTCGTGGGGTTCGACCGTGTCGCCGGGCGCTTCGTCCTGGGCCGGAAGATCCCACAGCGGCAGGGTTTCCTGCTCCCATGCCGCGCTCGCCTTGGCGGTCGGCGCGGCAGCGGCGTCGACGTCCGGCGCGGCGGCCAGTTCGAGCGCGGCCGCGGTATCGGGATCACCCGATGCCTGCACCCGACCGGCCTCGACACCGTGACCGGCCGGCGCGTCGGCTGCCGCCTCGCCGATCGCGGCGTCGAATTCCTCTGGCGCCGGCGCGTATTCGGCAGCGCGCTCCGGGCGGCCGGTGAGGACCGGAAGCCACTCGTTGTCGCGGAGCTCGGCGATCAGGGCCTCGCGGAGCAGGCCGTCGGCCTCGCTGCGGGCGAAGCCGGGAGTCGGGACCAGGACCAGGCGGTCGCGTGGCGGCAGGGCGCGAGCGAACGCGGCGTAACCGGCGGCGAGGGCGGTCAGGTGCGCACCGGGGAGCAGGCGGCGGCGGTCCGGCTGCATGGGGATATCGGCGATGACCAGGGCCGGGATGGACAGCTCCTCATCGGAGCGGGTGGGTGCGCGCAGCACATCGGGCCGGGTGGCGATCGGGCGGCCGTCGCGCACGGGCAGCAGCCAGCGGGCGCGTTCGGTGCGATACTGCCACCACACGCGCTCATCGGAATTCGGGCCGGTGACCCGCAGTTCCGTGAGGCCGTCACCGAGTTCCCGCTCGGCACTGGCGATCTCGTCGTCACCGATCCGGATGGCGTGCAGCGCGAGCAATTCCAGCAGCAGATCGGCCGCCTCCGACCGCATCTCCGCGAGCAGGGCGACGGTGTCCACGTTCTCGCGCAACCGCAGCACGATCTCGCTGTCGAAGCCGTTCGCGGGCTTCTCCGCGGTGGCCCAGGCCAGTCGCAGCGCGGGCGGCTCGAAATCGCCCGGCGTCTCCGGAATCGCGATGCCCTCCACGCCGAGCAGCGCCCAGGTCTCCGCCCGCGAAAACCGCACCGAGCCACCGGTCGAGCGGAACTCCACCTCGTCCGACACCGTCAGCACGGCGGTGAATCCCACGCCGAACTGCCCGACGGCCGCGGCGGCCGTCTTCCCCGAGGCGCGCAGCGCGGTGAGCGCGTGCACGCCCGAAACATCCAGCGGTGCACCGGTATTGGCCACATGCAGGGTACGGCCGTCCAGCCACACCGCGATCCGCCCGTCGACGCCCGCCTTGGCGGCCGCGTCAGCGGCGTTCTGCGCCAGCTCGGTCAGCAACCTGTCCCGGTATCCGGCCCGGACCAGGTCCGCCTCCGTGGCGGCGTCCTCCCGCAACCGGGTGGGCGACCCGCGCCAGGCGGCCACCACCCCGGCCCGCAGTTCCGCCGTCCCGAACGGATCCCCCGCATCGGTCGCGACCACGCCCTACACCCCTTCCGCACAACCGTTGATGGCACGCCAGAGCCAAGCATCCGGGTATCTCACAGAACTCCGGCACGATCCATCGAAAACCGCACCCGCCGCCGGGAATCCGGTGGCGCTACAACCTAGCCGGGCGATCGCCTCAGCGCGACTCGGCCGAACCGGTCTCGGGCTCCACCGGCACCGCATTCACGGCCCACGCATCGTCGTACACCGCATCCGGATCACCCGCCTCGAACAACCCGGCCGCGCCGGAATCGTCCGCAGCCACCGTCTTCTCGGATGCTCCCGCAGCCTCGCCGTTCTCGGACGCTCGTGCGGCCTCGCCGCTCTCGAGCACCACCGAAACAGCGGCGACCTCGACGTCCGCATCGACTACACCTGCCCGCGCATCCGCGGCATCAGCCAGGTCTGCCGCCGGATCAGCGTCAGCCGCAACACTCGTATCCGCGGCGACCGCGTCGGTCTCCACAGCCCGAACCGCGCCAGATTCGTCCGTCTCGCCCGATTCCACCTGGGCCACGACGGCAAGTTCAGTTGCCGCGGCCTCGATAGTCGTGGCAGCGTCGGCGGTCGCATCGGCGTCGGCCGTCGCGTCGGCGGCATCAGCTGTCACGGCGGCATCGGCCAGGGTGGGCGTCGAATCAGTGTCGCTCGCAGGCGCTTCCGCACCCGCTATCTCGCCGGAATCGTCTGTTTCGCCGGGCTCGGCGGATGCTGCTTCCAGCGCGGCGGTTTCGGTGTGGAGGTCGGCGGTCGGGAACAGGTCCACGGCGGCGTCGTCGTAGGCCTCGTAGAGGGGAGAGCCGCCGCCGGTGGGGAGTTCGACGTCGGAGTGAGCGCCGCAGCCGTAGGCGACGTGGACCACATGGCCGTCGGCGCCCATGGCATTGGCGCAGACGCCGAAGGCGGCATGCAGGGCGCCGGCAATCGGGACGAAGAAGGCGCAGCGGCCACAGGTGGACGGCGCGGCGCGGGCCATGTCGGTGTCGGGGCCGTATTCGGAGAACCAGCGGTCGGCGGCCTCCTCGCGACCCTCGCGGGAGAGCACCTGGGTGCGGCCGAGCCCGATCTCGAGGGCGACCTCGTCGACGGCCGGGTCACCGGTGGCGACATAGCCGGGCACCAGGCGCGGGTCGCCGAGCGGCGGGGCCAGCAGATCACCCGGCGCGAGATCGCCGGGGCGGATGCGCTGATCCCACGGAATGAAGTCGGGCGCAACCAGCGCGTCCGGCCCGGGCAGCAGCGCCGACTCGCTCACCGTGGCGCTGGTCGCCTCCGGCGGCGCGGCCACCACGACCGCCCACTGCCAGCCGCGATAGCCGGGCAGCGTCGCCTCGAAGTGATGGGTGGCCGAGGATTCGTCCTCGCCGGTCACGCCCAGATGCGCGCCCACCCCGACCGGTTCCAGGTCCAGGAGCGCACGGCGGGCCAGCTCGACCGCCTCCGCCAGGATCGGCCGCATACCGGACTCCGAAACTCCAACCGCGCTCACGCCCTACATTTTGCCGTATGGAGCGTAAACGCCGTGCACCGGTAGCGGCCGCCACGATCATGCTGTCCGCGGCCCTGGCCCTGGCCGCGACCGCGACCGGCTGCACCAGCACTGACAACACGCCGAAGCTGCGGGTCGAGGTGGTCGCCACCCGGCCGCACGACCCGGGTGCGTTCACCGAGGGCTTGGAGGTCGACGGGTCGGTTCTCTACGAGAGCACCGGACTCGCCGGCAATTCCTATATCCGGGCCACGGACCTGAACACCGGCGCCGAACTCGCCCGCGCCGACCTGCCCGCACCCCTGTTCGGCGAGGGCATCACCCGGGCCGGCGACGTGCTGTGGCAGCTCACCTACAAGGACGGCGTGGCCATCGCCCGCGACCCGGGCACCCTCGCGGAACTGCGCACCACACATTTCGACGGTGAGGGCTGGGGCCTGTGCACCCGGGACAATCGCGTGGTCATGAGCAATGGCAGCTCGACCCTCACCTTCCGCGATCCGCAGACCTTCGCGATCACCGGGACTATGGCGCTTACCAGCCACAAGGACGCCAGGCTCAATGAACTGGATTGTGCCCCCGACGGTTCCGTCTACGCCAACACCTGGCCGACCAACACCATCCTGCGCATCGATCCGGGCACCGGCGAGGTGCTCGCCACGATCGACGCCTCCGGCCTGCTCCCCGACAGCGCCCGCACCCCCGACACCGATGTCCTCAACGGCATCACCCACCTCCCCGGCACCGACCACTTCCTTCTCACCGGCAAGAAGTGGCCGACGTCCTATGAAGTGCGTTTCGTACCCGCCTGAGCGGGTCCCTCGCGACCGGTCGCCGCGAACTTGTGGCGGCCCACACCGGCCGTAGTGCAGCCACCGGCCGACGGCACTGCAAGAATTGGGTGCGTGACTCCTCCCCGTGACCCCGGTGCCGACCCAGGTCGCTGGGGCGACGAGGACTCTCCCATGATCGAACGGCACCCGGGGTACGACCGCTATCCGCCCGCCAACCGCGCGGGCCGTCGACCCGTCCCGCCGGGCGACGAGAACGAAGTGCCGGAATTCCTGGCCCGGCGTACGTCCGCGCGTCCCACCGACCCGCCGTCGAGGTCACGCGGCGAATCTCCCTCGAGCCCTGGTGGCGAACCCGAGGGCCGGACCTCGCGCTGGGCGCGCCGCCGCCACGACAAGGCCGAAACTCACGACAGGGCCAAGGACAACCCACCGACTCGGCCGTACGAGACCCAGCCGCCCGAGGGAACTGCGAGCGAGCCGCAAGCGTGGCAGCAGCCGCACGACTTCGGCACCACGCGGCGGGTGCGCTACGACCCGGAGTCCGGATACTCCCCGGAGTCCAAGCGCTCGCACCGCCACGAGCGCTCGCACGACCCCGAAGGGTACGACGCGGAGTCCACGTCTCGATCCCGGCGACACGAGCCGGAATCCGCGCCGCCCGCACACCGCGATCAGGGTCATCCGACGCGCCCCGACGACACGCGGCACGCGCACACCGAACCGCCGCACCCGGAAACGGCTCACACGCAATCGTTTTCACCCGAAGCCGCCCCGGATGCCCAGGACAGCGGCGGGCTGCACAAGCCGCCCCGCAAACTGACCGTCACCCGGGTCGCGGCGCGCCGCAGCATCGAGCTGACGCAGAGCGGTTTCGCGACCTTCCAGCGCGCCGCCAAGGCCGACGGGGCGGAGGAGTCGGGTCTCACCGCGCTCATCTACGCCACCATGGCCAACTTCGCCACCGACGCCGCGATCGCGGTGGCCCTGGCCAACACGCTGTTCTTCGCGAGCGCCACGGCGGAATCCAAAACCAAAGTGGCGCTGTACCTCTTGATCACGATCGCGCCGTTCGCGGTGATCGCCCCGGTCATCGGCCCCATGCTGGACCGCCTGCAACGCGGTCGCCGGGTCGCGCTGGCGGGCTCGTTCGCGCTGCGTGTGTTCATCGCCGGGCTGCTCATCTTCAATATCGACAACTGGGCGCTGTACCCGCTCGCCCTGTGCATGATGATCCTCAGCAAGTCGTTCTCGGTGCTGAAGTCCGCGGTGACCCCGCGCGTGCTGCCACCGGGAATGGACCTGGTGCGCACCAATTCCCGGCTCACCGTCTTCGGCCTGGTCGGCGGCACGCTGGGCGCGGGCGGCGTGGCCGCGCTGATCGCCAAGCTGACCGGCTCGACCGGTGCACTGCTCTTCGCCGCCGCGCTCGCGGCCGCGGGCGCGTATCTGAGCCTGCGCATCCCGTCCTGGGTCGAGGTCACCGAGGGCGAGGTCCCGGCCACCCTCGGGTATCACGGCAACGACGCCCGCACCGAGGTGCTCGACCCCAACCGGGCCGACCAGGTGCAGCCCAGCAAACGCCGTCAGCCACTGGGCCGTTCGGTGGTGACCGGGTTGTGGGGCAATAGCACCGTGCGCGTCCTCACCGGCTTCCTCACCTTCTACGGCGCGTTCGTGGCCAAGGCCACCGAGCATCGTCCGGTGCAGCAGATCGCCATGCTGGGCGTGATCGGCGCGGCCGCGACCATCGGTAACTTCACCGGCAATGCGAGCGGCGCGCGCATGAAACTCGGCCGCCCGCAACTGATCGTGTTGAGCTGCACCATCGCCTGCGTGGCGGTCGCGATCGTGGCGGCCCTGCTGGACAACCTGATGGGCGCGGCGATCGCGACCATGGTCGCCGCGTGCGCGAGCGCGCTGGCCAAGGTCTCCCTCGATGCCGCCATCCAGGACGATCTGCCGCCGGAATCGATCGCCTCCGGTTTCGGCCGCTCGGAGACCGTGCTGCAGCTGTCCTGGGTGATCGGCGGTGCGATGGGCGTGATGCTGCCGCCGACCTGGTGGATCGGTTTCACCGTGGTCGCGTCGGCGATGGCGCTGGGCTTGATCCAAACCGTGGTCAGCTACCGTGGTCATTCGCTGCTGCCTGGTTTGGGCGGTAACCGACCTCAGCACGCCAAGCAGGAGATCCCCGCCGCGCACGGCGCGGGGGAACCCACCCAGTGACGGACAGGAAACCCCGGTGAACCAACCCAAAGCCCGCACGATCATCGCTCTGCTGGCGGTTCTAGTCGTGGTGGCAGTGGCCTATTTCGCCGCGATCGTGGTCATCGCCCGCCACACCACCAAGCCGGATCCGCAGATCACCGCGTACGCGCACGGGAAGTCGGTGTCGGTGAATCCGTTCCTGTACTGCAATCTCGAGGTGTCGAAGGACCGGCTGGCGTTGGGCAAGTGCAATTCCACCCAGTCCATCTCCGATCTCGATGTGCCCCCGGGCTCGACGGTGCAGATCTCGCTGCCCAAGGAGGTCGCCGACGCGCCGTGGGAAATGCTGATCGGCTACCGCCTGCCGAACAACAAGGCCGACGCGGAGGTCCTGACCTACAAGCAGCCCTGGCGGCTGTCGGGCAAGCCGGAGCGGGATCAGGATCGCAAATACGACAAGCCGCTCACCCTGACCATCAAGACCCCGCCGACCGAGCACGTGCGCCTGGCCATCATGGAACTGCACCTGCCGATTCCCGCCCGGGACGAGAACGGCAACGAGGGTGTCATCTCCCGCGGGATCTGGGCGCTGCACACCCCCGCGTTCGATCCCGCGCTGTTCAGCTGAGATCCGTCCTGCCGCAACAACGTAACGGGCCCCGGTGATGGAATCACCGGGGCCCGTTGGCTTCTCGTCTCGACCTAGTGGTCGAGCTCCCGCGCCACGCCGCGCACCACTTCGGCGATGCGCTGGGCGGTCTTGCGGTCGGGGTACTTGCCGCGGCGGAGATCCGGCTGCACCTTGGTCTCCAGCAGCGTGATCATGTCCTCGATGAGGCCGTGCAACTCGTCGGTACTCTTGCGGTTGATGGGGGCGTCATTGCGCCCGCCGCCGCGACGGTCGCCGCGCTCGCCACGGCCGCCGCGCTCCTCGCGCAGGGACGGGGTCTCCAGCAGCTTCAGCGAAAGCGCCTGCGGGCCACGGCGACCCGCCGCCATTCCGAATTCGACGCGCTGGCCCGGTTTGAGGGCCTCCACGCCATCGGGCAGCGCCGACGATCGAACATAGACGTCCTCGCCCTCATCCTGGGAAAGGAAGCCGAAGCCCTTTTCGACGTCGTACCACTTCACCTTGCCGGTCGGCACTGCGCTCACCCGTTCGTCATTCAAGCCCGGGCAGCCGGGCACATTCGTGGTCGCCGGACGCATGCGCCGGCGACCTTTCCGTTTGCGAAAAGAACGCGCCCCACACAGCTATGCAGGACGCGACTGACACAGAGTCTACCCCGGTGCGAATAGCGCAAGCACATCAGTTTTACGGTTCAGAGGTGTCCGACACTTCTTCCAAGCAGGCCCCTCGCGGTTCCGCGGGCTGGCTGCTGTATATCGCCTTGGGCCTGTTCGCGATTGGATTGCTGGCGGTGTTCGCGATCTTCGGCGTGCATCTGCTGACCGATGCGAAGCCGGGCCTGTGGCTGTATCTGCTCGCCATGTGCGCGCCGCTGGGTTTCCTGCTCTCGGTGGTCTACGCGCTCTGGTCGGGTCGCCGGTCCCGCTGACCGTCCGGGTCAGGATCGGGAGCCTGCCGACACGCGGGCGACGACACGGAGATTGCCCAGTTCGTTACCCGAGCATGCATGTGATCTTCGTCACATAACAAGAAGGTCACAGAGCGGTGACAGACCCCTATCGGCGGGGACTCGCCGTGACCACCTGCGAAGAAGCCATCCGGAACCCCTTGCACCGGTTAGCGACCCGGACAGACACGGCGGTTACCAAATGGTGATTTTTGGCGGCGGTCGTCGTAGTGTCTTCCTCGCCGGGTCAGCCCGGCGCCACCGGCCCGCCGCACCGAACTTCGCCCCGCGGGTACCGGACCCCCAACTGGAGAAAAGGGGCGAAGACGAGGAACAGCGCACATCCAGTGCGCCGGGCCGGACGACCTCTCAGTTCGACCCCGGTAGTCGGCCTCGCAGGCGCGTACGAGAGGAAAGACCCGAAAATGAGTGGACGCCATCGCAAGCCGACCAACACCGGCCGCACTGTCGCCAAGGTTGCCCTGACGGGCATCGCTCTCGGCGGCGCCGGAGTGGCCATGGCAGGTAACGCCAGCGCGGCACCCGACTCCGACTGGGATCGCCTCGCACAGTGCGAAGCCGGCGGCAATTGGGGCATCAACACCGGTAACGGTTTCCAGGGTGGGCTGCAGTTCTCCCCCGGCACCTGGAACGCATCGGGCGGCGGCGAGTACGCCCCCACCGCCAACCAGGCCACCCGCGAGCAGCAGATCGCGGTCGCCGAGAAGGTGCTCGCCACGCAGGGCTGGGGCGCCTGGCCCTCCTGCTCCTCGAGCCTCGGCCTGACCAGTGGTTCCACTCCGCGGACCGCCCCCGCGCCCGCGACCTCGGACACCCCGCAGTGGAACCCGCAGCAGGCGGGCCCCGGCGCCGGCACCGACGGCACCCAGGAGGTCTTCCAGGCCGTGGACCGCGCCATCGCGGTCGCCCAGTCGCAGGGCGTCCAGATCCCGCAGCCCGCACTGGATTTCCTCAACGCCACCAAGGCCAACGGCACCAAGCTGGACCCCGGCGTCGTGAACTTCTTCGAGGCGAACAAGGGCCTGCTGCCGCAGTAGCACCCGTTCCCTCTTCGGAATGCCCCGCATCAATGCCGATGCGGGGCATTCTCGATTTCCGGGGTTGCTGGTGGAACGCCGTGGCGGGGGCAAACTTCGGGTGCCGGAGGGGGCGGTCCCGGTGGCCGCATGCCAGAATGGGCGCGTGGTGAACAAATCGAACAAACCCTATGTCGACAATGGCTGGCCGGACATGGCCAATGGCGATCACGCGGTCACCGAACTCTCGTCGACCCGATCCGGCGGCCTGTCCCCGTATGGCGAGGACACCGAGTTCCCGCTGCCGGCCGATCAGCTGCCCTATGTGCACCCGCACACCATCGTCAACCGCTGATCCGACGCACGACCGACAACCATGCGGTTAACGGCGCTCGTTCCCGGGCGGCCGCCGCGCATACGACCCCAGGCCCGCGGGGCGGGCATAGTGCCCGAAGCCCCACCTACCGCCTGGTCGCCGCGGCGGCCGCTGAACCGCGTCCGCACCGTGCCCGATGAACCGCGCCCGCGCATTGCCCGGCATGCCGGCTGCCCGATGGATCGGGTGAAGTGACCGACCTCCCCACCCCAGCCACGACCGGCGACGCGGCCGCGCCCACCGAACCGGGCTCCGCTCCCGCAGGATCAGCCTCCGCGCCCGCAACATCGGCGACCGCGCCCGCCCGTCCCGCCAAGTCCGCGAAATCCGCCGTCCGCGCGGATGTGACTCTGGCCGAATGGCTTTCCAAGCGCAGCGACGAGGATCTCGTGACGCTGCTGCAGCTGCGGCCCGATCTGGCCGTCCCCCTGCCCGGTTCGATGGCCGTGCTGGCCGCGCGCACCGAACAGCGCGCCTCGGTGCTGCGCGCGGGCGACGAGCTGGACACCCTCGATTTCGCCGTCATCGAAACCCTTGTGGTGCAAGGAGCCGGAGACGGCGGCCGCGGCGTGCCGCTGCCCGCCAAGACTCTGCGCAAGCTGCTGTCGGACCGGGTTCCGGCGGCCACGGTCAATGCCGCGCTACAGAAGCTGCGCGCCCGCGCCCTCGTCTGGGGCCCGGATACCGCCCTGCGTGTGACGCCCGCCGCCCAGGAGGCGCTGCCGTGGCCGCTGGGCAGCACCACCGAACTGCCGGACGCGCTCACCGAACCCGAGATCACCGCGGCCCTGGCCGCGTCGACTCCGCAGGAGCGGACCCTGCTGGAGAAACTGGCCGGCACCGGTCCGCGCGGACGCACCCGCGATGCCGCGCCCGGCACCCCCTCCGAGCGCCCGGTGCAGCGGCTGCTGGCGCATCGACTGCTGAACTGGATCGACGAGGAGACCGTGGAGCTGCCGGTCTCGGTCGGACAGGTGCTGCGCAACGAGCCGGTCAGCGATCCGCACGCGCTGGTGCCGCCGCACCCGGATTCGACCAAGCACGCCCCTGCCGACATCAATGCGGTGGCCGCGGGCGAGGTGGGAGAACTACTGCGGCACAGCACGGCCGTCCTGGACGCGCTGGGCGGGTCACCCGCCCCGGTGCTGCGCTCCGGCGGTCTCGGCGTCCGCGAGCTGCGCCGCGTCGCCAAGCAGACCGGCATCGACGAGAACCGGGTCGGCCTGCTGGCCGAAGTCCTCACCGCTGCCCGGCTGATCGACAAGGGCACTCCCGAGCCCGCGCCCGACGCCGACGGAGCCGAGGACTACTGGACACCCACTACCACCGCCGACGCCTGGCTCGCGGTGGTGCCGCCGCGCCGCTGGACGGTGCTGGCGCAGGCCTGGCTGGACCTGGACCGGTTCCCGTGGATGATCGGCCTGCGCGACGCCAATGACAAGCCCCTGGCCGCGCTGTCGGCGGAGCTGCGGAATGCGCACGCCGTGCGCGACCGGCACGCCGTGCTGGGCGCGCTGGCCGAATTCCCGCCCGGCACCGAGGTTTCCGCCGCCGCCCTGGGCCGGATCCTGGCCTGGCGGCAGCCGCGCCGTCGACGGCACTACCGGCTGGAGGCGGTGGCGAACACGCTGGCCGAGGCCGAGGCGCTCGGGCTGCTGGCGCGCGGCGCCGTCACCTCGGCGGGCCGGGCCCTGCTGCACGGCATTCCCGAGGACGCCGAATCCGAGATGGCGATCGCGCTGCCGGAGCCGGTGGACCACGTCCTGGTGCAGGCGGATCTGACGGTCATCGCGCCCGGTCCGCTCGCCCCGGAACTCCAGGACCGGGTAGCCATGGTCGCCGATGTCGAATCTGCGGGCGCCGCAACGGTTTACCGCATCAGCGAGATCTCGGTGCGCCGGGCGCTGGACGCGGGCGCGACGGCCGCGGAACTGCACAACCTGTTCACCACGCACTCCCGCACCCCGGTCCCCCAGTCGCTGACCTATCTCATCGACGATGTGGCCCGCCGCCACGGCCGCCTGCGCGCGGGCATGGCGCAGAGCTTCGTTCGCAGTGAGGACCCGACGCTGCTGGCGGAGGTGCTGGCAGCCCCCGTGGCCGGTGAACTCGCGCTGCGCGCCGTGGCCCCGACCGTCGCCATCTCGCAGGCGCCGCTGGGCGAGGTGCTGGGGCGGCTGCGCGCCGCCGGTTTCAGTCCGGCGGGCGAGGATTCGTCCGGCGCCATCGTCGACCTGCGTCCTCGCGGGGCCCGCCTGGCCGCGCGGGGCCAGCAGCGCCCCAACTGGCGGCCCAACCCGCCGAGCACCGAACAGCTCCAGTCCCTGGTCGCCGAACTCCGCGCGGGCGAACGCGCCGCCAATGCCCGCCCCGGCCGGGCGGTGCGCTCCGACGGCTCCCGCACCAGCACCGCCGCCACCCTCAACCTGCTGCAGCTGGCCGCCCGCACCCGCCGCCCCGTCCACATCGGTTACGTGGACGCCCAGGGCATCGCCACCCAGCGCGTGGTCGAACCCCTCAAGGTCGGCGGCGGCCAGCTCGACGCCCTGGATCCGGTCACCGGCGCGGTCCGTCACTTCACGCTGCACCGCATCGCGTCCGTCGCCCTGGTCGAATAGCGGACTCGGTCGCCCTGGAACAGGAAAAGCCCGGTACCCGAACGACATTCGTCATGCCGTCCGTGAACCGGGCCGAAAGTCCCGAGCGTCGGGCTACCCCTTCGGGCTGCCCAGGCAGAAGGTGGTCTTCGGGTCGTGAATGATGCGGAAGCTGGTGGCGGTGTTGGCGTCACAGGCGAATTCGTCGTCCTGGCCTTCGATCCGCTTGAGCACCTTGAAGGACGCCTCGGGAGCCGTGCACGCCACGTACTTGTAGCCGGTGGACGGGCTCTCGTTGTAGCAGGCGCCCTCCTTGAAGTTCGGGCTCAGGCACAGGAACGCGGTGGTGCCGCCATTGAGGGTCTCCTCGTAGGAGGTCTCCTCTTCCTTGCAGTCGGTCTTCTTGTCGTAGACCGCCGCGACCTTGTACACCGCCTTCTGGTCGGAGCAGTCGACGGGCGTCGTCTTCGAGTCGGTGGCCGAGCCTTCGATGACATTGATGCAGTCACCCACCTTGGACTTGGCGGTGTCGGACTTACTGGCGTCCTTGAGCATCGAACAGCCGGAAACGGCCAGCACGGCCACGGCCACCGCCACGAGGGCGAGTACGAGGCGCACCAGCGTCCTCGTTCCTGCGAACTTCACTAGCGAAAACCTTTCTCACCGAACAATTCACGGCTGTGAACGCGGTGAGAATACCTGTGTGCCGCCCATACCCGCATCCGACATGGGGGTTATATCAGGACTGTATGAGTTTCTCAGTGCAGCATGGACAGCCCGCGCATGCCCAGCCACGAGAGGTTCACGAGGATGGTGGGGAGGGCATTGAGCAATTGCAGGCTGAAGGCGTTCACGGTCTATACCTCTCGATCGGATCAAACTGGGCGCAGGTCCAACGATGTCCCTGCGCCCTGTGTCGCACCCCACCCTCAACTCGTTACATAAGCACATCAACGGGTTTCGCGCATCACCGCGCCGAACCGGCCCCCGACCCGGTGCCCGCCGAACCGCTGGCCGAACCACTGTCGGAGGAGCCGCCGGCCGAACCACTGTCGGCCGAACCCGTCCCGATCGGACCGCTGGGCACGGTCGCGCCCTTCGACCCCGGCCGGTTGACGTAGACGGTCACCGGCGTCGATGCGTCCGCCTCCACCGTCACCACCCGGGCACCCGCCGCGGAGGTGACATGGCCGCCGTCGACCCGTACCGCGTACCCGTCCGGATAGTGCACATCGGACACATAGATCTCGGTCGGCCCGCTCGCCGGTCGGGGGGTGTACCGGTAGGCGAAGTCGCCGGTGCCGGGATCGAAGATCATCCGGCCCGGTGTTCCGGCGGTGGCCTGCGGGTAGGTCCGCACCAACTGCTTGCCGACATCTCCGAGGAACGGGTCCGGCTTCGGCGCGCCTGCGCCGAACCGCGTGGTGTAGGTCCAGTACTGCCAGCTGACGAAGCGTTCGTCGGCGCGACTCAGGGTATTGCCGAGCACGGTCGCGTCGCCGTCACCGAATTCGGTGACCAGGGTGGGCAATTGGGTGCGGGCGGTGAAGGCGTCGATATTGCTCCAGGTCTTGGCCTGCTGCACCGGGCACAGACCGCGGAGAAAGGTCGGCAGCCCCGAATAGATGGCGAGCTGACTCGGGATGCAGTAGTCGTGTGGCGCGAAGGCGATGTCGGGCGCGCTGATCGGCGGATTCTTGCCCAGGTTGGTGGGCATGGTCTCGTTCCAGGTGACATTGGGTTCCCACATCACCATGAGGTCGCCGTTGCGGCCGCGCACGGCATCGGTCAGCTTCTGCATGGCCGCCTGGTATTTGACGTCGAAGCCCGGGCAGCCGTTCGGGAAACAGGACAGGAAGGCCGTGCCCGGCCACGGCTCGTTCAGCAGTTCGATGCCGAGCGCGCCCGGGTGCCCGCTCACCCGCGCCGCGAGCGCCCCGAGCGCGTCACCCAGGTAGTCGAGCACTCCGTAGGTGTTGTTCCAGACCTCGTCCCAGCCGGAGTTCATGCTGGGCATCAGGTAGTAGAACGGGAAGCCGACATTGGGCTCCAGGCTGCTGGGCCGCGCGTGGATGGCCCATTCGGGAAAGCCGTTGCCGCCCCAGATCGTCGAGAGTCCGTCCTGGTGGTTGTCGAGCAGAGTGTGAATCCCGTACTGCGCCAAGGTGTCCACCACGCCGGCGACGCGGTCGAGGTAGGCGGTGTCGACCACGCCCTTGGTCGGCATGAGCGCATCGAAGGAGACGCCGAGGCGCACGGTGTTGAACCCGTGGCGCGCGAGCAGCGCCGCATCGTCGGCGGTGACGGTGATGCCGTCGCCGGGTTCGATGAAGGGTGGCACCTTGTCGACATTGTTGACGCCGTGCAGCAGGACGACCCGCCCGCTGTCGTCGACGAACCGCGCGCCGTCGGTGTGGAGTCGCGCGAGCGTGGAGCCCTCGGGCGCGGCCTGGGCGACGGCGGGCGCGATCAGCGCACCCGCCAGTGCCGCGGTGAGCAGTCCGCGGATCCAGCGCCCGCGCCCGCGCCCGATCCGGGCCGTGATGGTCCTGTGTATCGGCATCCCTGTTCGGTTCTTTCAGGTCAATCGTCCAAATGGACATTCGTCCAAGTTTTGTGATCGTAGCCACTGAAACTCGGGTCTTGACCGTTTTTCGCGAGATCGACCGGCCGTATCGCGGCCGGTCACGCGCGCCCTGAGCGAAAAGGACGCAGGTCACGTGGCATTGTCGGTGGCTTCCTGGAGAATGGACCAGGCCCATTCGGGCCCGGACAAAGCCAGGAGGTGTCGTGACCGACGGTCCACTCATCGTGCAGAGCGACAAAACGCTGCTGCTGGAGGTCGACCACGAGTCGGCCGATGCGGCGCGTCAGGCCATCGCGCCGTTCGCGGAACTGGAGCGCGCGCCCGAGCATGTGCACACCTATCGGGTGACGCCGCTCGCGCTGTGGAACGCCCGCGCGGCCGGGCACGACGCGGAGCAGGTGGTGGACGCGCTGGTCAGCTTCAGCCGGTACGCGGTGCCGCAGCCGCTGCTGGTGGACATTGTCGACACCATGGCCCGCTACGGGCGGTTGCAGCTGGTCAAGCATCCCGCGCACGGGCTGGTGCTGGTCAGCCTGGACCGCGCGGTGCTGGAAGAAGTGCTGCGGCACAAGAAGATTCAGCCCATGCTGGGCGCGCGCCTCGACGACGACACGGTGGTCGTGCATCCGTCCGAACGCGGGCGCATCAAGCAGATGCTGCTCAAGATCGGCTGGCCCGCCGAGGATCTCGCCGGATACGTGGACGGCGAGGCCCACGAGATCAACCTGGACTACGAGTCCAGCGACTGGCACCTGCGCGACTACCAGGAAATGGCCGCGGAATCCTTCTGGGCGGGTGGGTCCGGCGTGGTCGTGCTGCCCTGTGGCGCGGGCAAGACCATGGTGGGCGCGGCGGCCATGGCCATGGCCAAGGCCACCACGCTGATCCTGGTCACCAATACCGTGGCCGGGCGGCAGTGGCGGCGCGAGCTGCTGGCCCGCACCTCGCTGACCGAGGACGAGATCGGCGAATACTCCGGTGAGCGCAAGGAGATCCGCCCGGTCACCATTGCCACGTACCAGGTCATCACCCGCAAGACCAAGGGCGAGTACCGGCATCTCGAGCTCTTCGACAGCCGGGACTGGGGCCTGGTCATCTACGACGAGGTGCATCTGCTGCCCGCCCCCGTCTTCCGCATGACCGCGGACCTGCAGTCGCGCCGCCGGCTCGGGCTGACCGCCACCCTGGTCCGCGAGGACGGCCGTGAGGGCGATGTGTTCTCGCTGATCGGCCCCAAGCGCTACGACGCGCCGTGGAAGGACATCGAGTCGCAGGGCTGGATCGCGCCCGCGGACTGCATCGAGGTGCGGGTCACCCTGACCGACACCGAGCGCATGACCTACGCGACCGCCGAGCCGGAGGAGCGCTACCGGCTGTGCTCCACCGCGCGCACGAAACTGCCGGTGGTGGAATCGATTCTGGCCCGGCACCAGGATGCGCCGAGCCTGGTGATCGGGGCCTACCTGGATCAGCTGGACGAGCTGGGCGAGCACCTGAACGCCCCGGTCATCCAGGGTTCCACCCGCACCAGGGAGCGCGAGGAGCTCTTCGACGCCTTCCGCCGCGGCGAGATCCCGGTGCTGGTGGTGTCGAAGGTGGCCAATTTCTCCATCGACCTACCGGAAGCCTCGGTGGCGGTGCAGGTTTCGGGCACATTCGGGTCGCGGCAGGAGGAGGCGCAGCGGCTCGGGCGGCTGCTGCGCCCCAAACACGATGGCGGCCAAGCTCACTTCTATTCCGTGGTCGCACGTGACACGCTGGACGCCGAGTATGCCGCGCACCGGCAGCGTTTCCTGGCGGAGCAGGGGTATGCCTATCGCATCACCGATGCGGACGACCTGCTGGGGCCGACGATAGGATAAGTGGAGGAAGAGCCTCCATAAGGCGGGAGGGACGCACGTGCGGCGCTTCGAATTCGCGGTGGATCGCGACCATGCCCGGGCGGTCAACGAGGTCGTGGCGTACCTGCGGCGGCTTCGCATCTGGGCGTACAGCGCGGCCATCGGGCTGGGACTGGGCACCGCATTCCTGATCTGGGTGAACCACCCCTGGTCGTGGCTGCTGGCAGTGGCGTTCCTGCTCGCCGCGGTGACCGCGCTGTTCATCGGGTACTGGACGCCGCATCGCGGCCGGGTGGACAAGCTGTACGCCGCCGGCGATCTGGTGCCCGCGGTGGTGTCGGAGACCCACGGGAACGGGGCCACCCTGCTGGCCCTGGTCGATCTGGCCAAGCCGAATACCGCGGGGCCGCGCTACGCGCTGGTGACCCGCACGGTCCGCTCACTACCCGGGCATCGGGCCCGGGCCGGGGAGCGCGTGCCCGCGGTGACCGTGCGGGTGGACCGCGCGCCCGGCCCCGTCGGGGATCTGTGGCAGTCGGTGAGCGCCATGCCCATTGCCTGGGGCACCCGGGATCTGAACATCATCGAGCGCGCCCGCGGGGCCATCCACGAGGTGGAGTGGAAGCTGCTCACCGACAATCTGGACCTGGCCACCAAGGTGCGCGGCGCGGATGCCAAGCGCCTGCTGCTGGACCCGCAGCAGCTGCCGGAAGAACTGCGCGGCTGAACAATCCGGGCGACAGGCAACAATCCGGGCGACAGGCGCGGCCGTTGAAAATAGAATGATCCGATGATTCCCGCCGCGAATATGCTGGCGTTTCTCGTCGCATCCATTGTCATTGTCATAATCCCCGGTCCCGGCGTGCTTTTCGTGATCGGCCGGGCGCTGACCTACGGGCGGCGCGCGGCACTGCTGTCGGTACTGGGCCATTCGGCCGGCATCATGGTGGTCCTGGGCCTGGTGGCCGCCGGGCTGGGCGCCGTTCTCGCCGCCTCGGCCATCGCGCTCTCGATCGTGAAGCTGGCCGGCGCGCTGTACCTGATCTACCTGGGCATCCAGGCCGTCCGGCAACGGCGTTCGCTGCGCGAGGCCTTCGAGGCGAAGGTCGAACCCATGGAGAACGGCCGGGTGCTGCGCCAGGCGGTGCTGGTCGGGCTCACCAATCCGAAGGCCATCATCTTCTTCTCCGCGGTGCTGCCGCAGTTCGTGGCACCGAAGGCGGGTGCGGTCCCGGCGCAGATGCTGATCCTGGGCGGGTTGTTCCTGGTGGTCGCGTTGATCTCGGACTCGGTCTACGCCCTGCTTGCGGGTACCGCGCGGAACTGGTTCGCCCGGTCGCCCAAGCGGCTGGAGGTGGTCGGCGCCGCGGGCGGAGTGATGATCATCGGACTGGGCGCGAGCGTTGCCGTGTCGGGCAGCGGTAACTGACGGATGCGCGGATTAGCATCGGGCTGGTCGGCGGTCGGCGCGGAAAGGGGTCGGTGCAGCGCATGAGGCGGAACTGGCGGTACCTGGCGGTGGGGGCGGTATTGCTGGCGGGCGCGAATATGGCTCCCGCGCAGGCGGATTCGGGTGACCCATTCGCCGGCTCGCCGGGGCTGGGCGATCCCTACTATCCGATGGACGGCAATGGCGGCTATCACGCCGACCATTACGACGTCACCATCTCCTACGATCCGCCGTTCCATCAGCTGACCGGGTCGACCCGGATCGACGCGGTGGCCACACAGGCGCTGCGGACCTTCAACCTGGATTACAACGGGCCGCAGATCTCCAAGGTGACGGTCGACAACCTGCCGGCCTGGTTCGACCGCACCGATGAGCACGAACTGGTCGTCACGCCGCTGATCCCGCTGCTGCCCGGCCTGCCGTTCACCGTGCAGGTGCAGTACGCGGGCGCGGTGACCGGCACCGACGGCGAGGGGTGGGTGTTCTCGCCCAGTGGCGGAGCTTTCGTTGCGGGCGAACCGCATTCGGCGAGCGCCTGGTATCCGCTCAACGACACGCCCTTGGACAAGGCGACTTTCACGCTGCACGCCACCGTGCCGCAGGAGTGGGAGGTGATGTCCAACGGCGACAAGGTGTCCGACACCGTGCAGGGCGCGGACCGTACGGTCTCCTGGGAGATGCGCCAGCCTGTGGCGGGCTACCTCACCACCGTCGCCATCGACCGGTTCCAGTTCCTGGAACAGCGGCGCGCCAATGGAACTCCGTTGCTGAGCGCGTTCGCGCCGGACGCGTTGAAGGCCAGGGAGGTGGAGTCGCGGTTGCCGGAGATCCTGGACTTCCAGGAGCAGCTGTACGGCCCCTACCCGTTCGACACCGCGGGCGGCATCTACGTCGACACCGATCTGCAGTTCTCGCTGGAGACCCAGACGCGGCCCATCTACGCGCCCTGGACCGACCTGGACACCGTGGTGCACGAGATCACCCATCAGTGGTGGGGCGACTCCATGTCGGTGAAGCAGTGGTCGGACGTCTGCCTGAACGAGTGCTTCGCCAGCTACACCGCCGACTACCTGTGGCCGGAACGCAAGGACGGCAAGGACGTCGACGCCGAGTACCGAGAGACCGTCGCGAAATACCATGACGATCCCAAGTTCTGGGAGATAGCGCTCCAGAACCCCGGCAAGGGCAGCGAATTCACCTCGGTCTACTACCGCGGTCCGCTGTTCCTGCACGCCCTGCGCCGCACCATGGGTGACGACGCCTTCTTCCCGGCTATGCGCGACTTCGTCATGGGACACCAGTACGGCAATGCGTCCATGCCCGAGTTCCGCGCGTTCGTGCAGAGCCGCACACCCCACGACCTGAAGGACTTCTTCACCGCCTGGCTCGACCGCACCGACCGCCCCGCCGACGAGTTCCTCTACCCAGGCACGCTGCGTGCGTGAGGCGTTGCCCGCCGCGGGAATTCGCGGCGGGCCACCGCGTCGGTGACCGATTCGGTCAGGCCGGAAGCGGGCGGGTGCGGTCCGACAGCACCAGCGCGGCCATGGCGCCGAGCACCGAGCCGGTGACGAACCGCTGCGCCCGCAGCCAGAGCGGCCGCCGCGCCAGGAAGGCCGAGATGGCGCCCGCGCTGAGCACGATCAACCCGTTCACCGTGATGGCGATGCTGATCTGGACCGCGCCCAGGCACAGACTCTGGAGCCACACCCGCCCGTGCGCGGGCACCACGAACTGCGGAATGAGCGCCATGTACAGGATGGCGATCTTCGGATTCAGCAGATTGGTGACGACTCCCATGGTGAACAGCCGCCGCGTCGGATCCGCGGGCAACTCCGTCGGTGTGAACAGCGAAACCCCGCCGGGCCGGAACGTCTTCCACGCCAGATGGAGCAGGTACACCGCCCCCGCCACCTTCAGCGTCAGATACAGCGCCGGCACCATGGCGAACACCGCGGTGATCCCCGCGGTCGCGGCCGCCAGATACACCCCGAACCCGACCGCCACCCCCGCCAGCGACACCAGCCCGGCCCGCCGCCCCTGCGACACGGTCCGCGACACCAGATACATCATGTTCGGCCCCGGCGTGAGCACCAGCCCCAGCGCCGCCGCAGCCACCCCCAACACCGCACTCGTCTCGATCACGCGGCCAATTCTCCGGGCCCCACCCACCCGCTGTCACGGTCCACTCACCACCATCTGGACCCCGAACCCGGAGCCATCCGGCGGTCCGGCGCTAGCGGACGACGTCGGCGGTGTGGCCCGCGCGCAGGCGGCGGACACCCTCGGCGATGGTCTCCTCCTTCTTGCAGAAGGTGAAGCGCACCAGGTGATTCCAGGCGGCCTTGTCGTCGGCGAAGACGCTCACCGGCACCGCGACCACCCCGAGGCGTTCGGGCAGCTCCTTGCAGAAGGCGTAGGCCTCGGTCCGCTCCGCCTCCCCGCGCTTGCCTAGCGGCGTGATGTCGGCGCACACGAAATAGGTACCGTCACTGCGCTTCACCCCGAACCCGGCGTCGGCGAGCGCCGCCGAGAGCCGAAGCCGCTTCTCCGACAGCGTGTCCCGCAGCGCGGCCACCCACTGCTGCTCGGTGTTCAGCGCGTGCGCGACCGCGGGCTGGAACGGCCCGCCGCCGACGAAGGTGAGGAACTGCTTGGCCGCGAGCACCGCGTCCAGCAGCGGCGCGGGCGCGCAGGCCCAGCCGATCTTCCAGCCGGTGACGCTGAATGTCTTGGCGGCGCTGGAGATCACGATGGTGCGCTCGAACATGCCGGGCAGGGTGGACAGGCTGATGTGCTCGTGCCCGTCGTAGTAGAGGTGCTCGTACGCCTCGTCCGACATGACGTACAGGTCGTGTTCGATGGCGATGTCCGCGATGGCGGTGAGGTCGGCGCGCGAGAGCACGGTCCCGGTCGGATTGTGCGGCGAATTCACCAGCAGCAGCCGGGTTTTCGGGGTGATGGCGGCGCGCAGACTGTCCAGGTCGAGGGCGAAGCCGTCGCCGTCGGGCACCAGGCGCGCGGTGCGGCGCCGCGCCCCGGCCAGCGCGATGGCGGCGGCGTAGGAGTCGTAGTAGGGCTCGATGAGCACCACGTCCTCGCCGGGTTCGACCAGTCCGAGCACGGTGGCCGCGATGGCCTCGGTGGCGCCGACGGTGACCAGCACCTGGGTGTCCGGGTCGTAGTGGGTGCCGTAGCGACGGGCGCGGTCGGCGGCGATGGCCTGCCGCAGGGCTGGCACGCCGCGGCCGGGCGGGTACTGGTTGAATCCGTCGGCGATGGCCTGCCGCGCCACCTCGAGCATGCTCGCGGGGCCGTCGCTGTCCGGAAAACCCTGACCGAGGTTGACCGCGCCGTGGCGCACGGCGAGCTCGGTCATCTCGGCGAAGATCGTCGACGCGAAGGGCTGCAGTCGGGCGACGGTGGGAATGCGCGGCATGTCCGGAGCCTAATCCATCGGCGAAAACGGCCTTCGACGGTGAGTTACCTCACAACCACGGCCGCGTTTCACTGCGGCAGCCGGATGCCCATCAGCTTGGCAGGGTTCACCACGTCGTAGACGCCCCACACCCGGCCCTCCCACACGGTGAAGGCGTATACGCGCTGCGGGTTCCCGGTGGACCCGTTCCGGGCCGGGATCGCGTGCGCGAGAATTCCCCACTGCCCGTTGACCAGGACCGGTTCGAGCTGCCGGGCGGGTCCGATGTGGTCGGCGTCGAAGAGCCCGAATCGGCGCCACAGACCCAGCCAGAGGCGGACGTTCTTGTCCACGCCCGCAACCACATTGATGGCGGTGGACACGGCGCCGCCACCGTCGCCCACGGTACGCACGTCCGGGTGCAGCGCCGCCACGATGGCGTCGACGTCGCCGCTGCCCAGCGCGGCGAGCAGTCGCTGCACCGCGGCATTGTGCTCGTCGTCGGTGACCGGTGCGGGCGCGGCCGCCACCGCCTTGCGGGCCCGGGTGGCCAGCTGCCGTGCGGAGTCCACGGAAATGCCCAGGATGTCGGCGATTTCGCTGAACGGCAGCGAGAAGCCGTCGTGCAGAACGAATGCCACACGTTGCGGCGGGGTCAGCGTATCCAGCACCACGAGGGCGGCGAATCGGAATTCCTGTTTGCGCACCACGGCCGCCAGCGGGTCCGGGGCGCTGGAGGGCGTCACCGCGGTGACCACGGGCTCCGGGAGCCATTGCCCCACATACTTTTCCCGCCGGACCGCGGCGCTGCGCAGCCGGTCCAGGCAGATGCGGCTGACCACCGTGGTGAGCCAGGCACGCAAATCCTCGATCTCGGATTGGCGGGCCACCGCGAGCCGCAACCAGCTCTCCTGCACCGCGTCCTCGGCGTCGCTGATACTGCCGGTGAGCCGGTAGGCCACCGACAGCAGATGCGGCCGATGCGTTTCGAACAAGTCGGCAAGGAGAGCGGCAACCATCGGATCGATCCTACGGCCGGGCTCCGACAGCCTCGCCACCGCCCCGGTGGCCAGAACCCACTGTGCCCGCGCACGTTTCCGTGACAGCATGACCGCATGGACGCGGAATTTCTCTCCGACGGCGTGGTCCGGCTGTCGCCGCCCGCAGTTTCCGACATCGACGCCATCACGGCCCTGTGTCAGGAACCGTCCATCGGCGCCTGGACCACCATGCCGGTCCCGTATCACCGCGCCGACGCCGAGAAGTTCATCTACGACATCGTCGGCCCCGGCTGGGCCACCCGCAGCCCCACCTGGGCGCTGCGCCGCGCCGCGGACGGGCCCGTGATCGGCATGATCGGCCTGACCCTGCCCAATCGCCGGCGGGACGAGGATACCGCCGAGATCGGTTTCTGGCTCGCCCCGGCCGCCCGCGGCGAGGGCCTGATGACGCGGGCCGCGCTCCTGGTCACCGCGGCGGGTCTGGATCCCGCCGGGCTGGCCTTCGAGCGACTGGAGTGGCGTGCCTTCGCCGGCAATCACGCCTCCGCGGCAGTGGCCCGCCGCGCCGGTTACCACTACGAGGGGCTGCTGCGCGGCGGCTCGCTCCAGCGCGGCGTCCGCCGCGACACCTGGGTGGCGGGTCGCCTGCGCGACGACCCCGCGACACCCAGCCCGCACTGGCCCGAGGGTGTCTGACACACCCGGAAGGGTGTTCGGCGCACACCCGCCGGACTGGGTGTGCGCCGAACACAGTGTGCACGCCGGACTCGTTCCGCGCGAGGCGAACTTGCGACGAGCGGGTGCTGGTCAGGTGGCCGGGCCGCCTAGCCGCGGGCCTCGCGGCGGCGGGTGACGGCGTCGGCGAGCCGGTCGAGCTGGGCCGCAGTGGTGTCCCAGTCGATGCAGGCGTCGGTGATGGACTGCCCGTAGGTGAGCTCCTCCGGGTGGCCGAGGGTGAGGTCCTGGCGGCCCGCCACAATGAAAGACTCCATCATGAGACCGACCACGGTGTCCTCACCCGCCGCGATGCGCTCGGCGAGATCGGTGACGACGTCGACCTGCTTGTTGTGGTCCTTGTTGGAGTTGCCGTGCGAGGCGTCCACGACCAGCCGCTGCGGCAGCGAGGACTTCTCCAGGCGCAGCAGGGCTTCCGCGCAGGAGGCGGCGTCGAAGTTGGGGCCGTTGCTGCCGCCGCGCAGGATGACGTGGCAGTCCGGGTTGCCGGCGGTGCGGATGAGCGCGGAACGCCCGTCCAGGTCGGTGCCGGGGAAGACGTGCGAGGCGGCCGCGGCGCGCACGCCGTCCACCGCGACCTGCACGTCGCCGTCGGTGCCGTTCTTGATGCCGACCGGCATGGACAGCGCCGAGGACAGCTGCCGGTGCACCTGGCTGGCCGCGGTCCGCGCACCGATCGCACCGTAGGCGACCAGGTCAGCGATGTACTGCGGGGTGATCGGGTCCAGGAACTCGCACGCGACCGGCAGCCCGAGCGCGGTGATGTCGACCAGCAGGCGACGGCCCAGGTCCAGGCCGGTGTTGATGTCGAAGCTGCCGTCCAGGTGCGGGTCGTTGATGAGACCCTTCCAGCCGAGCGTGGTGCGCGGCTTCTCGAAGTAGACGCGCATCACCACGTGCAGCCGGTCGTCCAGCTCGGCGGCCTTGGCGGCGAGCCGGCGCGCGTAGTCCATGGCGGCGTCGGGATCGTGCACCGAACACGGGCCGACGATCACCATCAGGCGGTCGTCGGAGCCGTTGAGCACGTCGACGGTGACCTTGCGGCCGGCGCGCACGATGTCGGCGAGGGTGTCGTCGATCGGGTGGGCGGCACGGATCTCACGGGGCGACCGCAGCGGGCTCACGCTGAGCGTGCGCTGATCGTCCAGATCGGCATGCCGTTCGAGATCGGCGGTGGTAGTCATGGGTGGGTTTCCTGTCCCAGGCCGACCCACGGAGAGTTGTTCGAAACCCCTTCGAGCCGGTCTGTTTTCGTCCGGCTCGGGGTGGAGGATGTCAGCGCAGGTTCACGCCGCGCGACCCACCCGGGGCCGGCTGGCTAAACCAGAAATACGTACGCTGCATGTCCCGGACTGTACCAGAGATCCCGAATCGTGCGTGTGGCGTGGGACACCATCGATGAGATGGGCATCTCACAGGCTGGGACGGACCAGGTCAGCGGAGGATGTAGTGCAGGATCACATCGTGCACGTGGCGCGTCTTGTCGTCGCCCCGGAACTCCACCTCGTAGATGTGGTGCCCGGTGCTGATGGCGATATGCCCGGACGAGAAGAACTGTCCCGCGAACGACTTGTTGGTCAGGATGCTGACGCTCGAGATCCGCGCGTACGGGATGCTCGTGATGGCGATCTTCTTCCCGACGAACGAGTTGTCCTGGATGACGACCCGCCGGTCGGTGAGCCCCAGGAATCCGGTGCCCACCCCGATGGCGTCGTACACGGCCAGGATCTGTTCACCCGGCAGCAGTCCCTGCTGGATCTTGTCGAGCTGATCCCGCCGGTCGAATGGAATGCTCATTTCCCCGGCCTCCGGGTCAGCGGCGAACGAACGGATAGGTGACCTTGGTCAGTTGCTCGGACAGCTCCCACAGCCGCCGCGCGGTCACCTCGTCCTTGGAGGCGGCGGTGGAGGTGCTGGGCCCGGGGTAGCCGCGCATGCCGCGCAGCCCGGTCGGGCCGTAGAAGCCACCCGGCTCGACCTCCGAGGTGGCGGCGAACAGCGTTGGCAGCGCGCCCATTTCGGCGCTCTGCGCGAACAGCCGGTTGCCGATGGACATGAGCGCGTCGTACAGGGACTCGGTGTGCCCCTGCAGCTCGGTCGCGGCGTAGCCGGGATGCGCGGCCACCGAGACCTTGGTGGATCCGGCGGCGGTCAGGCGGCGCTGCAGTTCCCGCGCGAACATGAGATTGGCCAGCTTGGACTGCCCGTAGGCGGCCCAGCGCTGATAGGAGCGCCCCTCCCAGTTGAGATCCTCGAGATCGATGCGGCCGATGGCGTGCATGCCGCTCGAGAGCGTGACCACCCGGTCGCGAATCTTGTCCAGCAGCAGCCCGGTCAGCGCGAAATGACCGAGATGGTTTGTGCCGATCTGCATTTCGAAGCCGTCGGCGGTGCGCTTGAGCGGCACCGCCATCACGCCCGCATTGTTGATCAGCACGTCGGCGCCGTCGACGGAGTCGGCGAATTCGTGGATCGAGGTCAGGTCGGCCAGATCCAGCCGGCGCACCTGGGCATTGGGGCCGATCTCGTCGGCGACGGCCCGCGCCTTGACCTCATTTCGGCACGCCATGATCACGCGCGCCCCGGCGCCGGCGAGCGCACGCGCGGTGACGGCGCCCAGCCCGCTGTTGGCGCCGGTCACGATGATCGTCCGGCCCGCCTGATCGGGGATGTCGGAGATGTCCCAACCACTCACGGGGTCGAGTCTAGGGGCGCGGCGGCGTGCTCGTCTGATGTCGGCGCGAACCGCTCCGGGATTCGGAATTTGCCGACGCCTCCCGAGGGTTCTCCGGCGCGCCGTGTCCGCCTCGCGTTCTAACACGGTGACCTGCTCGAGCGGTAGCGTCCGCGACCATGGCACGCTGCTACGCGCGGGTTTGCCGGGCGTTCTGGTGCCGATCTGGAAACAGGGTTCCCGCCGGAATGTCCCGGTGGTCTGGTGGATTGTGGCCCTTGGTCTGCGCCGGATTTGGTGCGCGCCGGATTGCCGAAGCACCACATCACCAGCGGCCTCGGCCCGAGTCCGGCATGGTGACCGCCGCGAACACCGTCACCACCGTCACCGAGCACGGCGGTGACAGAGTCGTGGGAGGGGATCGGGCATTTCAGGACAGGGCGAGGACCTCGTCGTCGGACATGGCGGCCACCTCCAGGTAGAGGCGGGCCACTTCGTCCAGCCGGCCGGCCGCGCCGGCGCGCTCCTCACGATCCAGCAGGCGGCGGGCCAGTCCCGCGACCGTGCGGGCCGCGAAGAAGTCGGCGACCACGGTGTCCGGGGAATCCAGCCAATCCCGCACGCGCGCGACGACCGCGGTCGCCAGCACCGAATCGCCGCCGAGGGCGAAGAAGTCGTCGGTCACCCCGACCCGCTCGCGGCCCAGCACCGTGGCGACGATATCGGCCACCGCGCGCTCGGTATCGGTTCGGGGAGCGATGAATTCGCCGTCCCGTTCACCCGCGGTCAGCAGGGTCGCGATGGCCTTGCGGTCCGGCTTGCCGTTCGCGGTGAAGGGCAGCTCGCCCAGGAGCTCGACCCTGGACGGAATCATGTAGGCGGGCAGCAGGTCCGCGGCCGACGCCAGCAGGGCCGGGCCCTCGAGGGCGACGCCGTCGCCCGCCACCACGACCGCCGCGAGTTTCGGTGCGGACGCGCCGATCACCGCCGCGATGGCGTGCCGCACGCCCGGCAGGGCGCGCAGGGCGCTCTCCACCTCGCCGAGTTCCACGCGATACCCGCGGATCTTGACCCGATGGTCGGCGCGGCCCAGGAACTCCAGGCAGCCGTCCGGCAGGTACCGCGCGAGATCGCCGGTGCGATACCAGTTCAGGCCCTCGTGGGTGACGAACCGGTCGGTGGTGCGCGCGGCGTCGCCGCGGTATCCGGCGGCCACGCCCGCGCCGCCGATCCACAGCTCGCCGGTGACCCAGTCCGGGCAGTCCTGCCCCGACGGCCCGACCACACGGCAGCGCACATTACGGAGCGGAGTGCCGTACGGGACGGCCGACCACTCCTGCGGCACTCCGGCATTCACCACTTCACAGATGGTGGAGTGGATGGCCGCCTCGGTGGCCCCGCCCAGTCCGGCGAACCGGCAGTCCGGGGCCACCGCGGCGAGCCGTCCGGGCAGCGCCACGTCCACCCGGTCGCCGCCGAGAACGACCATGCGCAAACTATGCACAGGTTTCCCGGCCGCCGCCTCCAGCAGCATGTCCAGCAGGCTGGGGACACAGTTGACCACCGAAACCCGGTGGCGCCGAATCATTTCGGCCCACCGGCCCGGCTCGCCGCGCTGTCCCTCATCCAGCGCGACGACCGCACCCCCGGCACTCAGCAGGCCGAAGATGTCGTAGACGGACAGGTCGAACTCCAACGCCGACAGGGCGAGCGCCCGATCGTCAGCGCCGATCCCGAACCGCTCGTTGAGGTCGTCGATGGTGTTCATCGCCGCCCGATGCGGCACCTCCACGCCCTTCGGCTGGCCCGTCGACCCCGACGTGAACAGCACATACGCGATGGCCTCCGGATCCGGAATCACCGCCTCGGCCAACGGTGCCGGATACCGTCGCGCCTCGTTCAGCGCCAGCGTCGGCACCCCGGTGACCTCCGCCCCGGCCGACACCGCCGCCACCACGGCACCGATCCGCACGATCTCGTCCCGGCGCGCCGCGGGCTGATCGAACCCGATCGGCACATACACGCCGCCGGCCGCCAGCACACCCGCGGTAGCCAGGATCTGATCGGGCCCCTTCGGTAACTGCACAGCGACCGCATCTCCGGGCCGCACCCCCGCCGCACGCAACGCGCCCGCCACCGCGAGCGCCTGCCCGGCCAGCTCGCCATAGGTCAGCACCCGTGCCCCGGATACGTCCGCGCGGTCGTCGTCCCAGATGACCGCGGACGCACCCGGATTCGCAGCGGCGAACTCGAACAGCCCACTGTGCAGCGCCCGCCCGCTCACCGGACCATCGGTGCCGTTCACCCGAGCGCGAACCACCGCCTGCTCCACCGGAATTCGCACCGCCGCCTCGGCATCCCACCCCGCGTCGCGGACATCCGCCCGGACCGAATCGCCGCCCTGCGGCGCGGCATGGCGTGCTGCGGCTGTCGGATCGCCTGGTGCGGCGACCGGCGTGGTCGTCGGCCCGGCCGCCGCACCGGGCGATGGGTCGCTGACCGCCTCGGCCTCCGCCCCCACGCCGCACGGGAATTCGGCGGTGTCGCCGGTGCCCGCCAGACGCAGGACGGCGTCGATGTAGCGGGTGAACATGGTATCGACCATGGCGGGCGGGAAGGCGTCGGCGCGGACGTCCCAGTTCAACAGGAGGCCGCCGCGGACCTCGGTGACCTGGGCATCGAGCAGCACCTGCGGGCCCTGGGAGATGATCCAGACCGGGTCGCCGAAGGTGGCGGTGACCTGGTCGGCGAACAGTTCGCCGAGATTGATGGCGCTGGTGTAGACGATGGGGGCCAGCACCGGTTCGCCGCGCAGACGGCCCAGGTCGCGCAGCACCTCGAGGCCCGGGTAGCCGGAATGCGCTCCGGCGGCATGCAATTCGCGTTGCAGGGCGCGGGCCCGGTCGGTGACGGTGGCCGGCTCGGTTACATCGACCTCCAGCAACACCGAGGAGGTGAAGTCACCCACCACCCCGTCCACCTGCGGATGCACCGGTTCCCGATGGAACAGCGGCAAATTCAGCAGGAACCGCCGCTGCGCCGACCACCCGCCGATGGTCTCGGCGAACACCGACGCCAACGCCATCGCGGGGGTGATCCCCCGCGCGTGCGCCGCGGCGAACATGCGTGCCTTGGCCTCCGGCGACAGCCAGCGATGCAGCCGCACCGTCCGCGCGGCCCGCTCTCCCGCACCCGATGCCGGGCCGGGAGCCGGCGGTACACCGGCCTCGGCGGCCGCGCTGGTGCTCACGTGCACGGCAGTCTCGGGCGCCGTACCGGAGCTGGTTTGCACCGCCACCTCGGGGCTCGGGTGTGCGCCCGATGTCGTTCCGCGGCTGGGTTGCACGACGGGAGCCGAGGCGCGCGGAAGTTCCGGTGCGCCCGGCAGTTCCGGCAACCGCCGCTGCCACCACTCGCGATCGGCGGTGTGTTCCGGTGCGGGACCGGCATGTTCGGCCAGGTACTGCCGGAATGTGTAGTGCTGCGGCGGCAATTGCTCGCCGTGATAGAGCCGCGCCAGGTCGGCCACCAGGATCCGGTAGCTCATGGCGTCGGCCGCGAGCATGTCCACATCCAGGTGCAGCCGGGTGCGCCCGTCCGGCAGCAGGGTCAGTGCGATATCGACGACCTGACCGTCTTCCACCGCCATGAGTTGATGAGTCCGGCGCTCCCGCAACGCCTCCAGCGTCCGCTCCACCGATTCGGCGGCCGCCGCGCGAAGGTCGGTGACACTCCAGACGTCCCGCCCCGGTCGCTCCAGCGTCTGCTGGGTCCCGTCGGGCAGGAACCGCGTCCGCAACATCGGATGCCGCCGCACCAGCCTCTCAACCGCCACCGCCAGCTTCTCTGGATCGACACCGGCCCCGTCGAATTCGACATAGAGATGAGCCGCTACCGCCCCGAGCTCCTGCCCCTCGCCCCGCCCGACCCAGTACGCGTGCTGCATCGGTGCCAGCCCGAACGGACTCCCGTCATCCGCCCAGGCGACCGCCTCCTCGCTATCCGTTCTCGCAGCTCCGGTCGCAGTGCCCGCGGCCACAACCTGATTCGCGCCGGCCGGTACCGCATCGCGGGTCGCGCCGAGCACCACCGCGTCGCCGATCACATCGCGCGCGGCCGAGCGGCCACTCGGTACGCGCTCCGGGCTCGATACACCCGAATCATCCTGGGCGGCGGCCGGATTCACCGTCGGTGCGGCACCGTCGCCTGCGGGGGTATTCGATCCCGCCCCGCCGAGGAGGCGGTGCCAGGCGGCGACGGTGGGTTCGGCGGCGAGTTGGGCGAAGTTGACGGACAGGCCGCGTTTGCGCCAGGAACCCGCGAGTTTCATGGTGCGGATGGAGTCGAGGCCGAGCTCGATGAGGTCGGCGTGGTCGGGGATGGTGGCGGGGTCGAGGCCGAGGTGGCCGGCGATGGCGGTGCGGATCTCGTCCCGGGCGATGCTCGCCACTGACCCCTGGGGTGACTCCATTTCCGCTGGTACTCCTTGTTCGAGGGAGGGGATGGCCGCTGCCGATCCGGAATTCGGATGTCCTTCGACAGCAGAGTAACCCATTGAGATAGGGTTGCCTAACCTATGCAAGGTCACCCTTACTAGTCGGAGGTCAGAGCTGTGACATCGAGTGCATCCGCCGAGACAACGACCGCCTTCGCGGGGACATCGACCGCATCGACCGCCACGGACCATCGCGACGGCTTCGTCCCGTTTCCCGACGACCTGGCCGAGCAGTACCGGCAGGCCGGATATTGGGCGGGCCGGCCGCTGGGCGAACTCCTGCGCGACGCGGCCCGGCAGTGGCCCGATCGACCGGCGCTGCTGGGCGACGCCGAGACCTCCTACGCGGCGCTCGATCTAGCGGCCGACCGGATGGCGCACGGACTCCTCGCCCTGGGCATCCGGCCGGGCGATCGAGTCGTGCTGCAGCTGCCCAATGTCCCCGAGTTCGTTCCGGTGCTGTTCGGCCTGCTGCGCGCCGGGATCATCCCCGTGCTCACCCTGCCCGCCCACCGGCGCGCCGAGATCGAGCATCTGACAAGGCTTTCCGGCGCGGTCGCCTATGTGACGGCGGACCGGCTCGCCGACTTCGACTACCGCACCCTCGCCGCCGAGGTGAGCACGCAGGTCCCGGCCCTGCGGCACGTCCTGGTGCTCGGCGACCCCGGCCCGTTCACCGACCTGAATTCGATTCCCGCCGACGGCGATTCGCTACCCGAGGTCGACGCCTCCGATATCGCGCTCATGCTGGTCTCCGGCGGCACCACCGGCCAGCCCAAGCTCATTGCCCGCACTCACGACGACTACGCCTACAACGCGCAGGCCAGCGCCGAGGTCTGCGAGCTCGGCCCGGACGACGTCTATCTCGCGACCCTCCCGGTCGCCCACAACTTCCCGCTGGCCTGCCCCGGCGTGCTGGGCACGGTGGGCACCGGCGGCGCCATGGCGTTCGTGACCGATCCCAGCCCGGAGAGTGCCTTCGCCGCCATCGAACGCCACCGTGTGACCGTCACCGCCGTGGTGCCGCCGCTGGCCCAGCTGTGGTGCGCGGCCGCGGAGTGGGAGGACGCCGACATTTCCTCGCTGCGCCTGCTCCAGGTCGGCGGCGCGAAGCTGGCCGAGGTGAACGCCCGCGATGTCGTTCCCGCCCTGGGCGTGCGACTGCAACAGGTGTTCGGCATGGCGGAGGGCCTGCTCAACTACACCCGCGCCGGGGACTCCGACGAACTGGTCTGCGCCACCCAGGGCCGCCCCCTCTCCCCCGCCGACGAGGTCCGGGTGGTGGACGAGCAGGGCGACGACGTCGCCGACGGCGAGGAGGGCGAACTGCTCACCCGCGGCCCCTACACCCTGCGCGGCTACTACCGCGCCCCCGAACACAATTCGCGCGCCTTCACCCCGGACGGCTACTACCGCAGCGGCGATCTCGTGCGCCGCCTGCCCAGCGGCCACCTGATAGTGTCGGGCCGCATCAAGGACGTCATCAATCGCGGCGGCGAGAACATCTCCTGTGACGAGCTCGAGGAACACCTGCTCTCCTATCCGGGCGTCCGGCACGCGGCCGCCGTGGGCCTGCCCGATCCGGCGCTCGGCGAGAAGGTCTGCGTGGTCCTGGTGACCGCGGGCGAGCTGCCGTCGCCGGCCGCCATCAAGGCCTTCCTGACCGAGCGCGGCCTGGCCGCCTACAAGCTCCCGGATGTGTTGCGGCAGGCCGACGTCCTGCCCGTCACCGCGGTCGGCAAGATCGACAAGAAGGCCCTCGCCGCGCGCTACTGAGCCACACGCCCTAGGGTTCAGCCATGGGCGGGTGGAACACATCGGACATTCCTGACCAGACCGGCCGGATCGTGATCGTCACCGGCGCCACCAGCGGTCTGGGCGAGGCCACCGCGCGCGCCCTGGCCACCGCCGGCGCCCAGGTGATCATGGCCTGCCGCAACGAGATCAAGGCGCAGGCCGTGGCCCGGACCATGCCGGGGAGCGTGCAGATCCGCCAGCTCGACCTGGCCGACCTGGCCTCGGTACGCGCCTTCGCCGCGGGTGTCGAGCGCGCCGATGTCCTCATCAACAACGCCGGGGTGATGGCGGTGCCGAAACAGCGCACCGCCGACGGCTTCGAATTGCAGATCGGCACCAACTATCTGGGCCACTTCGCCCTGACCGGCCTACTGCTGGACCGGATTTCGGAGCGGGTGGTGAACACCTCCAGCATCACCCACTTCATCGGCCGCATCGATCTGGAGGACCTGAACTGGGAGCGGCGCACCTACTCCCGTTTCGGCGCGTACGCGCAGTCCAAGTTGGCGCTGCTGCTGTTCACCTATGAACTGCAGCGACGGCTGACGCTCACCGGCTCACCCACACTGTCGGTGGCCGCGCACCCGGGCTATGCCGCCACCGAGATCAGCTCGGAGACCCAGAACCTGCTGGAGCAGATCGTCGGCCTCGGCAATCGACTGGTGGCGCAGAGCGCCGAGATGGGCGCTCTCCCAACGCTGTACGCCGCCACCGCCGAGGTCGAACCGGGCGGCTACTACGGGCCGGACCGGTTCAACTGGCGCGGTCACCCGGCCCGGGTCGGCTCCAATGCCGCCTCCCACGACGAGAAGACCGCCGGGCAGCTCTGGGAGCTGTCCGAGCGGTTGACCGGGGTCGAGTTCGGCGTCTGACGCTCAGGCGCGCACCACGTACGGCGCGATACTGCCGAGTTTCTCGCAGGTCTCCTCGAATTCGCGTTCGGGCCGGGACTGCCCGACCACGCCCGCGCCCGCGCGCAGCCACGCGCCCGCGCCGGTCTGATAGACCGCGCGCAGCACCAGCGTCGCCTCCAGCGCACCGTCGGGCGAAACCGTCACCACCGCACCGGAATACAGGCCGCGCGGATCGCGGTCGAGGCGGAACACCGCATCGACGCCCGCGGCCTTGGGAATCCCGGAGGCGGTGACCGACGGGAACAGCATCTCCAGCGCGTCCCACGGGCTGCGGTCGGCCGCCAGCCGCCCGCGCACCGTGGAGGCCAGGTGCTGCACGCTGCCGCGCTCCCGCACGGCCATGAAGTCCGAGACCGCGGTGGTGGCCGGCTCCGCCACGGCCGCGATCTCGGCGAACGAGGTCTGCACCGAAATGGCGTGCTCGACAATCTCCTTCGGATCCCGCACCAGGTCGGCGCGGGCGGCCAGATCGACCTCGTCGCCACGCCCGAAGGCCCGGGTCCCGGCCAGCGGCTCGGTGGTGACCACCCGATCCTCGTCCACGGCCGCGACGAGTTCCGGGCTGAAGCCCGCGGCCTCCAGTCCGCCCAGGCGCAGCAGGAACGAGCGCGCCGGGGTGTTGTGTACGCGGCCCAGCCGGTAGGTGGCCGGAATGTTCACCGCGAAGGGCAGTTCCACCTTCCGCGACAGAATCACCTTCTGGTACCTGCCGTCCCGGATCTCGGCGATGCCGGTGGCCACCCGGTCCCGGTAGCCCGTGGGATCCACGGTGACGTCGACGGGGTGCGCGACCGGCAGCCTCGTGTCCTGCGCGGCCGCGATCAGCGCGTGGATGTCGCCGGTTTCGGACGGCGTCGCACCCGACACCCGCACCCCGGCGGCGTCGATGCGCACCTCGATGCGCGGAATCATCAGGTGCGCCAGTGTCGCTCGCGGATGCACGTGCGTGGTCGCGCCCAGCGACCAGGCGCAGAACTCGAATCCGATCCACCCGAACGCATTCCGGCCGCCCAGCGGCAATGCGGCCAGCGCGCCGTCGACGGCCTGCGCCGGATTCCCCGTCCACGGCCCGGCGGTGGTGCGCCCGTCCCAGCTCACCCGCAGTTCGTTCGCGTCCAGCTCGACGCCGCCCAGCGGGTCGGCCGCGAACACCCATTCGCCGGGCCGCTCGTACACCACGTATTCGCCGAAGCGATCCGCCGCCGCCAGCGCGGTGACCGCCGCGACCGGATCGGTGACGTGTTCGCCCCACCGCTGCTCCCCCTCGAGCCGTACCCGTTCGCCAGCGACCGACACCAGACCTCCAAGGTTATGCTTACCTAACTTGATGAGCGAGGTTAGCATTACCTTTCCCAGAGCGGGGAGGGGTCGATCGCGACCTGCGTCACGACGCCCCGCGCCGCCGCGAAACCCACGCCCCGACCGGGGAATTGCCCGACCTACCGCCCGACGCCGCGCGTTTGGGCTTCAATGGATCGCAGCGGCTCATGCGGAGGTAACCAGAATGCTCGATCATGACAGCCGGCTCCCCGAAGCCGCGCTCACCGCTCCGCAGTCCGTGGTCGCCCTGGTCGACGCCGCCTCCCCGGTGGAGCGCGCCCTCGTCGGACACTGGCTGGCCGAGGGCGGCATCACCCAGGAATTCGGCACCGCCGCCCCCGTCACCCAGCTCGACCTCGACCCCGCGGCCGTCACCGCCCGGCTGGTCGGGCGCAGCGACGACCCGCTGGTGGTGCCGGTCCGGGTGCTGTGGCTGCCGCCGGAGCGAGACGGCGTGCGCCGCACCACCTTCAGCGACCTGCTCACCCTCACCAACCCCCGCAAACCCAACCGGCTCATGCAGCGGCGGCTGCTCAGCAAGGCCCCCGACCGGCACCTGGTGCTGACCGGGCAACCCGCCCGGCTCAGCGAGCTGCGCGCCAACAATCCCGGATCCGCCGGTGCGCCCGACGCTTTCGGGCGGGCCATCGTGCGCGCCGGCATCGTCGCCCTGGAACGCGCCGAACGCGCCGTCATCGGCGACCGGTACAAGGTGCCGCGGCTGGTGGTCGAGGAGATCCTGGACTCGCCCGAATTCCTGCGGCGGCTCGACGCCATCGCAGAGGAGTCCGGCGTGCCCGCGCGCGAGGTGTATCGGCGGGCCGAGAAGGGCCTGCGCGAACTCGTCGCGGCGCAGAGCCGGCTGGTGTCGGACCTGTTCACCCAGGCCATGCGGCCCGTGCACGCCTCCACCTGGAAGGTCGACGCCGACGAGTCCGGGCTGGACCGGCTGCGCTCGCTCAACCGGCGCTACCCGCTGGTCTTCCTGCCCTCGCACCGGTCCTACGTGGACGCCTTCGTGCTCGGGGACATCCTGGCGCGCAACGACTTTCCGCCCAACCACGTGGTCGGCGGGGCCAACCTCAAGTTCTGGCCGATCGGGCCCATCGCGCGGCGTACCGGAACCGTGTTCATCCGCCGCAGTTTCGGCGACGACGAGGTGTACAAGGCGGTCGTCGAGGAGTACTTCGCCTACCTGCTCAGCAAGCGCTTCAACCTGGAGTGGTACTTCGAGGGCGGGCGCACCCGCACCGGCAAACTCCGGCCGCCCCGCTACGGGCTGCTGAATTACCTTGCGGCCGCGCTGCGTTCGAAACGCATCGACGACGTCATGCTGGTGCCGGTATCCATCACCTACGAGCGGCTCAACGAGATCGGGGCCATCGCCAGCGAACAGACCGGCGGCCGCAAACAACCCGAGGGCCTGACCTGGCTGGCCCGCTACGTGCGCAACCAGCAGCACTCGGCCGGGCGCGTGTACGTGCGCTTCGGGACCCCGCTCTCGGCCCGCGACCGGCTGGCCGTGAACGGCGATCCGCTGACGGTCTACCCGAATGCGGCGCCCGAGCGGACTCTCGAACTCGAGCACCTGGCCGTGCAGCGGCTGGCCTTCGAGGTCGCCGTCGGCATCAACGACGTCACCCCGATCACCGTCAACGCCCTCACCACCCTGGTGCTGCTGGGCGTGCACGAGCGCGCCCTCACCCGCGGCGAACTACGCACCGCCATCGCGCCCGTCCTCGGCTACATCCAGCGCCGGAACCTGCCCAGCGGCGAACTCGACGCGCTGCGTGACGATCACGGGCTGGCCGTGGTGCTCGAACAGCTGACCGTCGCCACCGTGGTCACCGTGTACCGCGGCGGGCTGGAACCGGTATACGCCATCAATGCCGGGGCACACCTGGAGGCCGCGTTCTATCGCAACAGCGCCGTGCACTGGTTCGTCAACCGCGCCATCCTCGAACTGGCCATCCTCACCGCCGTCGAGGCGCCCGAGGGCGATCAGCTCCGGGTCGGCTGGGAGGCCGCCTTCCGGCTGCGCGACCTGCTCAAGTTCGAGTTCTTCTTCCCGGAGCGGGCCGAATTCACCAGCCAGCTCACCGCGGAAATGCTGCTGGTGGACCCCGACTGGCATCAGCGCACCGCCGCGGGCACCGTCGGCTCCGACATCCTGGCCCGGCTGGCCGAATCCGGGTTCATGATGGCGCACCGGGTGCTGCGATCGTTCTTCGACGCGCAACTGGTGGTGGCCGAACGGCTGGCCGCCCGCGACCCGGTCGCCGAGATCGACAAGAAGGCCCTGGTCGACGAATGCCTGCAGGTCGGCAAACAGATGCTGCTGCAACAGCGGCTGCACAGCCCCGAATCGGTGTCCTCCGAATTGTTCGGCAGCGCGGTCAAACTCGCCGACAACCACGGCCTGCTCACCCCGTCCGACGATCCCGCCGATCTGGCCGCCCGCCGCAGCCGCTTCGCCGCGGAACTGCGCGCCATCGGCCAGCGCCTCTCCCTGGCCGCCACCCTCGACCCCTCCAACCGCCTGGAAGCGCTATGACGCACCGGGTCCGGGTAATCGGCGCGGGCCGGCCCGCACCGCCGCTCCGGCCCGGCGTCGGCGTCACCCAGCGCCCGGTCGGCGCACAGGATCTCGGCGCGGCCCTCGAAGCCGTGCGCACCGGACCGCAAGGACCGCGCGCCGCAGCGATTTTCGACTTCGGCGGCACCGTCGTGCACGGATTCAACCCGCCGCCGCTGCCCCGGCGACTGCTGCGGCGCAGCAGCACCCAGGGCGCGCTCACCGCCACCCTGCTCGGCAGTATTCGCGGGGCGCGCAGTGAGGGCGAGTACGAGCGCTTCCTGCAATCGGTGATGTACGGCTGGGCCGGGACAGCCGAGGACGAGCTGGCTCGACTCGGGCGACAGGCGTTCGCGCGCAACGTGTACGGGCACATCTACCCGGAGGCCTGGCGGCTGGTGCGCGAGCACGAGGCGGCCGGGCACACGCTGGTGCTGATCAGCTCGGTCACCTGCTACCAGGTGCGGCCGGTGGCCGAGGAACTCGGCGTCCCGCACGTCCTGTGTACCGCCATGGCCGTGCAGGACGGCGTGCTCACCGGGCACGTGGAGGGAAAGCCGCTGTGGCGCAACGGCAAAGCCGACGCCGTGCGCCGCTTCGCCATCACCCACGACATCGACCTCACCCAGAGCTGGGCCTACGCCGACAGCGCCGCCGACCTGCCGCTGCTGCAGACCGCCGGGCACCCGGTCGCGGTGAACCCGGATCCGCGCGTCGTGCTGGAGGCGGCCGAAAAGGATTGGCCGGTGCTGCACTTCCGGCCCCGGCAAGCGCCCAGAGCCACCGACTACGCCCGCACCCTGGCCGGATTCACCGGCCTGCTGGGCGGGGCCCTGTTCGGCGTGGCCGCCAAGGCGCACACGAAACAGCGCCGCCAGATGGCGGATTCGATGATGACCTACGCCGCGGACACCACCCTGCGCGGCACCGGTGTGAAGGTCCGGGTGGTGGGCGCCGAGAACGCCCGCACCCCACGCCCGGCCGTGTTCATCTTCAACCACCAGAGCCAGTTCGACATCGTGGTGCTGGCCGAGGTGCTGGGCACCGGATTCACCGGCATCGCCAAGCGGGAGATCACCAAGAACCCGATCTTCGGTCCCCTCATGCGCTTCGTCGAGGTGACCTTCATCGACCGCGCCGACACCGCGGCCGCCAAGGCCGCGCTGGGACCCGTCGTCGACACCCTGCGCGGCGGACTGTCGGTTGTGATCGCGCCCGAGGGAACCCGATCCCTGACCCCGCGCATCGGGCCGTTCAAGAAGGGCGCGTTCCATATTGCCCGGCAGGCAGGGGTGCCGGTGATTCCGGTGGTGATCCGGAACGCGGGCGAAATCGCGTGGCGCAATTCGGCCGTGGTACGCAAAGGCGTCGTGGACGTGGCCGTCCTACCGCCGATCGATGTCAGCGGCTGGGATCCGGCCCGGATGGACGCCGAGGTGGAACAGGTCCGGCAGCTGTTCGTGGACACGCTGCTCCACTGGCCCGAAAGTGAGCCCGGCAGTTAGTCAGACAGCGCGACCGAAGAGCAGCTTCCACGGCATGGCCGCGGACTCCAGCTGCACCTTCAGGCTCATCTTGGACGCGCCCTTGGTGCGCTCCTCGAAACGGATCGGCACCTCGGCGATCGAAATGCCCTTCTTGACCGTCCGGTAGTTCATCTCGACCTGGAACGAATAGCCGTTGGACTTGATCGACGCGACGTCGATGGCGCGCAGCGTGTCCGCCTTCCACGCCTTGAAACCGGCGGTCGCGTCCTTCACGCCCAGGCGCAGAATCATATTCACGTAGAAGTTGGCCCAGGCCGACAGCGCCTTGCGGTACCACTTCCACTCCGCCGCGGTGGAACCCCCGGGAACATAACGGGATCCGAGCACCACGCCGGCATCGGTGGACTCCAGCTTGTCCAGCATGGCCGGGATGACCTCGGCCGGGTGCGACAGGTCGGCGTCCATCTGAATGACCACGTCGGCGCCCTCGTCCAGCGCCTTGGTGATGCCGGCGATGTAGGCCCGGCCCAGACCGTCCTTCTCGGTGCGGTGCAGCACGCTCACCACGTTCGGCAGGTCGGCGGCCAGCTTGTCGGCCACCTCACCCGTGCCGTCGGGCGAATTGTCGTCCACCACCAGCACATGCAGGTCGGCCACCGGTAGCGCGGTCAGCCGCTCCACCGCGACCGGCAGGTTCTCCCGCTCGTTGTAGGTCGGCACCACCACCGTGACCTTCAAGGTTTACCCTCCCGCTTGGTCGTTTTCTGGCTACGAAACCGTACCTGGTCAACCTGAGTGCCTCGTGAGCGCACCGAGCAGCGCGTCACCCCCGTCACTCCGGCGTCAGTCGTCCTCTTGGTCCGCGCGCCGATTTCGTTCCCGCACAATATCCAACGCCCGCTCCGCTGTCGCCTTATCCGGATAAGGCCCGATCCGATCGCCGACCCAGCAAGTCTTCCCCTGCTCCGCCTTCTGATGGGAGATGCAGTAATACCACTGATTGTCCTCAGCCATGAGGTCCAGCATTCCACCAAGATCAGACCCACAGGCCGAAAAACACGCGGATAACCCCGGAACGCCGAAAGACCCCGTCCGAGGGACGGGGTCTTCCAGATCTGGTGGCCAAGGCCGGGATCGAACCGGCGACCTTCCGCTTTTCAGGCGGACGCTCGTACCAACTGAGCTACCTGGCCGTGGGCACCCGATTCGAATGCCACGCTGTACTAACTTCTTGCCATGCAAGGAGTCTTGCGACCCTGACGGGACTCGAACCCGCGACCTCCGCCGTGACAGGGCGGCGCGCTAACCAACTGCGCCACAGGGCCTTGCTCTTGCTCCGACAACGATGTTGCCATCGTTGTACCCCCTACGGGATTCGAACCCGCGCTACCGCCTTGAAAGGGCGGCGTCCTAGGCCGCTAGACGAAGGGGGCCCGCCGGATCTCTCCGGACCGTTTGCTCAACGGCTTCCGTTGGGAGCGGAGATAGCTTATGACAGGCTCCGCGTGATTCCCAAATCAGCTGGTCAGAGTCCCAAGTTGAGATCTTCGAGCCGGGCGGACACCCGCCAGCCGGTGCGACGGAACTCCTCGCTCCACTCCGGTGTCGCGGTGGCGTCCACTATCACCTCGAGCGCCTCGGCGAACCGGGCCCGCAGATCCACCGGTCCCGCCAGCACATCGGAGATATAGCGCTGGCCCGCCAGCGCCGCCGCCAAGGTGCGGGTGAACCGGTCCGGATCCGAATCCGGGCGGAGCTGTTTGTGCTCGGCCGCTTTCACCGCGAGCTGCCGGATGGCGCGCCCGAGGATGCGGCCGCCGCCGGCCTGGATGTCGCGGTAGAACTCCGGCTCGATGATGAGCCGGAACTCGGCCTGGATGATGATGTCGTTCTCCAGCCGCAGCGCGATCTCGTCGATCATGCCGTGCAGCACGTCCAGTGGCCCGAGATCAGTTCGAGCGAGCCACCTTTCGGTCGATGCCCGATAGCGGTCGACCGCCGCCTCCAGCACCGCGCGAGCCAGGTCCTCCTTGGAGTCGAAGTGAAAGTACATGGCCCCCTTGGTCGCCCGGGAACCTTCCAATATGCGGTTGAGCGAAGCAGCGGCATAGCCGCTCTTCCCGAACTCAACGGCGGCGGACCTGATGATCGCCGCGCGTGTCCGGCGGGCCCGCTCTTGTTGCCGTGCCATGCTCGAAACGCCTCCGAAGCTAGCTAACCGTCGCCGACCGCCGCGCGGCCTCGACGCAAAGTTACGTGTCTTTCAAATACTTCAAAACGGGCTTCGCCCGGAATTACCAAACTCTTGGTACGAAAAAGCGCGAAAAACTTGAAACACACCAACTGGTATAGTTTTTCCCGCCCGGGTGCACCGCAGGGGGTGCGCACCCGGGCGTTCACGTCGTCCAGGTCCGCCTCCCCGCAGCTTCATCGTAATGGCGCCGCGATCGGCCAGACCGGTCGCGACACGTTCGGGCACATCAACGATAAGCCGAATCCCGTGCCGCCGGGGCAATCCCGGTTCCTCGGGAATTCACCAGTCGGTCACCGTACCCGGAAAGCGCACCCAGCGTGAGGTGTACCGGAAAGTCAGTTAGCCAGCACACCCCCTATCGAAAACCGCAATTCCCCAGCAATCGTAAGGATGATTGGTTCGAATCGACGAATTCGCCCATATCCCACCGATGTTCGGCCGACCGATCGCCGCCGCGCGCGCTGTCCACATCGACACCGCAGTGCCACCGAGCCGCCGCCCCACGCCCGCGCCGGCTCCGACCGGTTTCCACCCCCAGCACCAAATAGCTTGCCACACATCACCATTGGATGATATTCACACTTCTGCGCAGCGAAACAAACTGAGTGGCAAGGCGATTGCCGGACCCCTCGGCACCGGCAATCAGCGCCCGCTTACCGGGCTGCCCGGAACCCATCGGGCAGTGGACACGGCGAGACCACACCGCCACCCCACCCCGCCCACACTCCGCGCCGACCCCTGCCCACCCCGGGGTCCACCTTCTCGCGGTGCCGCACCGACCGGTCCGCACCCTCACAGCGCCACATCGTCCCCCCAACCGACCTCCGCGACTCCCCGAGCCCCGCCGATCGGCACGGCCCGTCACTCGATCGGCACGGCCCGTCACCCAACGGCACACCGCGTCGTCCCCCCGCGAACGCCACCGCCCTCCGCGGTTCCCCGTTGCGCGCCCGCGCCGCACCGCCCGGACCTCGACGGCACATCGTGACCTGCGCAAATACCGTCCGCCAGAGCACAATCGGATACTCGTTTAACACTTGCGGGGTCGGCGCACTAAACTGACGTCCCGCACGCCCCTATAGCTCAGTTGGTAGAGCTACGGACTTTTAATCCGCAGGTCCCAGGTTCGAGCCCTGGTGGGGGCACACCCACGCGGGGGCCCGGAGTCATACTTCCGGGCCCCTCGCCACATCCGCGAATCCGTAGCAATCTGTCCGGACTTCACCTACCGTGACCGGAGCAGAGCTTTTCCCGGGAACCATCACCACAGGCGGAGTTCATGACTTCCTTCGATGACCTGCTCTCCAATGTCCCGGTCGCCCAGATCGCCGAGAAGCTCGGCGTCGACGAGGCGACCGCGAAGACGGCGATCGATGCGGCCGTCCCCGTCCTACTCGGCGGCTTCCAGACACAGGTCGGCAACCCCGAGGTCGGACTGAACCTGGAGAGCGAAGTCGCCGGCCAGCCACACGGCCTGCTCGACGGCGGTGTCGACATGAGTCAGGTGGACGTCTCCAACGGCAACCAGATCGTCGATCAGACCTTCGGCGCCGAGAAGAACACGGTGATCAGCGCTCTCGGCAATGTCGGCGGTAACAACATCAGCCAGGACCTGATGGGCAACCTGCTCCCCATGCTCGCGCCGATCGTGCTGGCCTACCTCGGCAAGAAGGCCCTGAGTGGAGGCGGCGGCGCGGCCGGGCAGCCCGGCGGCGGGATCGGTGATCTGCTCGGCAGTCTGCTCGGCGGCGCCACCGGTGGAAACAGCGGCGGCGGTCCGGGCGACATTCCGGGCAGGGCGGTCGGCCAGAACGCGGGCAGTGTGCTCGGCAACGTACTGGGCGGGCTACTGGGTAAGAAGTAATCGGGCATCTCGCGCGGATGCGCGGCTAACGAACTACGGCCCACGGCGATACACCCGTCGCTGTGGGCCGCCTGTCATATGACATCTCTCACCTACGCCGCAATGGCGCACATGTGAGTTTCACATCACCCTACGGTCACGTAAGGTATGGGCGCGGCGGCAGGCCGGCGAGGGTACGACAGCACGACGCACGACACGAAGGGCACACGTATGGCAAAGGATCTGACTCAACTCGAGCTGCTGACGGAGTTGGAGCCGGTTGCCGAGGAGAACGTCAATCGCCACCTCTCCCTGGCCAAGGAATGGCACCCGCACGACTACGTGCCGTGGGACGAAGGCCGCAACTTCGCCGCCATGGGTGGTGTCGACTGGGATCCGGAACAGTCGAAACTGAGCGAGGTCGCCAAGGCGGCCATGGTCACCAACCTGCTCACCGAGGACAATCTGCCCTCCTACCACCGCGAGATCGCCGAGAACTTCTCCCAGGACGGCGCCTGGGGCACCTGGGTCGGCCGCTGGACCGCCGAGGAGAACCGGCACGGCATCGTCATGCGCGACTACCTGGTCGTGACCCGCGGCGTCGATCCGGTCGCCCTCGAGCAGGCCCGCATGATCCACATGACCAACGGGTTCGCCTCGCCCACCGAGGAGCTCGAGCAGCTGTCGAACAATGCCGGATTCCTCTATTCGGTCGCGTACGTGACCTTCCAGGAACTGGCCACCCGCGTCTCGCACCGCAACACCGGCCGCGTCTGCGACGACCCGATCGCCGATCGCATGCTGCAGCGCATCGCCGCCGACGAGAACCTCCACATGATCTTCTACCGCAACATGTGCGGTGCGGCCCTCGACCTGTCGCCCGACCAGACCCTCGAGGCCATCACCCTCATCCTGGAGAACTTCCAGATGCCCGGCGCCGGCATGCCCAACTTCCGCCGCAATGGCGTGCTGATGGCCAAGCACGGCATCTACGACCTGCGCCAGCACCTCGAAGAGGTGGTGAACCCGGTGCTCAAGAAGTGGCGGATCTTCGAGCGCGACGACTTCACCGCGCGCGGTGAGGAGACCCGGGAGCGCCTGGGCACCTTCCTCGAGAAGCTCAGCAAGGACGTCGTGAAGTTCGAGGAGCAGCGCGACCGCATGCTGGCCCGCGAGGCCGCCAAGCGCGAGAAGGAGCTGGCCGCCACCGGCAGCTAGCCGGCTGCGGGCTTTCCCGGCCTCTCGAGCGAATAGCAACGGCCCCTCCGGATTTCGATCCGGAGGGGCCGTTTTCGCGCCCTGCGCGCGACTCACAGCAAGCTCACCGGGATTTCCCGGCCGGTTCGGGCCCGCGGGCCCGATCATGACTGCATGAGCCTCGACACCCGGGTCCGCACCGCGAATGTGGTGCTGCTGCACGGGCAACCGGGCGATCGCTCCGACTGGGACGCGGTGACCGCCCGGCTGCCCGGATCGCTCACCGCGCTGGCCCTCGACCGCCCCGGATACGGCGACAATCCGGAACCGGCGGGATCCATCGAAGACAATGCCCGCTGGCTGCTCGACCGGCTGGACCACGAGGGCATCGACAGTGCCGTCCTGGCCGGGCATTCGTACGGCGGGGCGGTCGCGCTGGCGGCCGCGGCACTGGCGCCGCACCGGGTGCGTGGACTGGTGCTGGTCTCCAGCGTGGGACCGGGCTGCCTGACCGCCTGGGACGAGCTGCTCGCCGCACCGTTCGCCGGCACCGCACTGGCGTTGACCGCGTGGTCGGTGCTGCCGTGGCTGGCACGCAAGGGCCTCGACCACAGCCCGGCAGGGACCGCCGCCGGGACCGCGCTCGCGCTGCTCGCCGGCGTGCATCACCGGCACGGTCCGGTATGGCGCAGTTTCCTGACCGAACAGCGGGAAATGTTCGACACGCTGGACCGGTGGACCGCGCGGCTCGCGGACATCCGCGTGCCGGCCTTGATCATCGCCGACCCGGCCGATAGGGTCGTGCCGATCTCCACCTCCCACGCACTGTGCGAGCAGTTGCCTTGTGCCCGAATCGATCTGATCAGCGGGGGTGGCCACCATCTGCCACGACGGCTGCCCGGCGCCGTGGCCGCCCGGATAGGCGACTTTGTCGACTCGTTGGACTGAACCGATGCGCGGCACCCTGCTGGCCGTACGAGAACGCGCGCTCACCCAGTTCCGCACCGAGCGCCGCCATCCCGCCCCCAGCCCGATCGATCCCGGACGGCCGCTGTGGCGGCAGGTCGCGGGCGAGGTGCGCTGGTCGTTCACCCCGCCCGCGCTGTGGCTGGAGGGCGTCGGCGCGAATGTGGTGCTGTCGGGGCTCTTTCTGCTGATCTCGCCGCTCACCCTGCACAAGCACGGCTGGGTGGTGCTGGTCGGCGTCTACTTCGCGACCTTCGTGCTCGCCGACGTCACCACCACGAATGTGCTCGGCGTGGATGCCGACCGGACCCGGCTGAGCCTGGCCGCCGGGGTACCGGTGCAGCGCATCCTGGTGGTCAAGAACCTCGCGCTGCTGATCATCGTGGGACTGCCGACGCTGCTGGCCACGGCCGTGCTCACCGCGAAGACCAGCGCGCACCCAATGCGGCGCGCCGGGGTTTCGGTCGCCGATGTGGCGCTGCCGATCCTGGCCTGGCTCGGGGTGGGCAATATCGTGTCGGCGCTGCTCGCGGTCCCGCCACGCGCGCTCGGGCAGCGCTGGGCCGCGCGCCGGGACTGGCGCAGCACGCTGCCCTGGCTTACCCACCTGGTCCTGCCGTACGGGCTCTACTATTTCGTCGCGCCGATCGACGGCGAGCAGCGCGCCATCCTCGGCTACCACCTGGGCCGCTCGATGCCGGGCGATCTGCGCGGTGCGATCCACCTGGGGGTCGGGCTCGCGGTCTGGCTTGTCGGCACGGTGCTCGCGGTCGCCGTGGTGCGCCGCCGCGGCTTGCGAATGTGGTGACCGCTGTGACCGGGGGCACTGCGGGCGGTACGCGGCTCTGGCCGCGAGCGCGCGGATGAGAGACTGGACGATGTGACTGTCTCGCTCGAAGCCCCCAAGACCGAGCTGCGGATCGGGCCCTACCCGCTCGATCCGCCGGTCGTGCTGGCCCCGATGGCGGGCATCACCAATGTCGCCTTCCGCACCCTGTGCCGCGAATTCGGCAGCGCCACTTCGCTGTACGTGTGCGAGATGATCACCGCGCGGGCCATCGTGGAGCGCAACGAGAAGACGCTGAACATGATGGCCTTCGGGCCGGACGAGTCGCCGCGGTCCATGCAGCTCTACGGCGTCGACCCCAAGACCCTGGGCGAGGCGGTGCGGATCGTCGTCGGCGAGGGCTGGGCCGACCACATCGACATGAACCTGGGCTGCCCGGTGCGCAAGGTCACCCGCCTCGGCGGCGGGTCGGCGCTGCCCTACAAGCGGCGGCTGTTCCGGGAGATCGTGCGCGAAATGGTCGCGGCCGCAGGCGATGTGCCGGTCACCTTCAAGTTCCGCATCGGCATCGACGACGAACACCACACCTACCTGGACACCGGCCGCATCGCCGAAGCCGAAGGCGCCGCAGCGGTTTCGCTGCACGCCCGCACGGCCGCGCAGCTGTACTCCGGGCAGGCGGACTGGTCCGCCATCGCCCGGCTCAAGGAGACCGTGACCGGCATTCCGGTGCTGGGCAACGGCGATATCTTCACCGCCGATGACGCCCTGCGCATGATGGCCGAGACCGGCTGCGACGGTGTGGTCGTGGGCCGCGGCTGCCTCGGCCGGCCCTGGCTGTTCGCGGAGCTGAGCGCCGCCCTGCGCGGCGAGCCGATTCCGGAGGGCCCCACCCTCGGCAAGGTCGGCGAGATCCTCCACCGGCACGCCGCGCTGCTCGTCGAGCACGACGGCGAGGACAAGGCCATGCGCGATATCCGCAAGCACATGGCCTGGTACCTGATGGGTTTCCCGGTGGGCTCGGCACTGCGCCGGCAGTTCGCCACGGTGACCAGCCTGGCGCAGATCGCGGATCTGGTCGGGCAGCTGGAGCCGGACGTGCCGTTCCCGGCCGATGCGCTCGGCCCGCGCGGACGCCAGGGTTCCCCACAGACCAAGGTGGCCCTCCCCGACGGCTGGCTCGACGATCCCGAGGACGCGACCGTGCCCACCGCGGCCGACGTCATGCACAGCGGCGGCTGAGTCATTCACGGCGGCAGCTGATCGCTCCCGTTCCGAGCTCGATCCGATCACCACCCGGCGCAGCTGCCGGGCGATGCGACGACGCCCTGGCACACTTTGCGAAGCGTGCCCACCCGGGCGTGCCGCATACCCCGACAGCACGAAAAACCGGCCCCACCTGCGGTGGACATACGTTCGAGTGGTTTGCCGTGGCGAAATCGTTATCATGGCCCTCGGCATCAAGAGCGAAGTGAGGTTCGTTGGTGGGTGACGATCGGTACGGGCGTACGCCACGGCCCCGAGGTCGCGCCCCCTGGGAGCGCTACCCCGCGGACGAGGACGATCCGGCGCGCACCGACCACCGCTCCCGGTACACCGACGACGCCGAACCCACTGCCGCAGCACCTATTTCGGTCCAGGACCTGGTCGACCGCGTGGACAGCGAACGCCAGACCCGGCGACGCCGCCGGGACGAACCGGAGACTCCGAAAGAACCCGCGGCCGAGACGAGCCGCGAAATCCCCGGGCCGAACGGCTCGGCACCCGTGCCGCCGCAACCGGCAGCCCCGCAGACTCCCGTGCCCGCCACCGGATCACAGCCGGCGGCCTCGACCGGCGCGCAGCCCGCGGCCAACACCGGGTCACAGCGCGCTGTGCGCGATACCAGCCACCTACGCCGGGTCGCGAACGCACCCGGCAATCGCGGCGCGCGCCCGGCCGACCCGACCGCGGAACCGGTCACCGTGGAACTACCCCCGGTCACCGACACCGTGCCGCCCCCGCCGGCCGCCCCGACCGCGACCGCTCGCACCCGGGCGCTGATCGCGCGAAAGGTCAAGTCGCCCGCCGACTATCCGACCACCGCGCTCCCGGCGGCCGTGGGACCCGCACCGGCCAAATGGGTTTCGAGCACGCGCCGCCGCCGCAACCGGCGGCTGCAGCTGGCCGGCCGCGCCACGCTCGCCGTCGTCGCCGTCATCGCGCTCATCGTGACCGGCAGCGGCTGGAGCTACCTGCGCGCCAAAGACAATAATTTCCAGCAGGTTTCCGCACTCGACGACAACTCACCCGACGTCGTCGACGCCGACGGGCAGACCGGCGACGAGAACTTCCTCATCGTCGGCACCGACACCCGCGCGGGCGCCAACGGCGCCCTCGGCGCGGGCACCGTGGACGACGCCGAGGGCGCGCGCTCCGACACCGTCATGCTGGTCAACATCCCCGCCAGCCGGGCCCGCGTGGTCGCCGTATCCTTCCCCCGCGACCTGGACGTCACCCGCCCGGTCTGCGAGGGCTGGGACAACGACAAGGCCGCCTACACCAGCGAGAAGTTCCCCGCGGCCGACGGCGACAAGCTCAACGCCACCTACGCCCTCGGCGGACCCAAGTGCCTGACCAAGGTGATCACCAAACTGTCCGGCCTGAAGATCAACCACTTCGTCGGCATCGACTTCTCGGGCTTCGAATCCATGGTCGACGTGGTCGGGGGCGTCGAGGTGTGCACCACCAAGCCGCTGGTCGACGAGATCCTCGGCACCGTGCTCACCACGCCCGGCAAGCAGGTCGTGAACGGCTCCACCGCACTGGACTACGTGCGCGCCCGGCACGTGTACGGCGAGGAGCGCAGCGACTACGACCGCATCAACCGGCAGCAGCGGTTCCTGTCCTCACTGCTGCGCAGTGCGCTGTCGAGCAAGGTGCTCTTCGATCCGGGCAAGCTCAACGGCTTCATCGATGCCTTCGCCAAGCACTCGTTCATGGACAACGTCACCACCAAAGACCTTCTGACACTTGGCCGTTCGATGCAGAAGATGCAGGCCGGGGCCATCACCTTCCTGACCGTCCCCACCGCGGGCACCACCTCCTACGGCAACGAGATCCCGCGCGAATCGGATATCAAGGCCATCTTCCGTGCCATCATCGACGACCAGCCGCTGCCCGGCGAGAAGCAGACCGACACCCCGCCCAGCACCAGTGCCGCGCCCGTGGCCAAGCCCCATGCGGCGGCCGTGGATCCGAGCACCGTCTCGGTGCAGGTGTCCAACGGCTCCGGCCAGGTGGGCATCGCGGGCACCACGGCGACCAAGCTGGCCGCACAGGGCTTCCAGATCTACAGCACCGGCAACTATGCCGACGGCACCTCGCCCAAGACCAAGGTCCGCTACTCCAGCGGCCACGAGGCCGAGGCCGGGACGGTGGCCAGCGCCATTCCGGGTGCCATCCTGGAACCGGCGAGCGGGCTGGGCAGCATTGTCGAAGTGGTCGCCGGTTCCGATTTCACCGGCACCGTGAAGTCGCCCACCGCCTTCGGCCAGCCGCTGCCCGACACACCGAGCGACTCGGGTGGGCCCAGTGCGGCTCCGGTCACACTTCCGTCCGATCTCGAGCACGTCAACGCCGCCGACGACCTGTGCAAGTGACCGCGCGTCCCGCTGGCCGGAACTGCGGCATCGGCGCTGGAACCGACCGGCACCGACGGTTAACCCGCAGTTGGTGACTTGGTCAGCGGTGCGCACTAATGTCTTGAGTCATGCGTGTCATCTACAACGAACAAATGGCCGAGCTCGCCGATCTGCTCGGCGGCATGGCCGGGCTCGCCGGATCGGCGATGGAGCGGGCCACCCAGTCCCTGCTCAGCGCCGATCTCGAGCTCGCGGAGCAGGTGATCACCGAATACGACCGCATCGCCGAGATGATCCAGCTGGCGGAGGAGAAGGCCTTCGCACTGCTGGCCCTGCAGGCCCCCGTAGCCGGTGATCTGCGGCAGGTGGTCAGCGCGATTCAGATCGTCGCCGATGTGAACCGGATGGGCGTGCTGTCGCTGCACGTGGCCAAGATGACCCGGCGGCGCTTCCCGGCGCACGCCGTGCCGGAGGCCGTCAACAGCTACTTCGCCGAGATGGGCCGGGTCGCGGTCAAGATGGGCGCCACCGCCAAGGAGGTGCTGGAGTCTCGCGATCCCGAGCGGGCCGCCAAGCTCACCGACGACGACGAGGCGATGGACGACCTGCGCAAGCACCTGTTCACGCTGATCATGGACCGCGACTGGCAGTTCGGCGTGGCGGCGGCCGTGGACGTGGCGCTGCTGGGCCGCTACTACGAGCGCTTCGCCGACCACGCCGTCGAGATCGGGCGGCGGGTGGTGTTCCTGGTCACCGGCGTGCTGCCGCCCGACCCGGATTCCGAGAAGGAAAGCATCTAGGACGGCGATCGAGGGAGTTCAGGGGCGCACCCCGGAACTCCCTCGATTCGGTGCTGTCAGTCCTCGTCGGACTCGCGCCAGCCCATCAGGATCGACCGACCCCGTTCGGGGCCCCACGGGAGCGTCGCGGCCACGATGACCGCGCACACCACCAGGGTGCCGACCGCGACATACGACGCGGCCTCGGCGCCCTGCATGGCCGCGACCTTCATGGCGTGGATCAGATCCGCCTTCGCCTGCGCCAGCAGCGGATTCACCGGCGCCTTCACGATCCCGATGATGCTGATGGGCGTATTGCCCGCCAGTTCCTTCTGCTGCACGTTCATGATCTGCGCGGGAATCGCGTCGATCCGGCCGCCGATCTTCCCGGCGTAGACCGAGGTCATGATGGAGCCCAGCAGGGCCACCCCGAGCGCGCCGCCCACCTCACGCGTGGTGTCGTTGACCGCCGAGCCCGCCCCCGCCTCCTCCAGCGGCACCGCGCCCATGATGGATTCGGTCGCCGGTCCCTGCACCACCGCGAAGCCCAGGCCCATCAGGATCATGGACACCACAACCGGTCCCAGGTACGGGGTCTCGACGGTGGTCCGGCCCGCGATGTACATGGCCGCCGCCAGGATCAGCAGCCCGGACACCAGCATGGCCGTGGTGCCCACCCGCTGCGCCAGCATGGTCGCGATGGGTGCGCCGAAGCCCACCGCCACCGCGAAAGGCAGTGAGTGGATGCCGAATTCGAACGGCGAGAGTTCCTTCACACCCTGGAAGTACTGGGTGATCAGGAACAGGAAGCCGAACGCCGAGAAGTAGGACACCGTGATGGCCAATGACGGCAGCGCGAAGCGGCGATTGCGGAACAGCCGCATGTTCAGCACCGGCGCGGGCACCCGCAGCTCCCAGGCCACGAACGCGGCCAGCAGGGCGATCGAAAGCAGGTAGCCCGCAAGGCTTTCGGTCGCGAACCAGCCGTGCTTGGGGGCCTCGATGATGGACCACACCAGCGCGGTCACGCCGGCCAGGGAAAGCAGGATGCCGATGCGGTCGAGCCGATCCACATGGTCGGCACGGGATTCCGGCACGGTGGCCAGCACCGCCCCGATGCCCACCAGCGCCACCGGGACATTGATCCAGAACACCGAGTGCCAGGAGAAGTACTCGAGCAGCCAGCCGCCCACGGTCGGGCCGATGGCGACGGCGATGCCGGCCATGGCCGTCCACAGCGCGATGGCGGCGGCGCGTTCGCGGGCCGCGGTGAAGATATTGGTGATGAGCGCCAGCGTGGCCGGGAAGACCACGGCCGCGAACACGCCCATGCCGGCGCGGGCCGCGATGACCTGTCCGAGGCCGGAGGAGAGCGCGCCGGCGGCGGACATGACCGCGACGCCGCCGAGTCCGATGATCATGAACAGCCGTCGTCCGAACCGATCGCCGAGGTGTCCCATGGCGAGCAGCAGGCCGGAGAAGGCCAGGGTGAACGCGTCGACGATCCATTGCAGGCCGCTCATGTCGGCCTGCAGCTGTACGGCCATGGATGGCAGGGCCACATTGACCAGTGTGTTGTCCAGGACCACGAGCAGTTCCGCGAGACAGATGGCGATCAGGGCCGCCACCTTGGCCCGCTGCGGCAGTTCCGCCGCGGTCTGTCCGGATCCCAGGCTCGCCGTTGAGACGGTCATCCGACACCTCCTTACTAAACCGATCGGTTTACCAATAGGGTCAGACTAACTGTTACGAACGGTTGCACACAATTACCGACAGGCCATATGACCGACGCCACACAGCGGCCGCTTACCTGGCCCCACCTGCACAAACGGAACGACCCCTGCCTGATGGCAGGGGCCGTGAACGCCGGAAGGTCTATTTTTAGCCGAAGCGACCCGAGATGTAGTCCTCGGTCTGCTTCTGCGACGGGTTGGAGAAGATCTTCTCCGTCTCGTCGATCTCGATGAGCTTGCCCGGCTTGCCCTGCGCCTCCAGATTGAAGAACGCGGTCTGGTCACTCACACGCGCGGCCTGCTGCATGTTGTGGGTGACGATGACGATGGTGAACTCCTTCTTCAGCTCGGTGATCAGATCCTCGATCGCGAGCGTGGAGATGGGGTCCAGCGCCGAACACGGCTCGTCCATGAGCAGCACGTCCGGCGACACCGCGATGGCGCGGGCGATGCACAGCCGCTGCTGCTGACCACCGGACAGGCCGCCACCCGGCTTGTCGAGGCGGTCCTTGACCTCGTTCCAGAGGTTGGCGCCGCGCAGCGACTGCTCGGCCACCTCGTCCAGCTGGGACTTGTTGCGAATGCCCTGCAGCTTCAGCCCGGCCACCACATTGTCGCGAATCGACATGGTGGGGAACGGGTTCGGCCGCTGGAACACCATGCCGATGGTGCGGCGCACGCCGACCGGATCGACCTGGGCGCCGTAGATGTCCTCGCCGTCGAGCAGCACCGCGCCCTCGACGCGGGCCTCCGGGGTCACCTCGTGCATGCGGTTGAGCGCGCGCAGCACGGTCGACTTGCCACAACCGGACGGACCGATGAACGCGGTCACGCTGCGCGGCAGCACCGTCAGCCCGACATTGGCGACCGCATGGAACTTGCCGTAGTAGATATTGAGGTCTTTGACGTCAATTCGCTTGGCCATCAGTCTTTCCTTCTATCGGTTCCGCGTCAGCAGCTTGTTGACCGCCGCGGCGGCGAGGTACAGCAGCGCGATGATCAGGATCAGGGTCAGCGCCGCACCCCAGATACGCTCGCGGCCAGCGGGCTCCGGATTCGACAGCTCCTGGTACATCAGCAGCGGAAGCGAGGCCATATTGCCGTTGAAGACATCGAAGTTGATGGCCTTCGAGTAACCCACCAGCACCAGTACCGGCGCGGTCTCACCCATGACGCGGGCGATGGCCAGCAGCATGCCCGAGATCATGCCCGGCGCGGCGGTCGGAATCACGATCCGCACAATGGTTTTCCACTTCGGAATGCCGAGAGCGTATGAGGCTTCCCGCAATTCGTCCGGAACCAGCTTGAGCATCTCCTCGGTGCTGCGCACCACCACCGGCAGCATCAGCAGCACCAGGGCCAACGACACCGCGAAGGCGCTCTGCGGGTTGCCGAAGGTGGCGATCCACAGCGCGAAGATGAACAGCGCGGCCACGATCGAGGGCACACCGGCCAGGATGTCCACCATGAAGGTGGTGGTCTTGGCCAGCCAGCCCCGGCCGTACTCGACCAGGAAAACGGCGGCCATGATGCCGAGCGGCACCGCGATGATCGCGGCGATGCCCGACTGCACGATGGTGCCGTAGATGGCGTGGTAGACACCGCCGGCATGCTGATCGGGCAGCACACCGTTCTGCGACTTGGTCCACCAGTCGATGCTGGCGACGGCCTTCGCGCCCTTCTGGATCACCACGTAGAGCACCCAGAGCAGCGGCACCAGGGCCAGGCCGAAGCACAGCCAGACCAGGCCGGTGGCGATATTGTTCTTGAGCCGGCGGGCGACGCTGACATGCCGGAAGGTCGGCGCCTTGATCGGCTTGTCGAGTGTGGTGGTCATCCGTTGACCTTCCCGCCGGCCGCCAGCCGAGCCAGTGCGTTGACGACGAACGTCAGAGCGAACAACACGAAACCGGCGGCGATGTAGGCGCCGGTCGGCAGCTTCGAGCTGAATTCCGAAGCGGCCGAGGCGATCTTGGAGGCGAAGGTATAGCCGCCGTCGAACAGCGACCAGTGGCCGGCCTTGGTCGAGGTGCGCAGCACGATCAGGACCGCGATGGTCTCACCGAGCGCGCGACCCAGGCCGAGCATGGAACCGGCGATCACGCCCGAGCGGCCGAACGGCAGCACGGTCAGGCGCACCACTTCCCACTTGGTGGCGCCCAGCGCCTGTGCCGCCTCGATCTGCGAGCGCGGGGTGAGGCCGAAGACCTCACGGCTGACGGAGGTGATGATCGGCAGGATCATCACCGCCAGCACCACACCGGCGGTGAAGATGGTGCCGCCACCGGCGATGCTGACATTGCCGTCGGAGAACAGGAACAGCCAGTTCAGATTCTTGTTCAGGAAGTCCTGGAAGGGACCCAGCTTGGGGGCCACGACCAGGAGACCCCAGAGACCGAACACGATCGACGGCACGGCCGCCAGCAGATCCACGATGATCGAGAACGGCCGCGCGAGCGCCTTCGGCGAATACTGCGTCAGGAACAGCGCGATGCCCACACCGATCGGCACGGCGATCGCCAGCGCGAACACCGAGCTCAGCACCGTGACCATGAACAGGTCCTTGATGCCGAAGCGCAGGTTGTTCTCGTCCTTGACGTTGAACTCGGTGGTGGTGAAGAAGTTCGCCTTGTTGGCCATGATCGAAGGCCACGCCCGGATCAGCAGGAACAGTGCGATCAGGGCGATGGCGGCGACGATGATCCCACCGGCGGCCGTGGCCGCCGAGCGGAAGGCGAACTCCGCGCCGAACTTCGTGGGTGCGCCGCGCCCCGCGGCCGGTTTGGTGCTGGGTTCGGTCGGCATCAGCGCAGTATCCCCCGGCAGTTGGGCACGCTCCTCCCTCGGGTCGGTCGAAACGGACAGACCCGAGGATGCAGCTTCGTCGTGCACGGTCATCGTGGTTTTCGATCAGGCGATCACTGAATGGCGTTGATCGCGGTCGTCAGCTTGGTCTTGAACGCGTCCGGCAGCGGCACGTAGCCGGCGTCGGCGAGACCGGTCTGGCCGTTGCCGACCGCCGAGGTCAGGAACGCCTTGACGGCCTTGGCGGTGTCGGCGTCGCTGTACTTCGAGCAGACGATCTCGTAGGTGGCCAGCATGATCGGGTACGCGCCCGCGGTGGTGGGCTTGTAGATCGAGCTGTTGTCCAGCACCAGGTCGTTACCCTGACCGGCGACCTTGGCGGCGTCGACGGCCTTGCCCGCGGACTCGGCGGTCAGCTCGACCGGCTTCGGGTCGTTGGAGGTGGCGGTGGTCAGCACGCGCACGGTGGACAGCTTCTGCGCCTTGGCGAAGGACCACTCGGTGTAGGTGATGGTGAACTTGGTGTTCGCGACCGCGCCCGAGGTGCCGTCCGAACCCTTGGCGCCCTCGCCGACGCCGCCGTTGAAGGCCTTGCCCGCGCCCTTGGTGTAGCCACCGGCGGCGGTCAGGTACTTCTGGAAGTTGTCGGTGGTGCCCGACTCGTCGGAGCGGAAGATCACGCCGATCTTGTCCGACGGCAGCTTGTCGGCCTTGTTGGTGTTCAGGGCCTTGATCTGCGGGTCGTTCCAGGTGGTGATGTCACCGGAGAAGATCTTGGCGAGGGTCGGCGGGTCCAGGACCAGGTCGTCCATGCCGGGGATGTTGTAGGCGACGGCGATCGGGCCGAAGACGGCCGGCAGGTTCCAGGCCGGGCTGCCGCAGCGGGCGGCGGCCTTGTCGGTCTCGCCCTTGTCGGCGGACAGCGGCGAGTCCGAACCGGCGAAATCGGTCTGGTTGCCGATGAATTCGTTCACGCCGGCGCCGGAGCCCGAGCCGGTGTAGTCCAGCTTGGCGCCGCTGCAGTTCGCCTGGTAGGCGGCGACGAAGCGGTCCATCGCGTTCTTCTGAGCGGTAGAGCCGCTGGACTTCAGCGAGGTCTTGCCGCCGCACGCGACGTCGATCTTGGCGGCGCCGTTGGCGGTGCTGTTGTTGTCACTGCCACACGCGGACAGGGTCAGGGCACCGGCCGCGGCCAACACACCGAGCAGGGCGCTGCTGCGCTTGAGATTCACCTATTCCTCCGGGAATCACGATTGCACGTCCAACCCCTCAACGGTCGGACGGGCGCGATCTGGCGGCTGTTCGCTGCGAACTAGCGCACCGGGCAGCGGTCTGCGGCCCACTTGCAACGTAAGGGCGCCTGGTTGACAGTTGGACCAGCGTGGGTGAACGAGAGATGAACAACCCACCCTGATTGCGGCACACCGGATGTGACATTAGCCGCACTGTTGCCGAAGGGATTTCAGGACCTACCCGAGTAGGCGACGTCGATGTGGAATCGGGTGAAACCGAGCCGGGTGTAGGTGTGCACGGCCGCTGTGTTGTCGCCCTCGGTGTAGAGCAGCACCGCACCGAGACCGCGATCCCGCAGATAGTGCAGACCCGCCAGGGTCAGCAGCCGGCCGAGGCCGCGCCCCTGCGCATCGGGGTCGATGCCGACCACGTAGACCTCACCGATCGGCGGGGTCTCATCGGAATGCACCTTGGTCCAGTGGAATCCGAGGACATGGTCCGGCCGCGCCGGATCCACGGCGATGAACAGGCCCTTGGGATCGAACCAGGATTCGGCGCGGCGGGCGTCGATATCGCGCTCGGTCCAGCCGCCCTGTTCGGGATGCCACGAGAAGGCTGCACCGTTCACGCGCAGCAGTTCGGCATCGTCGGAAGGCCCTGCGTAGGTACGCAGTTCGAGCCCCTCGGGCACCGTCAATTCCGGTAGCTCAGAGTTAGCCAAATCTCGACGCATTTGCCACAATTCACGCGAAACGGACAGACCCAAGCGGGCCGCCACAGCCTGCGCGGGTGGCAGATCACCGTGCGCCCAGACCCGCGCCCCCGGCCCGCCCGCGGCCAACGCGGCGGCCACCAGACCTGCGCCGATACCCTGCCCGCGGGAGGCCGGATCGACGGCGACCTCCGCCATGGCCGGATGCTCGTCATGGGCCGGAACCAGATTCGCGTACCCGGCGACCGCGCCATCGCGGATGTCCACCAGATGTCGTGCGGGCGAATCGTTTTCGAGCGAAAGCACCGCCTGTTCCGATATCGGTGCCACCCCGTCGGCGGCGGTGGCCCGCTCCAGGACCGCCCGCACCTGCGCGGCGGTCTCGGCGGACAGGCGGTCGGTCCAGGAGGTCATCAGAGAGCGCCGTTCGCCGTGGTCAATTCGGAGTCGTCGGTGCCGTCGGAGTCGGGGAAGGTGACCGCGTCGCCCTTGCCGGCCGTGCGCGCCGGGCGCACCGCCTTGTAGCCGACATTGCGGACCGTGCCGATCAGCGACTCGTATTCACTGCCCAGCTTGGCGCGCAGGCGTCGCACGTGTACGTCCACGGTGCGGGTACCACCGAAGAAGTCGTAGCCCCAGACCTCCTGCAGCAGCTGGGCACGGGTGAACACCCGGCCGGCGTGCTGCGCCAGGTACTTGAGGAGTTCGAACTCCTTGTAGGTCAGGTCGAGCGGGCGACCGCGCAGCCGGGCGGTGTAGGTGCCCTCGTCGATCACCAGCTCGCCGAGAGTGATCTTGCCGGTGTTCTCCGGGCTGGCGACTCCGCCGTTGCGGGCCACCAGCAGGCGCAGCCGGGCGTCGAGTTCGGCGGGCCCGGTGCTCGGAAGCAGGATGTCGTCGAGTCCCCAGTCCGCGTTCACCGCCACCAGACCGCCCTCGGTCAGCACGGCCACCACCGGTACCGACGATCCGGTGCTGCCCAGCAAACGGCACAGTCCGCGCGCGGCGGCCAGATCGGTGCGGGCATCGACCAGCGCCACATCGGCAGAACCCGCCTCGAGCAGCGATGCCACCTCGGTCGGCGCGGGTCGCACGTGGTGCGGCAGCAACGCCAGCGACGGCAACACCGACTCGGGGTTGGGGTCGGAGGTCAGCAGGAGCAGCTCCATGGGGGCCCTCCATCCCATCTGGCATGTGTGTGGCTACCGCACTGTCCGCCACTACCCCATGCAGGTCATCACAGGTAATCGCTGCCTACATTAGCGTGTCTCGCCCGACACCCTCGTATTCCGGCCAGCCGTCGCAACCGTTCGGTCCGGTCCGGTTCCCATTCACCTGTCATTCACCGGGCCGCGACCGGCCCGAGTCGGACGTCGGCGGGTGGTAACGACACACCTCCCTATTAGGGTGCAGCTATGCGTTTCCGGAGGCTGCTCATCGGACTGCTCTGCCTGGCAGGGTTGGCCGTCCTACTCGATTTCGGGGTAGCGGCGTATTCCGAGTACCGGGTCTCGCGACTCCTGCGGACCGGTTCGGACCTGAGCGCCGATCCGGAGATCACCATTCACGAGTCGCTGCGGAATCCGTTCGTCGCCCAGGCGCTGGACGGCCAGTACGGAAACATCGACGTCCGCGCCCGCGCCATGCGCCCGGACATTCCCGGCCGGATCACGGTCGAGGCCAATCTGGCGGGCGTGCACCTGTCGATGCGCAATCTCATCGACGGCAATGTGGGCCAGGTCCCGGTGGACGAGGTGCAGGCCCGCATGCGCATCGAGCCGACCGAGCTCGGCCGGCTGTTCAAGATTCCGGACCTGCAGGTCTTCGGCCCGCCCACCGACAAGTCCGACGGCGCCGGCGGTTCCGGCAGTGTCCCCACGACCAACGGGGGCATCATCATCCTGGAGGGCACCGTGCCGATCGGCCCGGACGCCGACACCGCGGCGGTCACCGAGGCGGTCAGCGACCCGCGCGGCGACGGCGGCGAGAAAGTGACGAAGAAGAAGGTGCACGTGCTGGCCGATCTGCGGCTGGAGGGCGACGAGGTGCGGATCACCGCCACCGCCATCTCCGGCCGGGATCTGCAGGCCGACACCGATTCGGTACTCCCCGACCAGGACCGGGTCGTCATCCCCGAGCAGGACCGGCCCGCGTTGCTGGCCCGCTTCAGCCACACCATCGACACCAAGAACATGCCGTTCGGCATCATCCCGACCCGGGTCCAGGCCAGTGGCGGGCAGATCGTGGTGGAGGGCTCCGGCCGCAATGCGACCGTCGACCTGGACAGGTTGCAGAAGCAGTGATCGCGATCGAGATCCTGGTGGTCATGCTGGTCCTGGCGACCGGCGTGGGAATCCTGGTGCGCCGCAACGAGGGTCGCGTGCGCGCCGCCGCCACGGCGAATCCGCCTGAGCCCGAATCGAATCGGGCCGCGCTGCTGGCCGCGGCCGGCGTGGTCCCGGGACGGCCCACCGTGCTGCACTTCTCGGCCGACTGGTGCGGCCCGTGCGCGGCGGCGCGCCGGGTGGTCGCGTCCGTGGTCGGCGAGCTGGAGTCGGCCGAGCTGCCGCCGCTGGATCTCGAGGTCGACATCGACGCGTATCCGGAGCTGTCGCGCGAGCTGAACGTGCTCTCGCTGCCCACCACTTTCGGATTGGATTCTCGAGGATTGGAACGCTTTCGCATCTCCGGCGTTCCGAAGGCGGCGGATCTGCGCACGTCATTGACCCCTTTAACGGTCACCGACTCCGCCGAGTGATCAGCATTACGGACCCCGGGTCCAATTTCCCCCGAAAATTGGGTAAACTCCCCCTCGTGCAATCCAACCGCGAGCTGATGCTCACCCGACGCCGCACGGTAGACCTGTGCCGCCTCGGTGGTTGTTGCTGCCTGTGCCGCTAGCCGGTCGGCCTTTCGTATTCCTCTGTCGCCGACCGGATTTGTCCCGCTGTCGAGAGATCGTTTCGATCCTCCGGCGATCTGGCCAATACACCTTCAGCGCAGGAGTACTCCCATGTCGAACCCTCATCCGAGCAAACCGCCCGCCGGGCAGGTGGATGTCCGCGGCCCCCGCTTCGCCGCCTGGATCACCACCGCGGTGCTCGCCCTCGTTCTGATCCTCGCCGCCGTCTCGGTTCCCGCCGCCACCGTGCTACTCGCGCTGCAGGCCATCGTGTTCGGCCTGGGGGCGGCCTATGGTCCGCGCCGGAGCCCGTACGGCCGGCTCTACGCCGCCGCGGTCGCCCCGCGCATCGGCGCGCCGACCGAGCTGGAACCCGTTGCGCCGCTGCGGTTCGCGCAACTGGTGGGCCTGGCCTTCGCAGTGCTGGGCGTGCTGGGCTTCGCGGCCGGCAGCCCCGTGGCCGGCGCGATCTTCACCGGATTCGCGCTGTTCGCGGCCTTCCTCAACGCGGCCTTCGGAATCTGCCTGGGCTGCAAGATCTATCCGCTGGTCGTGCGGTTCCGTACCGCCCAGGGCGGCAACGTCCCGGCCTCGACCAGCTCCGTGAACACCTCCGTCTAGTCCCTGCCCATCCCTCAACCACACGAACGCAACGCCTGAACCGGCACCGCATCGAAAGGAACAACATGGCTCGCTCCGATGTCCTGGTCTCCGCAGACTGGGTCGAAGAGAACCTCAACACCCCGGGCGTCGTCCTCGTCGAGGTCGACGAAGACACCTCGGCCTACGACCTGGGACACATCGAGGGCGCCGTGCGTCTCGACTGGAAGAAGGACCTGCAGGACCAGGTTCGCCGCGACTTCGTGAGCCAGGAGCAGTTCTCTGCCCTGCTGTCCGAGCGTGGCATCGCCAACGACGACACCGTAGTGCTGTACGGCGGCAACAACAACTGGTTCGCGGCCTACGCCTACTGGTACTTCAAGCTGTACGGCCACCAGGACGTCAAGCTGCTCGACGGCGGCCGCAAGAAGTGGGAGCTGGACGGCCGTGAGCTGACCAAGGAGGTCAAGGACCGCGCTGCCACCGAGTACAAGGCCGCCGCGCAGGACCTGTCCATCCGCGCCTTCCGCGACGAGGTCATCGACGCCATCGGCGCCAAGAACCTGGTCGACGTGCGCTCCCCCGACGAGTTCTCGGGCAAGATCCTGGCTCCCGCGCACCTGCCGCAGGAGCAGTCGCAGCGTCCGGGCCACATCCCGACCGCCATCAACGTGCCGTGGTCCAAGGCCGCGAACGAGGACGGCACCTTCAAGAGCGACGCCGAGCTGGCGGAGATCTACAAGGAGGCCGGGCTGGACGGCGACAAGCTGACCATCGCCTACTGCCGCATCGGTGAGCGTTCCTCGCACACCTGGTTCGTGCTGCAGGAGCTGCTGGGCCACCAGAACGTCAAGAACTACGACGGGTCCTGGACCGAGTACGGGTCCCTCGTCGGTGCACCGATCGAGTTGGGAGCGTAATTACCTATGTGTGCAGCACCTACCCAGGGCCAGGCCCTGCCCGCCAATGTCGACGTCGAGAAGGAGACGGTCATCACCGGCCGCGTCCTGACCGCTGACGGCCAGACCGTCGGCGGCGCGTTCGTCCGCCTGCTGGACGGCAACGGCGACTTCACCGCCGAGGTCGTGGCCTCGGGCACCGGCGACTTCCGCTTCTTCGCGGCGCCGGGCACGTGGACCCTGCGCGCGCTGTCCGCATCCGGCAACGGCACCGTCGAGGTGTCGCCGGAGGGCGCCGGCATCCACAACGTGGACGTCACTGTCGCCAAGTAGGCGAAACATCAAGAACGGCCCCGGGATTCGTGATCCCGGGGCCGTTCTCGCGCGTGCCGGAGTTTTCCCGGGGTCGTTTTCACGTGCTCCCGGCGATGCGATTAGACTCCCAGACGTGGTGCTTACCTTCGAGATTCTGCTGGTTCTCGTCTCCGTGCTGATCGCTTGGTTCGGTCTGTACGTCCTCTACCGGCTGTTCACCGAGTCGTGACAGATCCGGCCCACGAGAACATCGAAAACGGAATGGCCAACGGTTCGTCGTCGTCGACGCCGATCGTTCGCCACGGCGAGGGCGTGAAGTCCGCTGATGCTGCCGCCGCCCGGCGCAGCGTCGACCAGGCGGTCGCGGATGCGGCCGAGCGTGCCCAGTCGACCGGGGCGCTCAATGTTCCGACGCTCCCCGATCTGCCGTTGCCCGTCGATACCGCGAATCTGCGGCTGGGCCCGGATCTGAGTTCCTCCATGCTCGCGCTGCTGCCGCTGATCGGCGTGTGGCGCGGTGAGGGCGAGGGCAATGATTTCGAGACCGGCGACTACCGCTTCGGTCAGCAGATCATCGTCTCGCACGACGGCGGCGACTACCTGACCTGGGAGGCGCGCTCCTGGAAGCTGGACGCCCAGGGCAAGTACGCGGGCCCGGATCTGCGAGAGAGCGGGTTCTGGCGGGTCGGCATCGACGGTGACGACGAGGTGCTGGAGTTGCTGCTCACCCACTCCACCGGCATTGTCGAGCTGTTCTACGGCCAGGCGCTCACCCAGTCCTCCTGGGAGCTGGCCACCGACGTGGTGATCCGCAGCCAGTCCGGCATCGTGGTGGGCGGCGCGAAGCGGCTCTACGGCATTGTCGAGGGCGGCGACCTGGGCTATGTCGAGGAGCGCATCGCCGCCGACGGCGCACTGGAGCCGCGGCTCTCGGCGCGTTTGCAGCGGTATATCGGTTAACCCGCCTCCCCGAGACTTCAGCGGACGGCTGGGAGCCGTCGGCGTTGGATTTCCGTGCCTGCGTTGGTACCGAACCGATTTCGGGGGTACCCCAGGAGTTACCCCGATCCTCACGAGATCAGTTGCCGAGTCGCGAAACTGTGTGCACGGCAGCCGGTCGGCTCGGTACGAAACAGGTACGGCCCCCGAGTTGTACCCACGGATGCAACATTCACGTGGGTCCGGTCGGACAGACCGTAACTCGGGGGCCGGGTGACTGCCTTGGATTCGCGAGGGCTCGCGCGATCGGAATCCGATTGCAGCGGTAGCGCCTAGCTGGCAGCCACCTCACGCGTCCTAGAAATCATTCTCGAACCACCTCCTTCCTGTGTACCGACGAAATTAGTCGGATGAGACAGTTGCGGCAACATATTTTCTCGGATCGCGAAATCGCAGGTCAGGTCGTCGTTGTGGGAATGAATCGATCGATGGCGACGGTGCCGCCCGGCTCGACGCGAACGATGGTGTCCGCCTTCGTGTCCGGCGGCAGCTGGTGTGTGACGACGACCACGGTGCGGTCCGGCTCCACCAGGCCGCTGGATTCGTCGAGCAGGCGGCGCAGTAGTTCGGCCCCGGCTTCGGCCTCCAGGTGCTCGGTGGGTTCGTCGAGCAGCAGTACGCGGGCCGGGGCGAGCAGGGCGCGGGCCAGCAGGATGCGCCGGCGCTGACCACCCGAGACCGCGGCCGCGCCGCCGACCAGATCGGTCTCGACGCCGTCGGGGAGGGAGTCCAGCCAGTCGCCGGCTCCGACTGCGCGCAGGGCCGATTCGGCCTCGCCCGGGGTGATGTCGCCGCGGGCCACGCGCAGGTTCTCCAGCACGGTGGTGCCGAACAGGTGCGCGTCCTCGGCGAAGAAGGTGACGCCCGGGCGCGGCGTCTCGAAGAGCCCCGCCCAGGACATCAGCAGCGTGGTCTTGCCCGCGCCGCTGGGGCCGACCACGGCGATCCGGCGGCCCGCCGGCAGCACGGGGAGATTCGGTGCGGAAGGCTCGGATTCGCCATGCTCGAGCCGATCCAGGCGGCGCAGGGCGGCGCGGCCGGTGGTGAGGGCCTGCGCGGCGGCCGGGAGCACCGCCACGGCCTCGAAGGCGGACAGCGGAACCAGGACCAGCACGGTGAACGCCATCGGCGTGATGCCGCCCGGCGGGACGGTCTGGAAACCCGCGGTCGGGATGGGAGAACCGCTGCCGTACAGCACGATTCCGATGAGCAGCGCGCCCAGCACGCTCGCCCCGATGGACAGCGGCAGCACCGCCGCGGCCCACGCGCTGCGCGCCGCCGCCCGATCCTCCGCCGCGACCGCCCGCTGCCCCGCCGCGGCGGCCGCGCCGACCGCCTCGGAAAGCCGGCCCGCCACCCGCAATTCGGGTGCGTGATCCAGCACGGTCAGCGCCTCGGCGGTGAACTCGGTGCGATCGGTCCGGACCGCGAGCTCCGCCTCCCGGGCCGCGCGCGCCGACAGCCACGGCGCGATGATGCCCGAAACGGCCAGCGCCACCGCCAGAATCACCGCCGCGAGCACCGAGATACTCGCCAGCAGTCCGACGGCCAGCAGCGACAGGATCAGCGCCACCGCGATCGGGACGAACGCGCGCACCACCACGGCCCCGAGATCGTCGATATCGCTCATGACCCGGCCGAGCAGCTCACCGCGCCGCAGATTCGTCGGATCTCCCTGCCGGGCTTCGTCTTCCGTGCCCGCCGGTCCGGCAGCATCGCCGTCCGCGGGCCCGCTCCGCCGCAACCGCCAGATGTCCGCACCCGCCAGCGTCCGATAGGTCGTGGTCCGCGCGGTGCTCATGGACCGCAGCGCCACATCGTGAGTGGCCAGCCTCTCCAGATATCGGCACAGCCCGCGCGAAATACCCAGCGCCCGCACGGTCACCACGGCAATGCTCAGATCCAGCACCGGCGGCATCTGCCACGCCCGCGCAATCAGCCACGCCGCCAACGCCGCCAGCCCGAGCCCACTCCCGAGCGCCAGCACGCCCCACCCCACCGACAGCGCCATCCGCCCCCGCGACAGCTCGAGCAGCTCCCGAATCCGCCGGAAATCGGCCAGTACCGCCCTCATCGCGCCGACACCTCCATCGAGCTCACCACACCCGCGCTCCCCGCCGCGCCGCTACCGGCCCGGCCGAGTGCGCCCCCGTCCGCCCGACGGGGACTCGGATCGGTTCCGGGACCCGATACCGTCTCGGCGCCGGTGGTTTCGGGCGCGGGTCCGAAGGCGCGCGATTCCGGAGCGGCCGCTGACCCGTCGATACCGACTCCGACGGAGGCGTTGGCAGACCTCGGCGCACTGTTCCCGCTGAGCTCGGCGGACGGGTCCGTCGCGGCCTGTGATTGCGGTGGGGCGGTCGCCGTCGTATCCGACTGTGCGGGTTCGTGCTCGGACGGCGCAGTGGTCGTGGCACGGACCTCGACCACGTGGTCGGCGATGGCGAGAACCGAGGGGCGGTGGGCGACCAGGACAACGGTGGCTCCGGCGCGGGCGCGGGCGGTCAGGGCCGCGAGAACCGTTGTCTCGGAGGCGTCGTCGAGGTGGGCGGTGGGTTCGTCCAGGAGCAGGATCGAGCGTGGGGCGGCGAGGGTGCGGGTGAGGGCGAGACGCTGGCGCTGGCCCAGGGAGAGGCCGATGCCGCCGGTACCGAGCACGGTGTCCCAGCGGGACGGGAGGGTGGCCAGGACGGCATCGAAACCGGTTGCGGCGCAGGCGGCGTCGACCTGGCCGGGGCCGGATGGGGGGCCCAGGAGTTCGAGGTTGGCGCGGAGGGTGCCGGGGACGAGGACCGGGCGCTGGGGCAGCCAGGCGATATGTGACCACCAGTGGTCGGGGTCCAGGTCGGAGACCGGGACGCCGTCGACGAGAACGCTTCCGGAGTCGGGGGTGAGCAAGCCCAGGATGGCTTGCAGCGCTGTCGATTTGCCGCACCCGTTCGGGCCGGTGAGGACGGTGACCGTGCCCGGCCGGAGGGCGGCGGACAGCCCTTCGGGTGCGTATCCGTCGCGTGCCTGCACGGTGAGTTCGCGGATGTCGATATGGCCGTGCGGGTTCGGGTGCTCAGGTCCGGTCGGCACGGGCATCGGCGCAGCGGATGCCGCATCGGTGTTCGCGTCCGAGTCGGCGGACGCGGTGTCCGGCTCGAGGATGGCGAAAGCCTTGTCGGCGGCGGCCATTCCGTCCTGGGCGGCGTGGAAGCGTTCACCGACGGCGCGCAACGGGAGGTAGACCTCGGGGGCGAGAATGAGGGCGAGCAGCCCCGCGTGCAGGCCCATGTGGCCGAACACCAGGCGCATGCCGATGGAGACCGCGACCAGGGCCACGCACAGGGTGGCGAGCATTTCCAGGACCATCGAGGATAGGAAGGCCAGCCGCAGCGCCGACATGGTCCGGCGGTGCAGAACATCGCCGAGCTCGCGAACCCGGCCCGCCATGCCGCGCGGCGAATCGCCCTCTCCCCCACCGCTGTCCGCGCGTCCCGTCTCGCGGCCGAGCGCGCGCAGGGTCGGCATGCCCGCGAAGAGGTCGAGAAGCTGGTCGGAGAGCCGAGTGGTGGCGGCCAGGGTGCCGGCGGATTTCCCCTGGGTGAGCAGGCCGATGAGGATCATGAAGATCGGGATCAGCGGCAGGGTGACGAAAATGATCAGGCCGGAGACCCAGTCGTGCACCGCGATCACGGCCAGCACCACCGGTGGGACGAGCATTGCCAGCAACAGGGCGGGCAGGTAGCCCGCGAGGTAGGCGCGCAGTCCGCTCAATCCGGAGCCGACCACGACCGCGAGTTCGGTACGGCGGCTCTCCAATTCCCGTGGCGGGAGCTGGGCCCCCGCTGCCAGGGCGGCGGTCTCGAGTTCGGCGACCACCTGCGCCCCGGCCCGGTGCGCGAGCCGCGACTGCCACCAGGTGGCGGCCGCCCGGCACCCGACCGCGACCACGAAGATCACCAGTTCGGTTGTCCAGGAACCGATGCGGCGCTGGTCCGGTTCGGTGATGACCCCCGCGAGCACCCGCGCCAGCGCGAGCGCCGCGACGACGATGCACCCCGTGGTGACCAGCGACAGCCCCACGCTCACCCCGAGATACCTGCGTGCGGAGCGGGCGTGCCGCCACAGTCGCGGGTCCACCGGTCGTGCCATGGTCGATCTCCTCTGCGAACGGGCGCGCCGGGCCCGTGGACATCACGTTCGGCGCGCCCGCTCCGTTCAGCTCTTCGCGGATTCCATGGGCAGCCCGATCGGGGCCGGGATCTGCTCCACGGTGAGCCGCTTGCGGAACACCCAGTACGTCCAGGCCTGATAGATCAGCACGACCGGGACCAGGGCCACCGCGACCCAGCTCATCACCACCAGCGTGTAGTGGGTCGAGGACGCCGCCACGGTGCCGCCGCGGCCGTCGACGGTGAGGCTGTACGCGTCATTGATGGTGGACGGCAGCACATTCGGGAACAGCGACCCGAACAGCAGCACGGTGGCCGCCGCGATGGTGACCGCGGTGCCGGTGAAGGCCCAGCCGTCCCGGCCCTGGGTGGCGGCGAGACCCGCCACCACCAGTCCGACCACGGCCAGCACCAGCGGAATCCAGGTCCAGCCCTTGCCGTGGGCGAGCTGGGTCCAGATGCCGAAGGCCGCCACCACCACCGCGGTGGGCGCGAAGATCAGCCGGATGATGCGCTGGGCGTCGTCGCGCACCTCGTTGCCGGTCTTCAGGGCGATGAACACCGCACCGTGCAGCAGGAACAGCAGCAGCGTGGCCAGCCCCCCGAGAATGCCGTACGGGTTGAGCAGGTCGAGCAGCGTACCCGCGATGTGCTTGTGCTCGTTCAGCTTCACGCCGCGCACGATGTTCGCGAAGGCCAGACCCCAGGCCAGCGCCGGAATCCACGACCCGAGCGCGATGCCCACGTCACACCCGGCGCGCCAGCGCGGATCGTCGATCTTGCCGCGCCATTCGATGGCGCAGGCCCGTGCGATCAGCCCGACCAGGATGAGCAGCAGCGCCAGGTAGAACCCGGAGAACAGGCTGGCGTACCACTCCGGGAAGGCGGCGAACATGGCGCCGCCGCCGGTGAGCAGCCACACCTCGTTGCCGTCCCACACCGGGCCGATGGTGTTGAGCACGGTCCGCTTCTTCTGCTCGTCGCCGCGGCCGATGACGGGCATCAGCATGCCGACGCCGAAGTCGAAGCCCTCCAGCACGAAGTAGCCGGTGAACAGCACCGCGATCAGGAGAAACCAGAATTCTGGGAGACTCATCCTCGACTCCTAGTAGGCGAAGGAAAGCTTCTCGACGGGCTCCCCGGTCATCTTCGGGGTGGCCGCATCGGTGGACGCCTTCTCGGGTCCGGCGATCACGTAGCGGCGCATCAGGTAGAACCACCCGATGGCCAGCAGTCCGTAGAGCGCCGTGAAGACGATCAGCGAGGTGAGCACCGTGCCCGCCGATATCCCGGAGACGCCCTGCTGCACCGTCATCCGGATGTGCTGGTCGCCGGTGGGGTTGGGTGCGACCACCCAGGGCTGACGGCCCATCTCGGTGAACACCCAGCCGGAGATATTGCCCAGGTACGGGGTGGCGATGGCGAGCAGCGAAAGCCACTTGTACCAGGTCTTGTCCGGTACCCGGCCGCGGCGGGTGACCCAGAATCCGGCCAGTGCCAACAGGATCGGGCCGCCCATGAAACCGATCATGGCGCGGAAGGACCAGTAGGTCACGAACAGGTTGGGCCGGTAGTCGCCGATGCCGTACTTCTGGTTGTACTCGACCTGCAGGTCCTTGACGCCCTTCAGGGTGACGCCGGTGAAATCGCCGGTGGCCAGCCACGGCAGCACGTAGGGCACCTCGATGAGGTGGTCGACGCTGTCGCAGTTGTTGTGGGTGCCGACCGTCAGGACCGAGAAGTCGGGGTCGGTCTGGGTGTGGCACAGCGATTCCGCCGAGGCCATCTTCATGGGCTGCTGCTTGAACATGAGCTTGCCCTGGATATCACCGGTGAAGATGAGGGCGACCGAGGCGACCAGGATCACGTACAGGCCCAGCCGCGCACTCGGCCGCCACATGGTGCGGGCCTCCTCGATCGGCGCCTCGCTGCTCTCGGCCTTGCCCTTGCGCGCATTGCGCACCATCCACCATCCGGCGATGCCCGCGACGAAAGTGCCTGCGGTGAGGAAGGATCCGGCCACCACGTGCGGGAAGGCGGCGAGGGTGGTGTTGTTGGTCAGCACCTGCCAGATGCTGTGCAGTTCAGCGCGGCCGGTCTCCGGGTTGTACTTCGCGCCGACCGGGTGCTGCATGAACGAGTTGGCCGCGATGATGAAGTACGCGGAGGCGTTGGTGCCGATGGCGACCAGCCAGATGCAGGCCAGGTGCACTTTCTGCGGCAGCCGGGTCCAGCCGAAGATCCACAGGCCCAGGAAGGTCGATTCCATGAAGAAGGCGACCAGCGCCTCCATGGCCAGCGGAGCGCCGAACACGTCGCCGACGAAGCGGGAGTATTCGCTCCAGCCCATGCCGAACTGGAATTCCTGCACGATGCCGGTGGCGACGCCGAGGGCGAAGTTGATCAGGAACAGCTTGCCGAAAAACTTTGTGAGCCTGAGCCAATGCTCCTTACCGGTGATCACCCAGGCGGTCTGCATACCCGCGACGAGCGGAGCGAGGCCGATGGTGAGGGGCACCAGGATGAAGTGATAGACGGTGGTAATTCCGAATTGCCAGCGCGCCAGATCTACGACGCTCATCTGACCTCCCTGCCGATCTACGACATGACGTAGTAAACGACACTACGCCGACTGGTCTTCAGATCAACATGCGCCGCGCCACAGTGTGCGGAAAAGTTGCCCCTAGGTGACAAATCGACCACCAAGGTCCCCGCCCCGCCGGGCGAATCAGGGACCGAATCAGGCGAAAGTCCCTTGATCCCCGGACCGACGGCCCGGCCGGAATCACCAGTCCGACAGGCTCCCCGGCAGCGCGATACCGCGATTCACCATCTCGACGATCTCGTTCGCACTATCGGGCGCCGACATGCGCAGACCGTCCAGCGAATTGACCCGCGCGGCCAGGGTGATCGAGGACAGCATCCAGACCGCGTCGGCGGTGATCAGGTCGGCGGTGAACAGCGGCTCGTACAGGCACTCCCAGCCCGCCTTCTCCGCCTGCGCGAACAACGCGCGCTGGGTGGTGCCGGGCAGCACGCCATTGCGCGCGGGCGGGGTGATGAGCTTGTTGTCGCGCTGCACGACGACTGTCGAGCGCGGCCCCTCCAGCACCCGATGCTCGGTGCTGGTGAAGATGACGTCGTCGGCGCCCATCCGCTGGGCGAACCGCAGCGCGGACATATTGGTGGCATAGGACAGGCTCTTCGCGCCCAGCAGCAGCCACGGCGCGTTCTGCGCCACGTCGATGGAGATGCCCTTCGAGAGCGTGATCACCGAAACACCTTCGGTGCGCGCCTTTTCCACGCGGTCCGGGACCGGCACCACGAAAACGTAACCGGTGGTTGCCGGTTCGGCGCCGGCCAATACCCCACTGTCGTTTGCCATTCGTTCGCCACCGGCTCCGTGATCGCTGTCACGTCCCCGGGTGAGCACCATGCGCAGCGTCCCCTCGCGCTCGCTCCCCCACTGTTCGGCGGCCAGCTCCACGGCGAACCGCCACGCCTCCAGATCCGGCACGGGCAACTCGAGCGCCTCCGCCGAGCGGCGCAGCCGGGCCAGATGCAGCTCCAGCGCACCGGGCACGCCCCCGCGCACCAGCACCGTCTCGAAGATGCCGTCCCCCCGCAGCACCCCGATATCGTCCGCATACAACAACGGCGCGTCCGGATCCCGGATCGCGCCGTCGAGTGTCACCAAAACCCGTTCCACCATGGACTCGACCCTATGACAGATCGAGGACCCCGGCGGCCATACCGTGCCACCCAGCCGGTCAACCCGCCCGCCGCCACGCCGTAAACCCCTGCCCGCGGCCCATTGGCGACATCGTTCCGGGCACGACGAACCCACCCATGACCTGATCACGCCACCCGGTCCCGTCTCCCAACGCGACAACTGATCGCGCACCGATCCGGGTAACTCACCGGTACGTCCAAAATCGGGTCGGCTCCCGACCGCCGGCACGCGTGCCAACCGGCGACGGCTCCGAAGCCGTGCGCTGAAGGCTCGGAGAGGCGGGTTAGTGTGGGAGTGTGTCCACATCGGTTGCACCCAGTCCGATTCTGCAGGTTCCAGGGGCTGTCGCGGGGCTGCCGCAGTCACCGGATGCCCCGGTCGCGTGGCATTACGGCGATCCCTTCGGCGAGCAGCGCACGGCGATACACGGGGTCGCGGTGGTCGATCGCTCCCACCGATTCGTGCTGTCGATCACCGGCAAGGAACGGCTGAGCTGGCTGCACACCATCTCCAGTCAGGCGGTCGCCGATCTGGGTGACGGGGAATCGGCCGAGAATCTGGACCTGGATCTGAACGGCCGGGTGCTCAACCACTTCGTGCTCACCGACCTGGACGGCACGGTGTGGATCGACACCGAGGGCGTGCGCGGCCCCGAGCTGCTGAGCTTCCTGCAGAAGATGGTGTTCTGGGCCGACGCCAAACCCGTTGACGCGAACGACCATGCGGTGCTGAGCCTGCTGGGCCCGGGTGTGGCCGAGCTCACCGAAACCCTCGGCGTCCCAGCCCTTCCCGGCACCTATCGCGCGGTCCCCCTGCCCGGCGGCGGTTTCCTGCGCCGCATGCCCTGGCCCACCGCGGACTCCTTCGACCTGATCGTCCCCCGCGAACAGCTGGCCACCTGGTGGGCGCGGCTGCGCGACGCGGGCGCGGCGGCCGCGGGACTGTGGGCGTTCGAGGCGCTACGGGTGGCCGCGCTGCGCCCGCGCCTGGGCGTCGACACCGACGACCGCACCATCCCGCACGAGGTGAACTGGATCGGCGGCCCCGCCGAACACGGTGCGGTGCACCTGAACAAGGGCTGCTACCGCGGCCAGGAGACGGTGGCCCGGGTGCACAACCTCGGCAAGCCGCCTCGGCACCTGGTGCTGCTGCACCTGGACGGTTCCGCGGATTCCCGCCCCGAGACCGGCGACCCTGTGACCGCGGGCGGCCGGGCCGTCGGCGTCCTGGGCACCGTGATCGACCACTACGAACTCGGCCCGATCGCCCTAGCCCTGATCAAACGCACCATCCCGGCCGACACCGCCCTGGTGGCGGGCCCGTGCGCGGCGGCCATCGACCCGGATTCGGTACCCGCCCACGACGAGCCGCAGGCCGGCCGGCTCGCCGTCGAGAAACTGCGCGGCCGGTGAACGCCGCCGGTCCGATCGGCCGGGTGCTGGCCGTCTGCGTGGTGTACGCCGAACTGGAGCTGCCCACCCGGTCCGCCAAGGTGGGCCGCACCGCCATCGACAAACGTCCGCTGCCGCACCGGGTTCCGGTCCGGGCGCTGGGGCTGGACGGCGATCACGTGTGCGACACCAAACATCACGGCGGCGTGGACCAGGCCGTCTACGCCTACGCGGAGGAGGACGCGCGGCGCTGGGCCACCGAGCTCGGCCGGGACCTGGACGCGGGCTGGTTCGGTGAGAACCTGCGCCTGACCGGCCTGCCCGTGAGCGACGCGGTCATCGGCGAACGCTGGGCCATCGGCGACACCCTGCTCGAGGTGTCCGCCCCGCGCGTCCCGTGCTCCACCTTCCAGTGGCGCTCCGGCGAACCGCAGTGGGTGAAACGCTTCACCGCACAGGCGAATACGGGCGCCTATCTGCGCGTGCTCACCGAGGGCGCGATCGGCGCGGGCGACGAGGTGCGGGTGGTGTACGTGCCCGAGCACGGGATCACCGTCCGTGACCTGTTCACCGGTGCCGACCCGGCCCGCCTGGAGCTGCTGGCCGAGGCCGAACCCACCATCTCCGACGACGTCCGCATGCAGATCGATCGCCACCGCCGCCGTCACGCCGGAGCGGCCGCCCGATGACACCGACTTCCGAGGGGAGCCCCACCATGAGCGTCGATCTGGTCGAGGTGGTGCGGTCCGGGTTCCGGGAGTGCGTGCACCGCGGATCGGCGGTGGTGCTGCGCCCGGACGGCGAGCCGCTGGTCGCGGTGGGCGCGGTACACGGCCCGATCTTCCCGCGCTCCACCAACAAGCCGATGCAGGCACTCACCCTGCTGCGCAACGGTTTCGAGCCGGTGGACGATGCCGAGCTGGCCATCGTCACCGCCTCGCACTTCGGCGAGGCCGATCACGTGAAGCTGGTGCAGCGTTTGCTGGAGCGCTTCGGCTTCACCGAGGACGATCTCGAGTGCCCGCCCGATCTGCCGTTCGAGGAGCACGCCCGGGCGCAGGCACTGGCCGGGCGTGACCGTGCGAAGGCGTCCCGCCGCGTCTACATGAACTGCTCCGGCAAGCATGCCGCCATGCTCGCGACCTGCCGGATCAACGACTGGCCCACCCGCGGCTATCTCGAGGTCGGGCACCCGCTGCAGCGGGCCGTGCTGGAGACGGTCGGCGAGGTGACCGGTGAACCGGAGAGCGATCTGGGCATCGACGGCTGCGGTCTGCCGATCGTGCCGGTGTCGCTGGTGAATCTGGCGCGCGCCTACGCGACCTTCGCCACCGCGCCCGAGGGCAGCCCGGAACGCCGTCTCGCGGACGCGATTCGCGCGCATCCGCGAGTGATTTCCGGCACGGATGGTCCCGATTTCCGGGTGATGACCGCGACCCCCGGCCTGGTGTGCAAGATCGGCGCGGACGGGGTGCACGCCGGCGCGCTACCGGACGGTTCGGCCTTCGCCTACAAGATCGATGACGGCGCCGATCGCGCGCGACTTCCCCTGACGCTGGCCATTCTCCAGCGTATGGGGGTGCCGTGGACCGACGAGCACGCCGAGCTGGCGGCCCCCGCCGTGCTCGGCGGCGGAGCCCGGGTGGGCATCGTCAGAGCGATTCCCGGGGTGCTGTAGCCCCGGTCGGCAACCTTTTCGCGCGGGCCCGGAGACCACCGGGCCCGGCCCCGGGACGTTTATCCCCCACTCCTGGAAGCGCGACCGCCGGACACACGCTAAAGTGTTCGTCAGGAAGAGTATTAATTCGAACGGGGCCGCCAAACCCACCCCAGGCCGCCCCGCAGTGACGCGAGGGGGTCAGCCATGGGCCGTGGCCGGGCTAAGGCAAAGCAGACCAAGGTTGCACGGGAGCTCAAGTACAGCTCGCCGTCGACCGACTTCACGAGCCTTCAGCGCGAGCTGTCGGGGAGTGCCTCCGACACACAGCGGAGTGGTGTGCTTTCCGAAGAGCATGACGCGAGCGAATCGCGGTCGAGCTGGGAAGAAGAAGACAGCTACGACGACTGGCGTCGCTGACTCGGATATTTCGACGTACTGCAGGGGGAGGCCGATGGGCTTCCCCCTTTAGCACGTCGTTTTGAGTCGAGAAGCACGCTGCGCTGACGATTTGCCAGCAGCACTGACGGCTCCCCCGCCGCTCCGCGCCTTTGGCGCACGGCTGGGGAGCCGTAGCTAATTCGGCACGCGTGCCGCCGGTCGAGTGCCGATCCGACTCTGGACGTACCCGACGAGTTACCCTCACCGAAACGAATTCAGTTGTCACGTTGGGAGACGGGCGATTTGGCTAGCCGCCGGATATAGCGAAGGCCCCGGCCACTCTCCAGAGTGGCCGGGGCCCTTCGTTTGTGTTGCTGTCCGGCGCTCAGAAGCGCGGGTGGTCTCCCACCAGGACGGCGCGGGCGGCGTCGGCGTCCTTGGCCTTCTTCACCGTGCCGAGGGTCCAGCAGTCGATGTGGCGGGCGGTGAGGACAGCGAGGGCTCGGTCGGCGTCCTCGGGGGCGACGACGGCGACCATGCCCACGCCCATGTTGAAGGTCTTCTCCATCTCGGCCCGCTCGACACGGCCGCGCTGGGCGATCATCTTGAAGACCGGGGCCGGGTTCCAGGTGCCGCGATCCAGCTCGGCGACCAGGCCGGCGGGGAGCACGCGGGCCAGGTTGGCAGCCAGGCCGCCACCCGTCACGTGGCAGAAGGTGCGGACGTCGGTCTCGGCGATCAGGGCCAGGCAGTCCTTGGCGTAGATCTTGGTCGGCTCGAGCAGTTCCTCGCCGAGGGTGCGGCCGAATTCCTCCACGTGCCCGGTGAGGGACATCCGGTCGATGTCGAGCAGCACCTTGCGGGCCAACGAGTAGCCGTTGGAGTGCAGCCCGGAGGCGCCCATGCCGATCACCACGTCGCCGGGGCGGACGCGGTCCGGGCCGAGCACGGCGTCGGCCTCGACCACGCCGACGCCGGTGGCGGACAGGTCGTAGTCGTCGACGCCCATCAGGCCCGGGTGCTCGGCGGTCTCGCCGCCCAGCAGGGCGCAGCCAGCGATGACGCAGCCCTCGGCGATACCGGAGACGATCTGCGCGACGCGTTCCGGGACCACCTTGCCGACGGCGATGTAGTCCTGCAGGAACAGCGGTTCGGCGCCGCAGACCACCAGGTCGTCGACGACCATGGCGACCAGGTCGAGGCCGACGGTGTCGTGCTTGTCGAGGGCCTGGGCGACCGCGATCTTGGTGCCGACGCCGTCAGTGGAGGCGGCGAGCAGGGGCTCCTTGTAGCCGCCCTTCAGTGCGAACAGTCCCGCGAAGCCGCCGAGTCCGCCCTGTACTTCGGGGCGGCTGGCCTTCTTGGCCAGGGGAGCGAACAGCTCGACTGCGCGGTCACCGGCTTCGATATCGACGCCGGCCGCCGCGTACGAGGCACCGGCACCGCTGGGGATCTGTTCAGTCATTGTCGGAGAGAGCTCCAAGCCGAATCGATGGAATGATGCCTGCTCACGCTAGCTCACCCGCCTCCTCGAGAACTCAGCGGGATCACCCGCCTCCCCGAGAATTCAGCGGGAGACAAAGAGCCGTCGGACTCCAGCACCCGTGCCGGCGGCTGGGTGCCAAATCTATTTTGGACGTACCCGGTGAGTTACCCATAGCGCTACGAGATTCGTTGTCACGTTTCGTAACGATGCCGACGCCGTTGCTCCACCGGGTCGGGAACCGGGACGGCAGCGACCAGTCGGCGGGTGTAGTACTCGCGCGGGTTGCGGAGGATGTCGTCGTTGGTGCCCTGTTCGATGACGGTGCCGTTGCGCAGCACCACGATCCGATCGGCCAGCTGATCCACCACGGCGAGGTCGTGGCTGATGAACAGGCAGGCCCAGCCGAACTCGCGCTGGAGACCGGCGAACAGCTCGAGCACCCGGGCCTGCACCGAGACGTCCAGGGCGCTGGTGGGTTCGTCGGCGACCAGCAGGTCGGGATTGAGCACCAGGGCCCGGGCCAGGCTGACGCGCTGGCGCTGGCCTCCGGAAAGCTCGTGCGGGTAGCGCTTTTCCACCCCGGCCGGGAGCTGCACGTCGTCGAGGAGGCGGCGGACGCGGTCGCGGGCGGGCGCGCCCTTGGCCTGTTTGTGCACCAGCAGCGGTTCGGCCACACAGTCGCCGATGGTGAGGCGCGGGTTGAGGGAAGTGGCCGGGTCCTGGAAGACGAAGCCGAAGCGGCGGCGGATGGGCCGCAGCCGGCGTTCGGAGAGGCCCGCGATATCGGTGCCGAGCACCCGGACACTGCCCGCGGTGGGCCGCTGCAGACCGGCCACGCAGCGGCCGATGGTGGACTTGCCGGAGCCGGATTCTCCAACCAGGCCGAGGGTTTCGCCGCGGCGCAGGGTGAGGCCGACCTCGTTCACGGCCCGGAAGGACGGGCGGCCGAGTGGGGCCGGGAACTCCACCACCAGGCCGGAGACCTCGAGCACGGTGGCGGCATCGGCCGGGATGGGTTCGCGGACAATCGTTCTCGCCAGCGCCGCCCCGGCTACGGGTGTGGAGTCGGTTCTGGCCTCGACCCCAGCGGCCGATGCGCTGTCACCGGGATACTCCGCAGCTTCCCAGTTGTCCGGCAGCACATGCAGTTTCGGTACCGCGGCCAGGAGGGCACGGGTGTATTCGTGTTCGGGTTCGGCGAACAGCTTTTCCACTGGAGCCTCTTCGACGATGCGCCCCTCGCGCATCACCACCACGCGGTCGGCGAGGTCGGCGACGACGCCCATATTGTGGGTGATGAGCACGATGGCCGCGCCGATGCGGTCGCGCAGATCCCGGAGTAGTTCCAGGATTTCGGCTTGGACGGTGACGTCGAGGGCGGTGGTGGGTTCATCGGCGATGATCACCCGGGGCTCGCAGGCGATGGCGATGGCGATCACCACACGCTGTTTCTGGCCGCCGGAGAGCTGGTGCGGGTAGTAGTCCACCCGCGCCTCGGGGTCGGGCAGCCCGACGGCGCGCAGCAGTTCGATCGCCTTGGCGCGGGCCGGTTTCCGCTTCATGCCGGAGTGCGCCCGCAGCGCCTCACCGATCTGGAAGCCGACAGTGAACAGCGGGTCCAGGGCCGCGCCGGGCTCCTGGAAGATCATGGAGACGGCTCCGCCGCGCACCGCGGTGAGTTCCTTCTCGCTCATCCTGGTGATCGCTTTGGCGCCCAGCAGGACGTGCCCGCGGACGTCGGCGGTGGGCGGCAGCAGTCCCATGGCGGTGCGCGAGCTGACCGATTTACCGGAGCCGGATTCGCCGACCACGGCCAGCACCTCACCCGGATACACCTGGTAGGACACGTTTTTCACGGCCGTGACGGCACCCGCGTCGGTGGCGAAGGTGACGGTGAGGGAGTCGAAGGACAGGACGGGTTCAGGCATCGGCCGCCTCCTGCGCGGGTTCGGTGGCCGCGGATTCGGCGGCCGCAGGCTCGGTGGCCGCGGGCTCGGTGGCCGCGGGCTCGGGCTCGGTCTCGGTGGCGGCCGCGGTGGCGGCGCGGCGGGTGCGCAGCAGCGGGTTGAGCACCTCGTTGAGGCTCTCGCCGACCAGGGTCATGCCGAGCACCACGATCACGATGGCGGCGCCGGGGAACACGCCGGTCCACCAGATGCCGTTGGAGACATCGGCCAGCGCCTTGTTGAGGTCGTAACCCCATTCGGCGGCCTGGGTGGGTTCGATGCCGAAGCCGAGGAAGCCCAGCCCGGCCAGCGTGAGGATGGCCTCCGCGCCATTGAGGGTGATGAGCACCGGCAGCGACTGGGTGACATTGGCGAGAATGTGCCGGAACAGGATTCGCAGCGTGGACGCACCGGTGACGCGCGCGGCGTCCACGTACGGTTCCTGTTTCACCGAGATGGTGGCGTTGCGCACCACCCGGAAGTACTGCGGCACGAAGATGACGGTGATGGCGATGGCCGCCGACAGGATGCCGCCGAAGCTGCTGGACTGCCCGCCGGACACCACGATCGACACCACGATGGCCAGCAGCAGCGACGGGAACGCGTACATGGCGTCCATGAACAGCACCAGCACACGGTCCACCCAGCGCCCGAGGTAGCCGGACACCAGGCCCAGCGGCACGCCGACGATGAGCGACAGCACCAGCGATACCGCGATCACCGACAGCGCGGTGCGCGCCCCGAAGATGACCCGGGAGAGCACGTCCTCGCCGCGTACCGAGGTGCCGAACCAGTGCGCGGCCGACGGCGCCTGCTGCCGCGCGAAATCGACGCCGCCGGAGGCGTTCTGCGCGAATCCGTAGGGCGCCAGCAGGGGCGCGAAGACGGCCACCAGGATGAACCCCGCGACCAGAGCCAGCCCGAGCAGCAGCGTGGCCCGCTGTAGCCCGGAGGTCATGCGCACCAGGGCCGTTCCGGGGATCCGCAGCCGGGAGCGGGTCGGCGGGACCGGCGCCCGCACGCCGGTTTCGATGACGGTCATCAGAACCTCACCCTCGGGTCGATCAGCGCCACGATCAGGTCCACCAGGAAGCTCATGACGGCCACCACGATGGCGATGAACGCGACGATGCCCTGTACCGCCACGAAGTCGCGCGCCTGCAGGTAGGTGGCGAGCTGGTAGCCCAATCCCTTCCATTCGAAGGTGGTTTCGGTGAGCACCGCGCCGCCCAGCATCATGGCGATCTGCATGCCCATGACGGTGACCACCGGGATGAGGGCATTGCGGAAGGCGTGCCGTCCGGTGACGACGCGGTCGGACAGGCCGCGGGCCCGGGCGGCCTCCACGTAGCCCGAGCGCAGGGTCTGGATCAGGTTGATCCGCACCAGCCGCAGGAATACTCCCGCGGTGAGCAGGCCCAGCGCGATCGCCGGCAGCACCGCGTGTTTCAGCACGTCGACGATGTTCCCGGGGTCGCCGTAGAGGATCGCGTCGACGATCATGATGTTGGTCCTGGGCGACACGTGCTGCAGCTGCAGCTCAACGGTTGTACTCGCCCGCCCGGCCACGGGCAGCCAGCCCAGCTTGACCGCGAAGATCAGCTTCAACAGCAGGCCCACGAAGAACACCGGGGCCGCGTACACCAGGATCGCGAACAACCGCAGGCTCACGTCGGCGGCCGAATCCCGTTTGGTGGCCGCGTATCTGCCCAGCGGCACACCCACCGCGAAGGCGACCAGGAGCGCCCAGAACACCAGTTCCAGCGTGGCCGCACCATAGGTGACGATGACGTCGCTGATCGCCCGATTGTCCTGGGAGCGGCCGAAATCCCCGCGCAGCAGGCCGGACAGGTAGTCCCGGTACTGGGTGAGGATGGGCCGGGTGAGTCCGGCGGCCTCCTTGCGCCGCTGCAATTCCTCGGGCGTGAGCCGCCCACCCTGCGCGGCGGTGATGGGATCGCCGATCACCCGCATCAGGAAGAAGACCAGGGTCACCAGGATCCAGGTGGTGGGGATGATGAGCAGGGCTCGCACCCCGAGGTACCGCGCCAGCGCGCCGTAGCGGGTGTCGCCGCGGCGGGCCGGGAAGAACCTGCGGTGCGTTCGTGTACCCGCCGGGCGGGCCGGGATCGCCGGCCCGCCCTCGGGTTCGGTGGTCGTCACCATCCGACTACTTGCTCAGCACGCCGAAGCGGAACTTGGAGGAGGGGTCCAGGGTGTTGTCCACGCCCTGGATGTTCTTGCCCGCCACCGCGATCTGGTTGCCGGTGAGCAGCGGCACGATGGGCAGGAAGTCGGCCATCAGGTCGTGCTGCACGGTGGCGAGCGCGGCGGTCCGCTTGGCCGGATCCGGTTCGGTCAGTTCGGCGTTCAGCTCGGCGGTGATCTTCGGATCGCCGAAGTGGTTGCGCAGGAAGTTGTCCTCGGTGAAGAAGGGGCGCAGGTAGTCGTCGGCGTCCGGGTAGTCCGGGAACCAGCCGAACTGGAAGACCGGGTAGCCGTCGGTGGAGCGGGCCTTCTGGTAGGCGACCCATTCGGTGGACTGCAGATTCACCTTGAACAGCCCGGTGGCCTCGAGCTGGCTCTTGACGGCGGCGTACTCCTCGGAGCTAACGGTCCCGTAGTGCTCGGTGGTGTACTGCAGGTTCAGTTCGACCGGCGTGGCCACGCCCGCGTCGGCGAGGAGCTTGGCGGCCGCGTCCTTGTTCGGCAACGCGCCGTAGATGTCCTTCAGGGCCTCGGTGCCGCCCGGAACGCCCTTGGGCACCGGCGAATACAGCGGGGCCCAGGTGCCCTTGAACACACTGGTGGCCAGCGCCTCGCGGTCGACGGAGACGGCGACGGCCTTGCGCACGGCCAGCTTCTGAGCCGGATTGCCGCCGGGCTGGGTATTGAGGTTGAACACGATGTAGCGGGTGTCACCACCGGGCGACTGGTGCACGGTCACCTTGTCGCTGGTCTTCAGCGAATCCAGGTCGGTCGGGGTGAGGGTGTGCCAGGCGACGTCGATATTGCCCTGCTGCACATCGAGTTTCAGGTTCGCCGCCTCGGCGTAGTACTTCACCGTGACCGCGTCGGTCTTGGGTTTGCCGAACAGCCCGTTGTAGTCCGGGTTGGACTTGAACTCGACCAGCTTGTTCTTGTCGTAGCTGGTGATGGTGTACGGACCGGAGAACGGCTTCGCCTTCACGATGTCCTCGTCGGCGAGCACCTTGTCGGCGGGGAAGACCTTCTCGTCCACGATGGCCGCCGCCTGGGTGGGCAGGATGGCCGGGAAGGTCTGGTCGTTGCCCTTCTTGAGGGTGAAGGCGACGGTCTTGTCGTCGGGGGCGTCGGTGTGATCGAGGTTGTCCAGCAGCGCCTTCGGGCCCTGCGGGTCGTCGATCTTCACCATGCGGTCGAAGGAGAACTTCACGCTCTGCGCGGTGAGCGGATCACCGTTGGCGAATTTCAATCCGGGTTTGAGCGTGCAGGAGTAGACGGTCGGCGAGGTGAACTCGCACTTGTCGGCGGCATCGGGTTTCGGCACCGCCTCGCCCGCCGGGAAGTTCATCAGGAATTGGTAGACCTGAGTTTCCGCCAGCAGTGAGCCGTTGTCGTAGGCCCGGGCCGGATCCAGTGAGGTGACCTTGTCGGTGGTGCCGACCAGGATTCCCGCTCCCCCACCGCTGTCCGACGTCTTTCCCGAACCGCAGCCGGCGACCGCCAGCACCGCTAGTCCCGCAAATCCCACTGCCGCAACTCTTCTCGCGCGCATACTGCCCTGCTCTCGAAGCGCAGCGCAGCGGCCGGGTCACGGTCCCGCCGCGCCGCGGTGGACATCCTTTGGCTGGGCACAGTATCGACCGGTTATAACCGGCGTGTTGCGTTTCGGAACAATCAGTACACAAATCGAGCCATCCGCCCCAGGACGCCCATGTCGCAACTGCGCCACCGGATTTCCCTGTTCGGAGCGGAAAAAAATACGGTGCCCGTTCGCAATTACGCGAACGGGCACCGTGAATGCTTGTGCTTACGGGCGACTCAGCGCTTGTGCCTATGGGCGACTCAGCGCTTGTGCCTACGGGCGACTCAGCGCCGAGGCATTGACATTGTCCGCCAGCAGCTCGGTCTCGGTCGCGCCGGACAGCATGCCCTCGAGCACGTTCTTGCCGATGGCGTTCTCCGCCGGCAGCGCGATCGGGTAGTCGCCGTCGAAGCAGGCGCAGCACAGCCGCGAGCGCGGCTGCTCGGTGGCGGCGACCATGCCCTCGAGCGAGATGTAGCCGAGGCTGTCCGCGCCGATGGAGCGGCGCACGCCCTCCACCATGTCGTCGAGGCTCTCGCCCTCGATGCCCTCGGGGCCCGCGCCATTGGCGATCAGCTCCGCGCGCGAGGCGAAGTCGATGCCGTAGAAGCAGGGCCACTTGACCGGCGGGGAGGCGATGCGCACGTGGATCTCCAACGCGCCCGCCTCGCGGAGCATGCGGATCAGGGCCCGCTGGGTGTTGCCGCGCACGATGGAGTCGTCCACCACGACGAGCCGCTTACCGCGGATCACCTCGCGTAGTGGATTGAGCTTCAACCGGATGCCGAGCTGGCGGATGGTCTGGCTGGGCTGGATGAAGGTGCGGCCCACGTAGGCGTTCTTCATCAGGCCCTGGCCGTAGGGCACGCCGGAGCCCTGCGCGTAGCCGACGGCGGCCGGGGTGCCGGACTCCGGCACCGGGATGACCAGGTCGGCGTCGATCGGATGCTCGGCGGCCAGGCGGCGGCCGATGTCCACGCGGGTGGCGTGCACCGATCGGCCGGAGATGGTGGAGTCGGGCCGGGCCAGGTACACGAATTCGAAGACGCAGCCCTTGGGCGTCGGATTGGCGAAGCGCAGCGAGCGGACCCCGTCGGCGTCGATGGCGAGCAGCTCGCCCGGTTCGATCTCGCGCACGAAGGACGCGCCGACGATGTCGAGGGCGGCGGTCTCACTGGCTACGACCCAGCCACGGTCCAGCCGGCCCAGGCACAGCGGGCGCACCCCGTGCGGGTCACGGGCGGCGTAGAGGGTGTGCTCGTCCATGAAGGTGAGACAGAAGGCACCCTGCAGCGTCGGCAGCAACTCCATGGCCGCCTGCTCGATGCTCTTGTCGGCGGCCGCGTGCGCCAGCAGCGCGGTCATCACATCGGAGTCGGAGGTGGCGGCCACATTGCCCGCCAGGCGGCCGGTGACCAGTCCGAGTTCCCGTGCCCGCGTACTCAATTCGGCGGTATTGACCAGATTTCCATTGTGGCCCAGCGCGATTCCGGTACCGACCGCGGTGGTGCGGAAGATCGGCTGCGCGTTCTCCCAGGTGGTGGAACCCGTGGTGGAGTAACGACAGTGGCCGACGGCCACGTGGCCGGGCATAGCGGCCAGGGTCTGTTCGTCGAAGACCTGGCTGACCAGGCCGAGATCCTTGAAAACCAGCACCTGTGAGCCGTCGGCGACGGCGATGCCCGCCGCCTCCTGACCGCGGTGCTGCAATGCATAAAGTCCGTAATAAGTGAGCTTTGCCACATCTTCGCCCGGTGCCCAGACACCGAAGACACCGCACTCTTCGCGCGGTTCGTTCTCGTCCTGGTCGGAGGTGGTGGTGGCGGAGGGGAGATTCACCGTTTGCTCCCTGTTCGGCGGGCGGGGGGCGTTCGCCATTCTACGGGTAACCGCAAGGCAACCCACCGTTGGGATAACGGGGGTGGCAGGCGGATTGCTGTTAGCGTTCGACCGTGGCGAGCACCGAGAACACCGGCAGTACGGAAACCGCTCCACGACGCAGGCATCTGAGCCCGTTCAGGTGGGTGTTTCCCATTGTGGTGGTCACCCTGCTCGCCTCGCTGCTGGGCGTCATGTACCTCGATTACGTGGTCGATCCGGAGAAGAATCTGCACGACTTTCCGATCGCCCTGGTGAATCAGGATGTCGGCGACGATATCGGCGGCAAGCACGTCAACTTCGGCGATCAGGTCTCCGACGGTCTGCAGCAGGCGGTGCCGTCGGACCAGATCGATCTGCGGGTGCTCGGCATCAACGAGGCGCAGCTGCAGATGCAGTCCGCTCGGGTGTACGGCACGATCATCATTCCGTCCGACTTCTCCAAGCGGCTCGGCATTCTGGGTGTCGGCAGCGTGGTGCCCGGCGACATCGCCAAACCGGTGATCACGCTGCAGACCAATCCGCGCACCGGCGCGTTCGCCACCGCGGTGGTGCAGAAATTCGGTGACCGAGCTCTCACCCAGGTGAACGCTCTGGTCGGGCAGCAGCTGACCGACCAGGTGAAGGCGCAGCTGACGCCGCCCCCGGGCGCGCCCCCGACCGAGCTCACCGCGGCCACCCGACTGGTGCTGGCGCAGCCCCTGAACATCGTCGTCGACCAATTCCGGCCGCTGCCCGGCGGTTCCGGCGAAGGCCTGACCGCGTTCTTCTACAGCCTGCTGCTCCTGCTGGTCGGCATGGTCGGGGCGATGATCATCCACCAGCTCATCGATTCGGCCCTCGGATTCCTGCCGACCGAGTGGGGTCCGTGGTACGTGCACTATCCACGCGCATCGATCTCCCGGGTGAGGACGCTGCTCATCAAATGGTCGGCGGTGGTGGTGATGGCGCTGGCGGTCTCGGGTGCGCTGATGGGCATCGCGGCCGCGCTCGGCATGCCGATCGACAGACCGCTGCTGCTGTTCATCTACGGCACGCTGGTGATCGTCGCGGTCGGCTTCACCTGCACCTCGATGCTGGCCGCGGTCGGCACGGCGGGCCTGATCATCAATCTGATCATTTTCATCATCCTGGGCCTGCCCTCCTCCGGCGGCACCATTCCGATCGAGGCGACACCCAAATACTTCGGCTGGCTGGCCAAGTTCGAGCCGATGCACCAGGTCTTCCTGGGCACCCGCTCGATCCTGTACTTCTACGGCAACGGCCAGGCCGGGCTCACCCGCGGCGCATGGATGGCGGTGCTCGGCCTGACCATCGGCGTCGTCGGCGGCCTGTTCATCACCCGCTTCTACGACCGGAAGGGCTTGGAGCGCAAGCCGGTGGAGACTGCCGGCAACGGCAAGCACGCCAGGCCCGCGGACGCCTAGACGCCGGTCACCGGTAGCCACCGCGCGACTTCGGCCGCCCGGTTGCCGGAGGCGGACAGCGCCCCGGACTCGCGCGCGGCATCGAAACCCAGCAGCCCCGTGGCCAGCAGAAGCCAAGTGCGCGCGTCGGTTTCGACAACATTCGGCGGCGTCCCCCGGGTGTGCCGCGGCCCCTCGATGCACTGCACGGCCACGAACGGCGGCACCCGCACCTCGACCGAATGCCCCGGCGCATCCGCCGCCAGCGCCCGCGCCGTCCCCCGCACCGCCGCCGCGAGCTCGGCTCGGGCCGGGGCCGCGGTGGATTCATCGCGCAGCCACTCCCCCACCACCGCTACCGCCGCCCGCACCTCCGCCGGATCCACCGCACCTCGTCGCGCCATGCCGCGAGGCTACCGCCGCCCGAGACGTCGGGCGGCTTCCGGGGCGAGGGCTCCTCCGGCGTTGAGCGCCAGGTGCAGCAGGGCCGGGGCGCTGGCACTGCCGGTGCGGCGGCGGAGTCGATCGAAGAGCAGACCGGCGGCGGTGGTGAGCGCAACGGTGGCGGGGACGGGATCGGCTGCGGCACGGGCGGGCTGGATGTGGGAGAGGCCGAAGGTCAATGCGCCGAGGGCGATTCCCGGACGCCCGGACGCCCGCTCCAGGAGCGGCGTGAGGGTGGCCCGGTAGATGAGCTCCTCGGTGAGAACGGTGCCGCCCGGGATGTGCAGGGCGGTCCATTCGACGGTGGAGACCCCCGGGCCGCGGTCGGCGAGTTCGGCGAGGTGGCGGCGGGTCGCGGGCATGGCCAGGGCCGCCGCGTATCCGGAGAGGACCAGCCCGGCCGCGAGGGCGCCGGTGCGCAGGCCGCGCGGGGACAGCCAGTTCGGATCGCCGCGGAAGGCGAGGGCGTACGCGGCGGCGAAGACGGTGTTGGCGACGGTGCGGCCGCGAATGTCCAGGTCGAGCGCGGGCAGTGCACGGTTGCTCCACAGCAGCGGGAGCGCCGCCGCGGCAAGGGGTTTCGGGCGCAGCAGGGCGCGGGCCGTGGCGAGCACGGCTATTTCACCGCCCGCTCGTACGCCTCCGCGAGTTCGATCTGGGTGCGGATACGTTCGCCGAGATCCTGGTCCCAGTCGGGTGGGGCGGCGACGGCGGCCCAGCCGTCCAGTACCAGGGAGCCGTAGTTGTGGCCGTGACCGTCGCTGACGCCCTGGGCATTGGTGAGATCGGCGACGACCTGCCAGAAGGTGACGAAGGGCCACCAGCGCATCTGGGGCGAGACGTCCGCGCCGCGCGGCTCCGAGAGCCAATCCGGTTGGGAGAAGATGAGATCCGAGGACCACCAGACGATGGGGTCGGACGGGTGCTGAAGATAGGCGATGCGCGGTTTGCGCCAGTCGGCCGAGGGTTTGCCCAGATCGGCGGCGGTGGCGGCGAATCGGACCACCAGGCCGTCGGCGTAGATGGGATCCACCTGGCGGGTACCCGGATCACGGCGCTGAACGAACTGCTGCCACAGGCGATTCGAGTTGGGCGGGCCCACCCACAGCGCGCCGTCCACCTTGGAGCGCAGGTCGGCCAGGCCGTCGAAGGCGGATTCGGAGCCCTGGGAGCCGAGGCTCTCCCCGTACACCAGCAGCTTGGGCCGATGCTCGGGCGGCCGCTGCGACCAGCGCTGGTACACCGCGTCGAACATCTTCCGACCGTTGATCGCGACCTTCTGCCGGTCCGCCAGGAACGACAGCACGCTCGGCAGATACGAGTACTGCGAGGCCACGATGGCGGTGTCCCCGCCCCACATGTACTCGATGGCGGACGCCGCCTCCCCGTTCACCCAGCCGGTGCCGGTGGTGGTGGCCAGCACCAGCACCTTGCGGTCGAAGGCCCCGGTGCGCTCGAGTTCGGCGACCGCCAGGTCCTCCTCGGCGGTGTCCTTGCCCGCCGACTGCAACCCGACGTACACCCGGATCGGTACGCGCGCGGGCTTTCCCGTGACGGCGCTGATCAGCATGGGATCGGGTCCGTGCGAGACGAACCAGCGGCCCTCCGACCCCAGCGTCTCCCACTTGGCCAGCGAGGCCGGACTGCCCGAACGCTCGGGTTCGGCCGGTTGCACCGCGTATTCGGTCACCTTGTCATTGCGAACGCTGAACGCCGAGTTGGCGACCGCGAAGAAGGCGCGGGTGGCGACCCCGTTGAACAGCGTCACGATGAGCACGGTGAGCAGCAGCGCGCCGGTGGCGGGCGCGAACGTGGGCGGCACCCGCACCCAGCGGCTGAGCAGCCGCGCCAGGAATCGCACGACCTCGCGCAGCGTGCGGTAGACCGCCACCACCAGCGCGCCGACCGCGAAACTCAGCCCGCCCGTACGCAGATACGCGGCCCGGGTGGTGCCCTCCATCCCCATGAGGGTGGTGATCTCGCGCTGCCAGTCGGCGGACAGCACGAGCATGTAGCCCGCGACCAAAATGCAGACGACCACGACGGCGACCTTGATCACGTAGCGCGCCCACTCGGGTGGGGTGGCGATCTTGATGCGCGGCCGAATCCACTTGCGGAACAACCACTGCAGCACACAACCCACGCCGTAACCGATGGCGGCATTGAGGCCGGAGATCAAACCCTGGAACAGCCAGTCGCGCGGCACCAGCGACGGCGTCACCGACCACGCGAAGAAGAGGGTGGCCACCACGAGGCCGGTGTGATTGAGATCGATGATGTCCTCGACCCGGCGCGCGAACACCGCGACCTTGCGACCCCAGCCGCGCCGGAACCGTTTCCGGTACGCCACCACCCCGCGCAAATACAGCACGGTGCCGCGCGTGCGCAACCGCGTGAAGGCGTCGACGGAGTCCGGCACCCGTCAAGTATGGACGCAACCGGCCGGAATCCGAGGACCCCCGGGTGTGAGAGGGACCATCGCACCGGCGTGTCGGGCACGGCATCTACCCAGCTCCCTCGAGTAGTAGTACTCGGTCGATCCGCCGCGAACCCCGACAGACTCACACACCATGAGCACCCCGAGCGCACAAACCAAGAGCACCACCGCGTTTCTGGCTCAGGCCATGATCGCCTTCGGAATCAGCTTCTCCGCCTTGGTCATCGGCATCGCCTATCTCCCCCTCGACATCTGGCAGCGCGGATTCCTGTTGATGGCAACCCTGTTCCTGGTGAGCAGCTGCTTCACCCTCGCAAAGGTGATCCGCGACCAACACGAATCCTCGAAGGTCCACCACCGCATCGACGAGGCCCGCATGGAAAAACTGATGGCCGAGCACGACCCCTTCAAAATCAACTGACCCGTCCGGCCCAGGACGACGAGAGCCCGCCGAACGAGGGGTCCGGCGGTCTCTCGTCATGTCCACGGGCTGCGGGCGATTATGTCGAAAATCACTGCGCGCGAGCACGATACGACTGTCTGTTTTCCGACGGAAGGTTCACCGCCCTGGATAAGCTGCACCGTTCCTCTTGATAAACAGGGGGCTTTCACAAGTGGAGAAACGAAGTATGAAAATGTCGGTCCTCGGTCGATCGAGTGTCGGGTTCGCTGCCATGGCAGCGGCAGGGGTGGCCACGATCGTGACAGCCGCGACCGCGTCCGCGGGGGTGGTCTCCACCTTGCAGCTTCAGGCCTCACAGGCCTACTGCGTCGGCACCACGTACACCATCACGCTGGCCGCCGCCGATGCCACGGCCCTCATGGCCCAGGCGTCGGGCTACCAGGACATCACGTTCCAGTGGGCGCCGTATCCGCAGGGTACCAACACCCAAATCGCCACTCTGCCATACGTCGCAGGCCAGGGTATGACCGTGAAATGGACGCCTACCTATGTAGGAGCCACAACCCTCGTGGCGTACGCCTACGACCCGACGCTCGGGCCCAACGCCATCATCGATGACATGCTTCCCAACATCAACGTCGTTCAGACCGCTCCCACTGGAGCCAGCTGCACACCGACCCCGGCCTCCGGCGGAACGGGTAGCGCGAACTCGATTCCGGTCATCGGCCCGCTGCTGAGCAGCCTGTCCCAGTAATCGCGCGGCGCTGAGAACGAGAACGCCCGCCGAATCCGGTACGAGGAGTACCGGATTCGGCGGGCGTCGTTGTCTCTGGCGAGCCGCCGGATCAGTGGTCGGAGGTGCCGAACAGGGCCGGGAGGGTGCCCTCGTGGGCGGCGCGCAGGTCGTCGAGCTTCACGCTGAACTGGCCCTGGACCTCCACCGAGTCCGAGCCGTCGTCGACCACGCCGATGCGGGCCCACGGCAGGCCGCGGGCGTCGCACATCTTGGTGAAGCGGGTCTCCTCCGAGCGCGGCACGGCCACCAGGACGCGGCCCGCGGACTCGGAGAAGAGGGTGACGAACGGGTCGGCGCCCTCGGGAATAATGATGCGGCAGGCGGTTTCGCCGGCCAGCGCGGCCTCCACGACGGTCTGGATCAGGCCGCCCTCGGAGACGTCGTGGGCGGCGGAGACCATGCCATCGCGGGAACCCGAGACGAGGATCTCGGAGATCAGCTGCTCGCGGGCCAGGTCGACCTGGGGCGGCAGACCGCCGAGGTGGTCGTGCTCGACCTGCGCCCAAATGGAGCCGTCCAGCTCGTCGCGGGTCTCGCCGAGCAGGATGAGGGTCTCGCCCGGCTCGGTGCCCAGGCCGGTCGGGATGCGGCGGTGCACGTCGTCGATGACGCCGAGCACACCCACCACCGGGGTCGGCAGGATGGCGGTCTGGCCGGTCTGGTTGTAGAAGGACACATTGCCGCCGGTGACCGGAATGCCCAGGGCCGCACAGCCGTCCGCGAGGCCGCGCACGGCCTGCTGGAACTGCCACATGACACCCGGGTCCTCCGGGGAGCCGAAGTTGAGGCAGTTGGTGACGGCCTTCGGGGTGGCGCCGGTGACGGCGACATTGCGGAAGGCCTCGGCCAGTGCCAGCTGTGCGCCGGTGTACGGGTCCAGCTTGGTGTAGCGGCCCGAGGCGTCGGTGGCCAGCGCGATGCCGCGACCGGTCTCCTCGTCGATGCGGATGACACCGGCGTCGGCGTGCTCGGCGAGCACGGTGTTGCCGCGCACGTAGCGGTCGTACTGCTCGGTGATCCACTTGCGCGAGCACAGCTGCGGGCTGGCCAGCATCTTCAGCAGGGTGTCACGCAGCTCGTCGCCGGTCTTGGGCCGGTTCAGGCGCGCGGCTGAATCCGCGTTCAGCGCATCCTGATCCGCGGGACGCTCGACCGGGCGCTCGTAGACCGGGCCCTGGTGGGCGACGGTGCGCGGCGGCACGTCCACCACGGTCTCGCCGTGCCAGGTGATGATCAGTCGCTCGCCGTCGGTGACCTCACCGATGACGGTGGCGGTGACGTCCCACTTCTTGCAGACGGCCATGAAGGCGTCCACGTTCTCGGGGGTGACGACCGCGCACATGCGCTCCTGCGACTCGCTCGAAAGGATCTCGGCGGGAGTCATATTGGCGGCGCGCAGCGGCACCTGGTCCAGTTCGATGTGCATGCCGCCGTCGCCGGCCGCCGCGAGTTCCGAGGTGGCGCAGGACAGTCCGGCGCCGCCGAGGTCCTGGATGCCGACCACCAGTCCGGCGTGGTACAGCTCGAGACAGCACTCGATGAGGACCTTCTCGGCGAACGGGTCGCCGACCTGGACGCTCGGGAGCTTCTTACGGCCGGAACCGGATTCGTCGCCGGAGAAGGTGTCCGAGGCCAGCACGGACACGCCGCCGATGCCGTCGAGACCGGTCCGCGCGCCGAACAGGATGATCTTGTTGCCCTGGCCGGAGGCGAAGGCCAGGTGCAGGTCCTCGACCCGCATGACGCCCGCGCACAGCGCGTTCACCAGCGGATTGCCCTGGTAGGACGAGTCGAACACGGTCTCGCCGCCCACATTCGGCAGGCCCAGCGAGTTGCCGTAACCGCCGACGCCGCGCACCACACCGTCGACCACGCGCCGGGTGTCCGGGTGATCGGCCGCACCGAAGCGCAGCTGGTCCATCACCGCGATCGGGCGGGCGCCCATGGCCATGATGTCGCGCACGATGCCGCCGACGCCGGTGGCCGCGCCCTGGTAGGGCTCCACATACGAGGGGTGGTTGTGCGACTCGACCTTGAAGGTCACCGCCCAGCCGCCGCCGATGTCCACCACACCCGCGTTCTCGCCGATGCCCGCGAGCATCGACTTCTTCATCTCTTCGGTGGTGGTCTCACCGAAGTAGCGCAGGTGCACCTTGGAAGACTTGTAGGAGCAGTGCTCCGACCACATCACCGAGTACATGGCGAGCTCGGCATCGGTGGGACGCCGGCCCAGGATCTCCTTGATCCGGGCGTACTCATCGTCCTTGAGGCCGAGTTCCTTGTAGGGCTGCGGGTGGTCCGAGGTGGCCGCGGCGTTGCTGACGGTATCGACGTGGCTGGTCACGGGAATACCAGAGTCCTTTCGGCCGGGCAGGTCGGAAGCGAAAGCCGGCGTTGCTGGATGTCGGCGAGATACAGGCCGAGTCTAATTGCCGGGAAATCTCACACTTGCGCCGCCTGTCGCTGTGTTCGGGAGCACACCTCGGCGTGAGCCGAGAACCGAAGTCACGACCGCTGCCCGCTACTCTGTCCGGGTGAACGATCGATCCGGGGTCGCGGATCCGACCGAGAAGCCCGTGACCACGCCTGGAGGGCTGACACGGCGGCAGAGGCAACTGCTGGCAATCGCGGTCGCGCTGTTCGCGATATCCGCGGTGATCAGTTTCGCGACCCTGTGGCACGGGTTCATCGACCTGCAGGTGTATCGGAACGGCGCGCGGGCCTGGCTCGACGGCAAGGATCTGTACGGGCCGATGCCGGCGGTGTACGGGATCGGGTTGCCGTTCACGTATCCCCCGCTGGCCGCGCTGTTCTTCGCGCCGCTGGCCATCATGCCGCTGGCCGTCGCGGAGTGGGCGGTGCTCGCGGTCTCCATCGCCTCGCTGGGCGCGACACTGTGGGTGGTGCTGGACCGGATCCGGCCGAGCCTGGCGCGGCAGACCCGGCTGGCCGTCGTCATCGGCGCGGTCGGATTGCTGCAGCTGATGGAGCCGATCCGCGAGACCTACGGGTTCGGGCAGATCAACCTGGTGCTGATGGCCGCGGTGGCGCTGGATTGCCTGGTGCGCAAGCCCTTCTGGCCGCGCGGCATGCTGATCGGCATCGCCGTGTCGGTGAAGTTGACCCCGGGCGGCTACCTCCTCTACTTCCTGCTGCGCAAGGATTGGAAGGGCGCGATCACGCTGGTGCTGTCCGCGATCGGCGCGGTGGCGGTGGGATTCGTACTGTTCCCGAAGGATTCGCCGCAGTACTGGTTCCACACCCTGTCCGATACCGGCCGCATCGGCCCGCCCTGGTATGCGGGCAACCAGTCCATCAAGGGCTTCGTGTTCCGGCTCGGCTACTCGACCTCGATCTCGACGCTGATCTGGCTGACGCTGTCGGTGGCCGCGGTGGCGCTGGCCGCCCTGTGGATGAAGCGCCTGCTCGATGCCGGTGCGACGGTCGCGGCCCTGATGGTGAATGCCGCTGCGGTGCTGCTGGTTTCCCCGGTCTCCTGGTCGCACCACTGGGTGTGGATCGCGCCCGCGCTGCTCGTGGCCGCCGACGCCGTCGCCCGCGGCCGCCGCAACCCCTCGTTCCTCGGCGCGGTCGGCCTGGCGGTGGTCATGTTCGCCATCGGGCCGATGTGGCTGCTCCCCCACAACCACGACCGCGAACTCACCTGGAACTGGTGGCAGCAGATCGTCGGCAACAGCTACGTCATCTTCACCTTCGCCATCTTCGTGGTGGCCGCGCTGAGTTACCACGCGAAGCCCGACCCGGCCAGAGCCGAAGCGCTGAACGCATAGATCCCGTGCGGGATCCCCAAAGCGACAACTGATCTCGCAAGGGTCGGGTAACTCCCCGGGTACGCCCGAAATCGGTTCGGCACCCGACCGCCGGCACGCGCGCGAAAGCCGCGACGGCTCCCAGGCCGCGCGCTAAAGGCCCGGAGAGGCGGTGAGGAACGCCGCGAGAGCAGCGGCGTATGCGGGAACGTCTGCGGCGCCCATCATTTCGCGCGCCGAGTGCATGGCGAGCTGGGCCGCGCCGACATCCACGGTGGACATGCCGGTGCGGGCCGCGGTCATCGGTCCGATGGTGGAGCCGCAGGGCAGATCGGCCCGGTGCACGTAGCGCTGCAGCGGGACGTTCGCCTGCGCGCAGGCGAGGGCGAAGGCGCCCGCGCCGGCGGCATCCGTGGCGTAGCGCAGGTTCTGGTTGACCTTGAGCACCGGCCCGCCGTTCACCTCGATGCGGTGCGAGGGCTCGTGCCGGTCCGGGTAGTTGGGGTGCGTCGCGTGCGCCATGTCGCCGGAGGCGCACACCGAATCCGCCAGGGCCGCCAGGTATTCCGCGCGTCCGCCGCCGCGGGCCAGCACGATGCGCTCCAGCACCGTGGAAAGCAGCCCGGATTGGGCACCGCGGTCGGACTGGCTGCCGACCTCCTCGTGGTCGAACATGGCCAGCACCGGCGTCGCCGCGCCGGGTGCGGCGACGGCGGCCAGGAAGGCATGCAGCCCGGCGTAGCAGGTGCCCTGATTGTCCAGCCGGGGCGCGCTGATCAGGTCCAGGTCGCGCCCGATCAGCCTGGAGGGCACCAGATCATGGGTCATCAGCTCCCAGCCCAGTACCGCGCCCGGATCGATGCCGGAGCGTTCGGCGACGAACGCCAGGAACGAGCGCGGCTCGCCGCCGATCCCCCACACCGCATTCACGTGCCGTTGCGGATCCAGCTGCACGCCGCGCCGGTCGTCGGAGAGGTGGATGGCCAGCTGCGGCACCCGCAGAATCGGTTCGTCGATGCGAATCAGCTGCTCCCGCACCGTATTTCCGTCGCGCACCGAAAGTCGCCCGGAGATGCCGAGATCGCGGTCCAGCCACGAGTTCAGCCAGGCGCCGCCGTAGGGCTCCAGCCCGACCATCTGCCAGCCCGCCACGGCGGTGTCCGGATGCTGCTTGACCCGCAGATTGGGGCTGTCGGTGTGGGCGCCGACCACCCGAAAGGGGGCGGCCGGCCCGGCGCCGGTGGGCGCGTCCGCGCCGCCGTCGGCCCAGGCCACCAGGGAACCGGCGCGCACCACGTAGTAGCGGCCCGCGCCGCCCGCGGGCCAGGGCGACGATTCGGACAGCCGGGTGAAGCCGTGCGCGTCGAGTTCGGCTGCGACAGTTCGGCAGACGTGGAACGGCGAGGGGGAGGCATCGATGAATGCGCACAGGCCTGTGGCGGTCGCGGTGGTCTCGGCAACGGGCATGGGCTCGATCCTAGGCAACCATGATCAGCGCCGTGCTAGTCCGGTAGCGGTGCCTCGGCGACGCGGCCCAGCAGCCGCACCAGCTCCAGATAGTCGTCACTTCCGAGACTGCGGCGCATTTCGGCCTCGGCTCGCGCCTCCTCGGCGCGCACCTCCTCGACCAATTCCTCACCGCGGCGGCTCAATCCGATCAGGATACGCCGGCGATCGTCGGCCGCCGCGACCCGGAAGATGAGCCCGCGCTCGGCGAGATGGTCGGCGTGCCGGGTGGCCGAGGACGGCGGCAGCTGCGCCCGCGACGCCAGCTCACTCATGGTGATGCCGATGTCAGCGGACAGATTGGTGAGCATGCACCACTGGTCGGCGGTGAGTCGCCTCGCACACAATGCGGCGTCCAGGTGACGAAGCCAACTCCGCTCGGCCGCTCGGAGGGCTCCATGCAAGGTGGAAAATCCACCTAGAATTGTCGCCATATTTCCCGCCCGTCAGAAAACCGCTTGAACGAGGGGAAGGGTAGCCCATGTCCCCGTTCGGCGGGAATCCCGAGAACATCATCGAGATCATCAACATAGTTCCGCAGCAGGGACCCGGCGGTATCTTCGCGCCATCCTGTGAGGCCGCCATTTCTCTGGCATTGGAAGAAATCAACTCCGGTTCCGGAATTCTGGGAAGGGAATTGCGCGTCACCCACATTGACGGCGGGCGCGAACCCCACCTGGTGGCCGGAGAGGTGGCGGCGCTGCTGGCCACCGGCATGGTGCACGCGGTCACCGGCTGGCACACCTCGGCGGTGCGCCGCGCGGTGGAGCGGGTGACGGGCGGGCGGGTGCCGTATCTGTTCGCCACCGATCACGAGGGCGTGGAGTCGGTCCCGGACGGGCTGTTCATGATCGGTGCGGATCCCGAACACCAGATCGTGCCCGCGCTGGACTGGCTGCGGCGGTCCTTCGAGGCCCGGCGCTGGGCGATCATCGGCAACGACTACGTGTGGCCGCGGCGCACCGCGCAGGCCGTGCGCGCGGCGCTGCAGGATCCGGAGCTGATTCCGCTGGAGATGTTCATGCCCATGGGCACCCGGGATTTCGGCCGGTTCCTCGACGATCCGCGGCTCGATCGGGCCGACGGGATCATCGTGCTGCTGGTGGGCGCCGATGTCGCCCGCTTCAACCTGCAGTTCTCCCGGACCGGGCGGTCCGGCCAGCAGGTGCGGGTGAGCCCGGCCGTGGACGAGAACGTGCTGCTGGCCGCGGGCGGCGGCGCGAACCACAATCTGTTCGTGCCGTCGGGCTTCTTCGTGAACGGACCGCACGATCGGGAGCGGCTGGACCGCTATCACCGGCTGCACGGCTGGTTCGCGCCCACGCTCACCAATTTCAGCAATACCAGCTACGAGGCCATCCACACCCTGCGCGGCATGGCCGAGCTGGCCGGATCGCTCGAGGTGCGGCGCATCCAGGCCGCGGTGGCGGACCGGCGGGCCGTCGAGACCCCGTGGGGTGAGGTCGCTTTCGAGGGAGTACAAGCAATCCGCCCGACCTGGCTGGCCAGGGCGGGCGGAGTCGACTTCGAAATTCTGGACGGGATCTAGTCCCGCCTGGCGTGGAGCTGTTCGGCTACGCCTTGACGAGGCTGTCCAGCACCGAGAGGAACAGGCCCAGGCCGTCGTCGCTGGGGCCGGTGAGCGGCTCGGTGGCGTGCTCGGGGTGCGGCATCAGGCCGACGACCCGGCGATCGGCCGAGGTGATGCCGGCGATGTCGCGCTGCGAGCCGTTGGGGTTGCCGCCCGCGTAGCGGAACACCACGCGGCCCTCGCCTTCCAGCTGGTCGAGCACGGCGGTGGACGCCTGGTAGCGGCCCTCGGCGTTCTTGACGGGGATGAGGATCTGGGCGCCCGGCTCGTAGCGGGTGGTCCAGGCGGTGTCGGTCTGCTCGACGGTCAGCCACTGGTCGCGGCAGACGAAGTGCAGGCCCTCGTTGCGGGTCAGCGCGCCGGGCAGCAGGCCCGCCTCGCAGAGGATCTGGAAACCGTTGCAGATGCCCAGGATCGGCATGCCCTGCTCGGCGGCCTTGATGACCTCGCCCATGACCGGGGCCATGGACGCGATGGCGCCGGCGCGCAGGTAGTCGCCGTAGGAGAAGCCGCCGGGGACGACGACCGCGTCGACCTGCTTGAGGTCGGCATCGGCATGCCACAGCGAAACGGGCTCGGAACCGGCCAGTTTCACCGCCCGGGCGGCGTCGACGTCGTCGAGCGTGCCCGGGAAGGTGATGACACCGATGCGGGCGCTCACAGCCGGACGACCTTCCAGTCCTCGATCACGACATTGGCCAGCAGCGATTCGGCGATCTGCTCCAGGTCGGCGTCGGTGACATTGTCATCGACGTCGAGCTCGAATCGCTTGCCCTGCCGCACATCCGAGATGCCGGGGTGCCCGAGACGCCCCAGCGCGCCGACAATGGCTTGTCCCTGCGGATCCAGGATCTCGGCCTTCGGCATCACCTCGACCACGACACGTGCCACGCGTTGCTCCTCAGCTGGTGGGGCGGCGCCCGGCATACATGCCTGCCGGGCGGGGGTATCGCTGATCAGCGTAGTTGGCGGGGGCGGCGGACATACCGCCGGGTCGTGCCGTCCGTGGTCTACACCACAGCCTCGCGGGCTACCGTTGATTCATGCGCATAGCCCATTTCGGACATTCCTGCATTCTCGTGGAGCTCAACGGCAGCAAGATCCTGTTCGATCCGGGCAATTTCTCGCACGGATTCGAAGGCCTCACCGGTCTGGATGCCATTGCGGTGACGCATCAGCATCCCGATCACATCTGCCCGAATCGGATCGACGCGCTGATCGAGGCAAATCCGCAGGCCAGGCTGCTTTCCGATCCACAGACCGCACTGCTGCGGGGCGAGCCGTGGGAGCCGGTTCACGCCGGAAATGTTCTCGAGGTCGGTGATGTCCAAATTACCGGCGGTGGTGGCCGGCACGCGGTCATCCATCCGGAGATCCCTGTTATCGACAACACTGTCTTCCAACTCGGCACTCCGGACGATCCCGCACAACTCGTCCATCCCGGTGATTCACTCTGGGTTCCGCCGACTCCGGTCGGTGTTCTCGCCATTCCCGCGGTCGCTCCGTGGATGCGCATCAGTGAAGCCGTGGACTACCTGCGTGCGGTAAATCCGCGTGTCGCGTTCCCGATCCACTACGGCATCATCGCCCCCGAAGCACAGGGCATCTATTTCGGTCGGCTGAACGAAATGAGTCCCGCCAATACCGAATTCAAGATCATCGAACCCGAGGATCACGCGGAATTCTGATGCCGCACCGCCGGACAGGAGCGGCCACCGCCCGGCGGCACGAGCTGTGTAACCCAGTGCGGCCGAGGCGGACTCGTGGCGAATCCGCCTCACCGACGTCACCGGTAGGAGGCCAGGAACAGCGCCTCGGCCAGGGCCATGTGCTCGATCTCCGTCGGATCGACGCTCTCATTGGGCGCGTGGATCAGGCACTTCGGTTCCTCCACGCCCATGAGCATGATCTCCGCCTGCGGATAGGTGTCGGCGAAGACATTGCACAGCGGGATCGACCCGCCCTGCCCCTCGGTGGTGGCGGGACGGCCGTAGGCCGCCTCCATGGCCGCCGACATGGCCCGCCGCGCCGGGCCGTCCGTGCTGCCGACGAACGGCGAACCGGTCGCCTCGGTCTCGACCGTCACCTTCGCATGCCACGGCACGTGTGACTTCAGGTGCGCGGTCAGGGCTTTCAGCGCATCCTCCGGCTTGGTGCCCGGCGGGATGCGCAGGTTGAGTCGAGCCCGGGCCCTGGGCTGGATGGCCGCCGAGGAGCCGACCACGGGCGGGACGTCCATACCGAGCACCGTGAGCGCCGGACGGGCCCACAGCATGTCGGCGACCTCGCCATCGCCCAGCAGCTGGACGCCGTCGAGAACGCCCGCGTCGGAACGGAATTGGTTCACCGGATATTCGTGCCCCGGCCAGACCTGGTCATTGCGCAAGCCGTCGATAGTGGTGTTGCCGTCGACGTCGCGCAGGGTGCCGAGCAGGTGGATCATGGCGGCCAGCGCGTCGGGCGCGGGACCGCCGAACATGCCGGAATGCATGGGGCCGGAGAGGGTTTCGACGGTGACGACCACATTCACATTGCCGCGCAAGGTCTGGGTGAAAGTGGGCACGCCGACCGCGAAATTGCCGCAGTCGCAGATGAGCAGGGTGTCGGCGCGCAGCAGGTCGGCATTACCGGGCACGAACTCCTCCAGGCCGCCGGTGCCCTGCTCCTCGGAGCCCTCGGAGACCAGCACCAGCCCGACCGGATAGTCGTCGCCGTACACCTTGCGCAGCGCCCGCAGCGCGGTCAGGTGCACGACGATATTGCCCTTGCAGTCGGCCGCGCCGCGCCCGTACCAGCGGCCGTCCTGCTCGGTGAGCTGCCAGACCGGCGTCTTCCAGGCGGCGTCGTCCAGCGGCGGCTGCACGTCGTAGTGGCAGTACAGCATGATGGTCTGCGCGCCCTGCGGGCCCCGGCTGCGGGCCACCACGGCATTGCTGCCGTCCGGGGTCTCGTGCAGACCGACCTCGGTGAGTCCCTCCGCCTCGAACGCGTCGGCCACCCACCGCGCGGCCTTCTCGCACTCCTCGATCGGGAACTGCCGGGGGTCGTACACCGATTTGAACGAGACGAGCTGCGCGAGATCGCTTTTCGCACGCGGCATGAGCTCCTTGACGGCGGCGCGCAGCGCGGCCACCTCCGAATCCTCCTGCACCCCTGCGGTTGTGGTCATGAATCCTCCTGATCACTTGGCGGTATCGGGTTTCACGGTCTCACCTTTCTCCAGGTGACCGGTTGTTCCCAGGTAGGACGCCAGCTTGTCGAGCAGTGGTCTCGATGGCCGGCGCGGTCGGGCCGGGTTGCCGGTTTCCGCTCGTAGCAGAACTCGCAGCGCGTTCACGGCTTCGCCGGTGTCGGTCAGCAGCTGATCGGCAACCACGCTGGCCCCGGCATTGACGAAGGGGTTGCGCGGAATCCCGTGCTCCAGTTGCAGTTCGATCAGGTCGCTGAAGGCCGTGCCGGCGGGATCGACCTGGGCCAGGCCGGGAAGGCAATCGGCGACCGCACCGTCCCGAGGTGCGGGTGCGTGGCGGACATCACCTGCGCTATGACATGCTGATAGCCCATAGTGCCGAATAGTAACCGTTCCGCAACTTTCTCTTGATTACGAAACGGTAGCTCGCTGAACCAGTTTCGATCATGACGGGCTGGCTACCATCATCTCGGCAAACCCCTGCCGAATCTCGATCGGAGGCCACATGACCGGTACCACGGAACCCGACGACGTCTTCGCGATGCCCGGCATCAAACGCGCCGCTCCGCACCGCGGCTTCCCGGAGCATGAGATCTTCCCACAGGTCGCCTACCAGATCGTCCACGACGAACTGCTGCTCGACGGCGTCTCCCGGATGAACCTGGCCACCTTCTGCACCACCTGGGTCGACGACCAGGCCAGGCGGCTGATGAACGAATGCCTTGACAAGAACATCGTCGACAAGGACGAGTACCCGCAGACCGCTGAACTCGAACAGCGCGGCGTGCACATGCTCGCCGACCTGTGGAACTCCCCAGATCCGCTGGGCACGCTGGGCACCTCCACCACCGGGTCCAGCGAGGCCGCCATGCTGGGCGGCCTGGCCGCCAAATTCCGCTGGCGCAAGCGCGGCGGCACCGGCACCCCCAACTTCGTGTGCGGCCCGGTCCAGGTGTGCTGGGAGAAGTTCGCGCGCTACTTCGACGTCGAGATTCGCCAGATCCCGCTGCGCGGCGAGGGCTACACCATGCACCCAGACGACGTCGCCGCCTACTGCGACGAGAACACCATCATGGTGGTGCCCACCTTCGGCCAGACCTTCACCGGCCTGTTCGAGGACGTGGAGGGCATCAGCAAGGCGCTCGACGCGCTGCAGGCCAGGACCGGACTCGACATCCCCATTCACGTCGACGCGGCCAGCGGCGGCTTCCTCGCCCCGTTCTGCGCACCCGAAATCTGTTGGGATTTCCGGCTTCCGCGGGTCAAGTCCATCAACGCCTCCGGCCACAAGACCGGTCTCGCGCCGCTGGGCGCGGGCTGGGCCATCTGGCGGACCAAGGAGGATCTGCCCGCAGAGCTCATCTTCAACGTCGACTATCTCGGCGGCAATATGCCCACCTTCAACCTGAACTTCTCCCGGCCGGGCGGGCAGGCCGTCACCCAGTACTACGAGTTCATCCGGCTGGGCCGCACCGGCTACCGCAATGTGCAGACCGCCATCTACACCGCAAGCCAGCACCTGGCCAAGGGCATCGCCGAGGCCGGGCCGTTCGAGCTCATCCATGATGCCGATCCGCGGCGTGGCATCACCGCGGTCTCCTGGAAACTGGCCGACGGCGCCGACTACAACCTCTACGACCTGTCCGATCGGCTGCGCACCCGCGGCTGGCTCATCGCCGCCTACCCGCTGCCCGCCGACCGCGAGAACGAGATCATCATGCGTGCGGTGCTGCGCCACGGCTTCACCATCGACATGGCCGACCTGCTGCTCGCCGACCTGCACCGCAGCCTGAAGGTGCTCGACAAGCACCCGATGAAGACCTCGCTCACCCGCGAGGAGGCGGGCGGCTTCCCGCACAACGCGCGCGCGGCCGTCCCCGCCCCCAAGGCGAAACCGGTACGGGCCAAGGCCGATGGCAAGACCGCGGCCAACGGCACGAAGGACCGCGCGAAGGCCAAGACCACCAAGTCCAAAGCCGGCAAGAAGTGAGCGCGGCCGAGAGTTCCGCCGCCGCCGGGATTTCCACCACCCCACGGCGAAAAGCGCTGTAGGACAGAAGAAATATCTCGGCACTGGGCCGCACCGGATCACGAGAAGGTGAAATCACACGGGCCGAGCAGCGAACTGCGGGAATTTTCGAGTAAGGTCCGGAACGGCGAGTGGCGGCGGGAGTTCCCCACCGCCACTTCCTGTTTCGGACTCGCAGCCTATGCGCCGGCCAGGTCCACGGTGTCGAGGAGCCAGGCGAGCTCGAAGGCCGCCTCCTTCCACTTCTCGTAGCGGCCGCTCACTCCGCCGTGGCCCGCGCTCATCTCCGTCTTGAGCAGCAGCTGCGCATCGCCGGTCTTGGTGGCGCGGAGTTTGGCCACCCACTTGGCCGGCTCCACGTACAGCACGCGGGTGTCGTTGAGCCCGGTGATGGCCAGGATCGCCGGATAGTCCTTCGCCTCGACGTTCTCGTAGGGCGCGTAGGACTTCATGTACTCGTAGACTTCCTTGTCCGCCAGGGGATTACCCCACTCGTCCCACTCGGTGACGGTCAGCGGCAGCGACTCGTCCAGGATGGACGTCAGCGGGTCCACGAAGGGCACATTGGTCAGGATGCCCGCGAACAGCTCGGGCGCGAGGTTCGCCACCGCGCCCATCAGCAGCCCGCCCGCGCTGCCGCCCTCGGCGAGCATGCGGTCCGGCGCGGTCACACCGGAATCCACCAGATGCCGGGCGCAGGCCACGAAGTCGGTGAAGGTGTTCTGCTTCTCGAGCTTCTTGCCCTCCTCGTACCAGCGCCGACCCATCTCGCCGCCACCGCGGACATGCGCGACCGCGTAGACCATGCCGCGATCCAGCAGTGACAACCGCCCCACCGAGAAGTACGGATCCATCGGCGCCTCGTAGGAGCCATAGCCGTAGAGCAGCAACGGTTTCGGACCGGCGCCCTCGCCCCCGGACCCACCCTCGGCGTCCTTGCGCATGACCACCGAGATCGGCACCCGGGTGCCGTCGGCGGCCACCGCCCAATCCCGGTGCTGCACATAGTCGCCGGGGTTGTAGTCGCCGAGCACCACCTGCTCCTTGCGCAGCAGCAGCTCGTCGGTGTCGGGCACGTAGTCGAAGATCTTCATCGGGGTGATGTAGGAGGTGACCCCGACCCGCAGCATCGGCTGCTCCCACTCCGGGTTGGCGCCGAAGCCGGAGTCGAACAGCTCGAGACCGAAATCGATCTCGTGCAGTTCGCCGTACCCGGTCTCGGTCAGCGGCCAGATCGCGGCCCGCTGCATCGCATCGCGCCGGTAGCTGACCGCCAGCTTGTCGGAGAAGGACTCCAGGCCGTTGAGGCGGACATCGTCGCGGTGCGGAATCAGGATGGTCTGGTTCGTGGGATCGTGCAGCGGCGCCTCGGCGAGCACGAAATTCTCGGCCTTGACCCCGTCGACCACATCGTTGTGCAGGATGAGCAGTTTGTCCTCGCCGCCCACCACCGCGTGATCGACCGAGTACTCGACGCCCTCGCGCCGGGGCATGACGAGCCGGAATTCGCCCTCCGGGTTGTCGGCCTCCAGGATCCAGTTCTCGGTGGTGATCTTGGATTCGACGTAGAGCAGCAGGTACTTCTCCGAATTGGTCGCCGTCACACCCACCGAGTAGTGGGCATCCGGCTCATGGAGGACCTGGACATCGGCCGACATCGGGGTGCCCAGCTTGTGCCGCCACACGGTGTCGGACCGCCACGCGTCGTCGTAGGTCGAGTAGAAGATGTACGAGCCGTCGAGTGACCAGGTCGCGCCCTGGGTGACACCGGTGATCTCGTCGGGCAGCAGCTCACCGGTGGTCAGGTTCTTGAAGCGCAGGACATAGCGCTCGTCACCCGAGGTGTCCTCCGAGTAGGCCAGCATGTCACCGGCGTGACTGATGGAGAACGCGCCGAGCGCGAAATAGTCGTGGCCCTCGGCCAGCTCGTTGGAGTCCAGCAGGACCACCTCGCCGGACATGGTGGCCGACGCCTCCAGCTTGGGCGGGGTCCAGTCGTCCGGACCGGCGATCGGGCAACGGCAGTGCACGCCGTGCTGTTTGCCCTCGAAGGTGCGCGAGTAATACCAGAACTCGCCCATCCGGGTCGGGAGCGACAGATCGGTCTCCTGGATCCGCGACTTGATCTCCTCGAAGATCTTTTCCCGCAGCGGGCCCAGCTTCGCGGTCTGCGCGTCGGTATAGGCGTTCTCCGCCTCCAGATATGCGATGACCTCGGGATCCGTCTTCTCCCGCAGCCACTCGTACTCGTCGATGAAGACGTCCCCGTGGTGCACGCGCTCCTTCGGCACCCGCTTGGCGATCGGCGCCACCACCGCGCTGTCAACTGAGATCGCGCTACCACTGTCCAAAGCCATGGGCTCCACGTTAGTAGCGATCCCCCACCGCGAACCTCCGACCCGGCGGTATCGGGCGTGATGCGGCTCCCGCGCCGGTCGAGCGCAAGAGCCGCACGGTTGCCGTCAACGCATCCGTCGCTGCCGCGTCCCGTTGGCGTGCTGATGCTGCTCGTAGAGGTAGAAGACGGCGGCCTTGCGACGAGCACATTGGTCGGTCGGGCAACTTCGGTGGATCCGAAGAATGCTGTGGGCCAATTCCGCAGTGAAGCGCTCGGGAACCACCGCACAGCTGTCGGAGACCGGGGCAGCTCGTTGCGGGGACCATGGCGTGCGCATCACATACCTCCTTCCGCTGACAGAAGATGGAATATCCGATCCGAAGCCCTCACAAACCCTGGCATTATGAGTGCGATCTACATCACCGACCAGTACTGCTGGTGTGCACAGGGGAGGCCGACAGTGGAAGCGAAGAACCGCGTCATCGAGGCCGATGCGGTGTGGCGGCGCGGAGACGACACTGCCGACGGCGTCGAGATCGCCTTTCTGGCCAGCGGAAACATCGGATTACGGGACTCCCGCAATCCGGACGGGCCAGTACTGATCTTCACCCCCGGCGAATGGGAAGCCTTCGTAGCCGGGGCCAAGGACGGCGAATTCAACCGGCCCGGAGCCTGATTCGGGCATGCCCGGCTCGAAATGAGCCGGGCACAACACTGTTCAGGCCCCTATCGCCGCGCCGATGGTCGGCCATGACTCGTGCAGGGTGTCCTGCCAGTACGACCACGAATGCGTGCCCACCGGCGAGTGCTCCACCCGCGCCGGGATGTTCATCGCGCGCAACCGCTGCTCGAACGCGGTGACACAGGCGTCCACCCCGAATTCGATGGGGCCGCCGAAGAAGATGTTCTCCGGCAGCTGCGGCTTGATCTCCAGTTCGTGCGGGCCGGGCAGGCCGGTGCCGGTGGACAGGAAAATGGTCTTGCCGCGCAGCGCCTCGGCCAGCACCGCCGGATTGTGCTCCGTCCACGCCTGACTGCCCGGCGCGCCCCACATATTGAGCGGATTGCCACCCCGATTGGCAACCGAGAACATCATGGCGCCCTGCGCGATCGTGGTGTCCGGGCAGGCGCTGAAGCCCGCCACCGCCCGGTACAGCTCCGGATGCCGCACCGCCAGCACGAAGGCCGCGATACCGCCCATCGAGAGACCACCGATGGCGTTCACCCCGTTACCGGCGAAGTATCCGTCGATGATGGGCGGAAGCTCTTGTGTCAGAAAGGTTTCCCACTTGTAGCGGCCGAAGCGCGGGTCGTCGGACGCCCAGTCGGTGTAGTAGCTGGCCTGGCCGCCCATGGGCAGCACCACGTTCACGTCCCTGCCCTGGAAGAAGGGTTCGGCGTCGGTGGCATTGGTCCAGGTGCTCTGTGTCGCACCGGGATCCAGGCCGTCGAGGAGGTAGTAGGTGGGGCGGTCGCCGCCGCCGGCCGGATGCAGCACCTGCACCTGGATGGTGCGGCCCATGGCCGCGGAGTCGATGAAGATCGCCGAGCGGGTGGCGCTCAGCTGGTCGACGCGGACGACCTGGTCCGCGTGCGCGATTGCCGGTGACGCGGCCACCGGATATAGCAAACCTGCAGCGATCGTCAAAACAGCTGCGGCAACGGCTCTTCGACGCATGTCCCCACCTTCATCAGCCCACCACAATCGCCATCAAACGTAACTCGAGTGGCTACTGCGACGTGCAGGAATGGGGTTTAGCGTGTCGTTGGCTAACGACGCGGTTCGAATATGGTAATGCGAATCGGCTATCAGTCGGCGGCAATTCGGGACAATGCGCCCCGAATCGATCCCGCCAGGTAATCCAGGTCGGCACGCGCCGGACTGGTCGGCCGCGCCCGCAGCCCGAACCCGTCGCCCGAGGTGCGGGGAATCACGTGCAGATGCACATGGAACACCTCCTGCCCCGCGGTGACCCCGTCGGCCAGGAAGAAATTCACGCCGTCACAGTTCACCTCGGACTCCCGCAGGCCCGCCGCGATGCGCTGCCCCACCTGAAACAGCTTGCCGCCCAACGCCGGATCCAGCTCCGCCAGGCTTCGGGCGGGCGTCTTCGGAATCACCAGCACATGCCCGGGCGTCACCGGCCGAATATCCATGAACGCCAGACAATCCTCGTCCTCGTACACCTTGGACGAGGGTGCCCGCCCGGCAACGATGTCGGAGAAGATCGTGTAAGGGTTCATGCCCGCAGAGCCTAGAGCCACCCGGCAACGCGATCGCCCCCGGCTCCATTCCGGAGCCGGGGGCGAGATTCGAGAGTCGTTGTATCCCTAGAGGATCGGCGACGGCGTGTAGCGGGCGGCCTCCGGGTTCGCGTCGACCAGCTTCTGGACCTGAGCGATCACCTCGGCGGCCTGCGCCTCGGCCGCGCCGATGAAGGCGGAGCGGTCGGCCAGGGCCGCGTCCAGGGCGGCCCGATCCAGCGGCATGCGGTCGTCGGCGGCCAGGCGGTCCAGCAGATCGGGTTCGCGGCCCTGCTCACGCATGGCCAGCGCCACCGCCACCGCGTGCTCCTTGATGACCTCGTGGGCGGTCTCGCGGCCCACGCCCGCGCGCACCGCCGCCATCAGGATGCGGGTGGTGGCCAGGAACGGCAGGTAGCGGTTGAGCTCGCGGTCGACCACGGCCGGGTACGCGCCGAATTCGGCCAGGACGGTCAGGAAGGTCTCCATCATCCCGTCGATGGCGAAAAAGGCGTCCGGCAGCGCGACCCGGCGCACCACCGAGCAGAACACGTCGCCCTCGTTCCACTGCGCGCCCGCCAGCTCGGCCGCCATCGAGCCGTAGCCGCGCAGCACCACCTGCAGGCCGTTGACACGCTCACACGAGCGGGTATTCATCTTGTGTGGCATGGCCGAGGAGCCCACCTGGCCGGGCTGGAAGCCCTCGGTGACCAGCTCGTGGCCCGCCATCAGGCGAATGGTGTGCGCGAACGAGGACGGGCCCGCGCCGACCTGCACCAGCGCGGAGAGCACATCGTGGTCCAACGAGCGCGGGTAGATCTGGCCCACGCTGGTGAACACATTCGCGAAACCCAGGTGGCCGGCCACCTTCTGCTCCAGCTGTGCCAGCTTGGCCCCGTCCCCGCCGAGCAGATCCAGCATGTCCTGCGCGGTGCCCATCGGACCCTTGATACCGCGCAACGGGTATCGGTCGATCAGCTCCCGCAGCCGGGTCAGCGCGATGAGCAATTCGTCTGCGGCGGAAGCGAATCGCTTGCCGAGGGTGGTGGCCTGCGCCGCCACGTTGTGCGAGCGGCCCGCCATCACCAGCGTCTGATACTGGGCGGCCCGCTCCGCCAGCCGGGCCGCGATGGCCACGCCGTGGCCGTACACGTGCTCGAGCGACAGCCGGATCTGCAGCTGCTCCACGTTCTCGGTGAGATCCCGCGAGGTCATGCCCTTGTGCACGTGCTCGTGCCCGGCGAGCGCGTTGAACTCCTCGATCCGGGCCTTCACGTCGTGCCGGGTGACCCGCTCGCGCTCCGCGATCGACTTCAGATCCACCCGATCGATGACCCGCTCGTAGTCCTCGACCACCCCCGCCGGAACATCCACCCCCAACTCGGCCTGGGCCCGCAACACCTCCAGCCACAACCGCCGCTCGAGCACGATCTTGTTCTCGGGCGACCAGAGATGAACCAGCTCGGGGCTGGCATAGCGGGTGGCAAGGACGTTCGGCACAAGACTCACGTTGTCCCAGTTTACCGGTGGGTTTCCCACCGGTTTGCCCCGCCATCACCGCGGCGGAAGTTCGCCCCGGCCGGAGCGTCCCGAGAGTCCCCGAGAGTTGGGGCCGAGTTATGCCGGTGGGGCGACGATGTCGATGATCTCGAGGAGCGCGCCCCGCGCCATGCGCCGGGGCTGCGGGTCGAGTTCACCGAGCGCGGTCACCACCGCCCCATCGACGACCGCCACCAGGCGGCGGGTCTGTTCGGTGCGCACCACGCGGTCGGAGCGGCGCAGCACGTCGGTCAGCAGCTCGTCCAACTGGGCGCGTAGTCGCAGCTGGACCTCTCGTAGTTCCGGGTGCCGGGCGGAGGCGACCGAGCGCTCGTAGCGGGCGATCAGCTGGCCCCGCGCGTCCAGGTCCTGAATCTCCGGACCCACCAACAGGTCCAGCACCAATTCCACGGTGGCCTCCGCGCCCCGCCGACGGTGCGTCACCTCACCGACGCGACGGCGCATGGCCTCGAGTTCGGCATTGCCGGAGAATTCCACCGCCCGCGCGATCAGATCCTCGAGCGATTCGAAGTAGTAGGTGGTCGACGCGAGCGGCAGATCCGCCCGGGTTGCCACCGAGCGGTGCCGAACCGCTTCGAAGCCGCCTTCGAGCAGGAGCTCGGCGGCGGCACAAACCAGCGCTTGGCGACGCCGTTCGCCTTTCGGAGTCGTCGCAGTGGTCACGGTGCAATCGTGCCAGTCATCACCGGCGCTGTGTTCATTTTGCCCACTGCGCTCAATCTCCTTGGCAGATCAGGCCAAATACCGTTCCAACCGGTCCAGTGCCTCTTCGATGTCGGCGCCGGCTCCGGCGAACGAGAAGCGAACCGTGTGATGGCCGTTGCGAGTGTCGAAGTCGATGCCCGGAGCCAGCGCCACACCGGTGGCGTCGAGCACCTCGGTGCACCAGCGCATCGAATCATCGGTCAGGTGAGCGATATCCGCGTAGGCATAGAACGCACCGTCGGCGGGGGCGAGGTCGGTGATGCCGAGCTTGGGCAGACCCGACAGCAGCAGCTGGCGATTCACCGCATAGCGCCGGACATGACCGTCCAGTTCGGCTTTGGCCTCCGCGCCGAACGCGTGCACCGCCGCGAACTGAGAAATAGCCGGGGGGCACACGGTCATATTGGAGGCCAGTCGCTGCAGCGCCGGGCGCAGCGACTCCGGCACCAGCATCCAGCCCAGCCGCCAGCCGGTCATGGAGAAGTATTTGGACACCGAGCCGATGACGACCGACTCGCGTGAGGTCTCCCAGGCCGAGGAAGTCGGCTCGGTGTCGGCGTAGACGATGCCGTGGTAGATCTCATCGGAGATGAGCAACGTCCCGTGCTCGTCGCACCAGCGGGCCAGCGCCGCCAGCTCCTCCGGCGCGATCATGGTCCCGGTCGGATTGGCCGGGCTCGCCACGATCAGGCCCGCGGGCGGCTCCGGCAGCGCCTCCAGCATGGCCACGGTCGGCTGAAACCGGGTCTCCGGCCCGCAGTCCAGTTCGACCACATCGCAGCCCAGCGCGGTCAGCGTGTTCCGGTAGGCCGGATAGCCCGGCCGGGCCACCACCACGGTGTCGCCGGGATCGAAGGCCGCCAGGAAGATGAGGGTGAACGCGCCGGAGGAACCGGTGGTCACCACGACATCGTCCGCGTCCACGCGCACCCCGTAGGTGCTGCGATGATGCTCCGCGATGGCCTCCCGCAGCGCCAGCATCCCGAATGTCTCGGTATAGCCCAGCAATTCGGAATCCATGGCCGCCTTGGTGGCACGCAAAACCGCCGCCGGAGCGGGCGTGGACGGCTGCCCCGCGGCCAGCACCAGCACATCTCCGCGTGTCCGGGCCCGTTCAGCTGCTGCTTTCCAGACGTCCATCACGTAAAAAGGTGGGATGGCCGACCGGCGAGATTCGATACGCACTCGACAGACGGTAGAGCACCCGCTCCCCCACTTGTCCGGGAACTGCCACCCGAATGCCTGAGGAGGCGGCTGTGCAGGGGGGACCAGCAACCACCGGGACCACCCCGGAGGCCGACCCACACCCACCCGAATCCGCGCCACCGCGGACAGACAGCTATACGCCGGGTGTGCGGTCGCAGCTGGCATTTCAAGACGAGCCGTCGCGGGGTCAGGAGGCGCTGGAACGGGTCTGGCGGTCGGTGGTCCGGCTCGCGGGGCAGGCGGTCGCCTGGCTGCGGGTGTACGCGCCGATCGCATGGGAACGCGTCATCGAGCTGTGGGTCCGGCGGCCGCGCTCGTGGGCCGAGACCGTCGAGCTGGTGCGGCGAGGCCGGGCCGAAGCGCGGCGGCAGTGGCCGGTGGTGCGCGCGTGGAGCATTCGGCACCGGGTGCTGATCGGCGGCGTGGTCGCGGTGCTGGTGTTCGCGAGCGCGGACGGCGCGCTGGGTCTGCTGCCCACCGACGCCGAGGTGGGTCCCGGTGTGGCACTGCGGGTTCCGGTGCAGTATCCGCTACAGGTGCAGGCCATCCCGGAGACGTCGAAGCGGTATCTGGACGCCATCAACAACGGTGAGCATCTGCGCGAGCAGGCGGTGGTCTCGGCGGCCGCGGCGGCCACGCTGGAGCGGGCCAAGGCGGAGGCCGCGGCGGCCGTCGCCGGGCAGCCGCAGCCGTGGATGACGCCGTCGCCGGACAGTTCGCTGCCGCCCGGCTTCGTGATTCCCGGCGCCGGCGGGTTCGCGCTGCCCGCGAAGGGTGTGTTCACTTCCGGATTCGGGGCGCGCTGGGGCACCTTTCACGCGGGCATCGACATCGCGGCGCCACTCGGCTCACCGATCTACGCGGTGGCGGCGGGCACCGTCATCGACGCGGGCCCGGCCCAGGGCTTCGGGCTGTGGGTGCGCATCCGCCACGACGACGGCACCATCTCCGTTTACGGGCACATGTACGACTTCTCGGTGTCGGTCGGCGAGCGCGTCCCGGCGGGCCTGCAGATCGCGCGCATCGGCAACCGCGGCGACTCGACCGGACCGCACCTCCACTTCGAGATCGTCATCAACGGCCAGCACGTGGACCCGCAGCCCTGGCTGGCCCAGCACGGCATCATCGTCGGCTGAGCTCCCCCGCCTCCGCTCCCCCGCCTCCCCGAAACTTCAGCGCACGGCTTGGGAGCCGTTGACCGTTGGCGACGCGTGCCGGCGGTTCAGGGCCGAAACAATTTCGGACGTACCCGGCGAGTTACCCCGATCGGTACGAAATCAGTTGTCGCGCTGGCATTCGAAGTTCAGGCGCGGATTGTTCAGGCGCGGATTCGGACTTCGGGGCGGCGGCCTTCAGGCGGAGGTCGGGACGGTGATGCGGCCCTCGGTGGCGGCCAGGGCGATGTCGGTGCGGAAGTGGCCGCCCGGCAGCTTGATTCCGGCGAGGCGGTCGTAGGCGTTCTTGCGGGCCTCGGTCAGATCCGCGCCCTGGCCGACGATGGCGAGCACGCGGCCGCCCGCGGACACCAGCGCGCCGTCCTCACGCTGCGCGGTGCCGGCGTGCAGCACCTCGGATTCGGTTCCGGTGCCGGCGGATTCTGCCCCGGTGATGACATCGCCGCTGCGCGGACGGGACGGGTAGTTCTCGGCGGCCAGCACCACGGTGACGGCGGCGCCGGCCTTCCAGCGCGGCGCGGGCACCTGGTCCAGGGTGCCGGTCGCGGTGGCGTACAGCAGCTCGCCCAGCGGGCTGTCCAGCATGGCCAGCACGGCCTGGGTCTCGGGATCGCCGAAGCGGCAGTTGAATTCGACCACGGCCGGCCCGGCCTGCCCGACGGCGAGACCGGCGTACAGCAGGCCGCTGAACGGCACGCCGCGGCGAACCATCTCGGCCGCAACGGGTTTCACCACATCATCGACGATGGCCTGCAGCGTCTCCGCCGGCAGCCACGGCAGCGGCGTGTACGCGCCCATGCCGCCGGTGTTCGGCCCGGTGTCGCCGTCACCGACCCGCTTGTGGTCCTGGGCGGGCAGCAGCGGCACCACGGTCTCGCCGTCGACCAGGCAGAACAGCGACACCTCCGGGCCGTCGAGGAACGACTCCAGCAGCACCGGGTGACCCTGCTCGAGCAGTTCGGCGCCGTGCTCGCGGGCCACCGACCGGTCCGGGGTCACCACAACGCCCTTGCCGGCGGCCAGGCCGTCGTCCTTGACCACCCAGGTCGGACCGAAACGATCCAGCGCCGCATCCAATTCGCCCGGATGATCGACGATCTCGCTGTGCGCGGTGCGCACCCCGGCCGCGTTCATGACGTCCTTGGCGAAGGCCTTCGAGCCCTCGATCCGCGCGGCGGCGGCGGACGGGCCGAACGCCGGGATCCCGGCGGCCCGCACCGCGTCGGCCACGCCGAGCACCAGCGGCACCTCGGGTCCGACCACCACCAGATCGACGCCGAGGTCCTGGGCGAGTGCGGTCACCTCCGCCCCGGAGGTGGCGTCCACCGCACGCACCTCGGCGTGCTGGGCGATGCCGGCATTGCCGGGCGCCGCATACACCGCGGACACCGCCGGGTCCTTGCGCAGTGCCAGGACGAGGGCATGTTCACGGGCTCCGGAACCAATGACGAGTACGCGCACGGCAGACAGCTTAAAGGGCTGGGCAGACGCAACCGGTGGCGGTCTGTCGTGCGTTCGCGCGGGGGGTGTTCTTCCCCGCGTAAGGTCCGGGGCATGGCTTCTGTTTTCTCCGCAATCATCGACGGTCAGCTGCCGGGCCGGTTCGTCTGGGAGGACGACGAATTCGTCGGCTTCCTCACGATCGCCCCGGTGACCCAGGGGCACACGCTTGTGGTGCCGCGCAAGGAGATCGACCAGTGGCAGGACGTCGATCCGGGCACCTTCGCGCGCCTGACCGCGGTCGCCCAGAAGATCGGCCAGGCCGTGCGGGCCGCCTGGGACGCCCCGCGGGCGGGCCTGCTCATCGCGGGTCTCGAGGTGCCGCACCTGCACATGCACGTCTTCCCGGCCTTCCACCTGGGTGACTTCGACATCAGCGGGGCGGACCCGGAACCCAGCAAGGAATCCCTCGACGAGGCGCAGGCCATGATCAAGCAGGCCCTGCGCGACCTCGGCTACGGCGCGAACGTCCCCGCATAGCGCTCCCCCGCCTCCCCGGAACTCGAGCGCACAGCTCGGAGCTGTTGACGGACGAGCACGCGTGCCGGCGGTCGGGAGCCGAACCAATTTTGGACGTACCCGCTGAGTTACCCGGATCCTGGCCGAATCAGTTGTCCCGTTCGGAGCCGGGGGCGAAAACCCCCGGCGTCAGCGCACCTCGCGCGGCAGCTGCACGGTGAAGGTGGTGCCTTCCCCCGGCGCGCTGGTCACCGACACCTTGCCGCCATGCGCGTCGACCAGCGCATGCACGATGGAAAGCCCCAGTCCCGTACCGCCGCTGTCCCGGCTGCGGGACACATCGGTGCGATAGAAGCGTTCGAAGACCCGCTCCGCCTGTTCGGCCGCCAGTCCCGGCCCGGTGTCGGCGACCTCGATGAGCACCTCGTCGGCGGCCGGGGTGAGCCGCACCGTCACCTCCGCCTCGGGCGGGGTGTGCACCAGCGCGTTGTTGATCAGGTTGGCCAGCACCTGCCGCAGCCGCGTCTCGTCACCGAGCATCTCCAGAGTGCCGGGCCCAGGCCGGATTTCGAGGTCGATCTTGCGTTCGGGCCCCTCCGGGTGCTGGGCCGCCGCCAGGGCGCGCGCACTGTGCACGGCATCGCTGGCCATCATGAGCAGGTCCAGCGGCCGCCGTTCGATCGGTCGCTGTGCGTCCAGCCGGGCCAGCATGAGCAGGTCCTCGATCAGCAGCCCCATCCGCTTGGACTCGCGCTCGATGCGGTCCATCAGCATGTTCGGATCGGTGATCGCGCCCTGCCGGTACAGCTCGGAGAAACCCTTGATGGTGGTGAGCGGGGTGCGGAGTTCGTGGCTGGCGTCGGCGACGAAGCGCCGCATCTTGGCCTCGGAGCGCCGCGCCGCCTCCTCGGAGGCCTCGGTGGCGGCGAAGGCCTGCTGGATCTGGGTCAGCATCGTGTTCAGCGACTGTGAGAGGTGATCGACCTCGGTGTCGGTGCCGCGCACCGGAACTCGCTGATGCAGGTCACCGCCCGCGATGGCGGCCGCGGTGCGCTCGACCTCCCGCAATGGCCGCAGACTGCGCCGGATCACGATGCGTGCCACCGCCGCCAGCGCCGCCAGTACCAGCGCGCCGATCACCAGTTGCAGCACGATCAGCTTGTCCAGCAGCGAGTTCGTCTCGTCCATGCGCAGGGCGATGGTGCTGGTGCCGTACTCGTTGACGGTCCGCAGCACCCGCCACTCCTCGGTGGACGCGCCGACCGAGCCGACGGTCTCCGGCCGATTGCCCAGGTCCGCGGGCACCTCGGGCTGCTGCACGCCCGCCGACAGACTCAGCGTGACCTGGCCCGTCGAATCCCGTACCTGCACCCAGTACAAGTGCGGCGGCCGTTCCCGCCCGCGCACGGTGGGCAGTGGTTCGGGGCGTTGCGCGCCGGGCGCGGCCCAGCTGTGGGCGGCGTCGTAGAGCTGCCGGTCGATCCGTTCGACCAGCACGTTGCGCATGAGCGAGGTGACCGCGATACCCGAGACCAGTAGCCCGAATCCCACCAGGGATACCAGCGCGAGTACCAGGGTGGTGCGCAGCGGCACCGCGGCGAGCCGGTCGGCGACCCTGCGTCGAAGACTGCGAGTCGTGCCGTTGCCATCAACCACGGTGGCAGCGCTCACGCGTTGGCCGTCTTGCCGCGCGGCTCCCGCATGACGTAGCCGACCCCGCGCAGGGTGTGGATGAGCCGATCCGGTCCGGTGTCGACCTTCTTGCGCAGGTAGGACACATAGGTTTCGACCACACCGACCTCGCCGCCGAAGTCGTAGCGCCACACGTGGTCCAGGATCCGCGGCTTGCTCAGCACCGTGCCGGCATTGACCAGGAAGTACCGCAGCAGCGTGAACTCGGTCGGCGACAGGGCAACCGGTTCGCCCGCCTTCCAGACCTCGTGGGTGTCGTCGTCGAGTTCGATATCGGCGAACCGCAGCCGCGACGTCTTGGTCTCCGGCGCCGAGCGCCCGGACCGTCGCAGGATCACCCGCAGCCGCGCGACCACCTCTTCGAGGCTGAACGGCTTGGTGACGTAGTCGTCGGCCCCGAGCGTCAGCCCGGTGATCTTGTCGTCCACGTCGTCGCGTGCGGTCAGGAACAGTACCGGTGCGTCGATCCCGTCGGCCCGGAGCCGCCGTAGCAGTCCGAAGCCGTCCATCCCGGGCATCATCACATCGATGATCAGTGCATCCGGCCGGAAGGTCTTCGCCTTGTCCAGCCCCTCGGTGCCGCTCGCGGCACTCGCGACCTCGAACCCCTGATACCGCAGGCTCACCGACAGTAGCTCGACGATCATCGGCTCGTCGTCAACGACGAGCACCCTCGCCTCCGGTTCGCGCGGCTGAACGGGCACACCTGTCATGAGGTCATATTCTGCGCTTCCCCCGCGAAGAACCTGACCCTTCCCTGAGAGTTTCCTGCGAGGAGTGCGCGAACTCCGGGTGACGCTGCGGGGCTGGGCCCCCGACCTCGAACGACAGCAGGGCGAGGACCCTGAGGTCCTCGCCCTGATCTGCCTGCTGAGCCCCCTGTCAGGATTGAACTGACGACCTTCGCTTTACAAGAGCGGTGCTCTACCACTGAGCTAAGGAGGCGGAAAGCGGTGCCATCATAACCGGGGTGGCCGGCTGCGCGGAAAAGCCGGCGTCCCAGTCGGAACGATGCTGCGTGGAAGACCGGAGCGCGACCGGGCGACGCTTGTGGCATCGACCGGCCGCGTTCGGAAGCCGTTCGCGCAGTATCGGACTAACCGCAGGGTGTCAGGACTGGGCCGCCTGACGAGCCGCGTCGTCCGCCGCCATGGCGTCACGCAGGCTCTTCGGACGCATATCGGTCCAGTTCTTCTCGACGTACTCGACGCACGCGGCGCGGCTGTCCTCGCCGAAAACGACTCGCCAACCCGCCGGAACCTCGGCGAAGGCGGGCCACAGGGAGTGCTGTTCCTCATCGTTGACCAGGACGAAGAACCGGCCGTCTTCGTCATCGAAGGGGTTGGTGCTCATTTCACCTCACTGGATACTGGCGCTGTGTACGGGAACGTAGACGGATCGTCCAGTCACCGCAGTGCTGGAACGAGCCCCCGACGTTGATTCGACCCTAGCAAGGCAGGCGTTACCGCTGGGCGGTTACCTGCACTTCGTTCAGGCCGCGAAGAATTCGAGCAGGATCTTGTTGACGGCCTCCGGTTGTTCCAGGTAGCCGAAGTGTCCGGCGTCGGGGACCTCCTGGTAACGGGCTCCCGGAATGATATCGGCGACCTCGCGGGAAAGGTAGGGCGGGATCATCCGGTCGTCCGCGAAGCCCATGGACAGGCAGGGCACGGTGATGGCCCGGTAGGCCTGGGTGCGGTCGAAATCGTGGTCCATGCGCCGCTGGGCGCGTACGCCGGGCGAGGCCGGGCCGCCGGTGAATTCGAACAGGTCGAGCCAGTCACGGGCGGCGTGCGGGTCGGCCATGGTGGCCGGCGAGAGGTTCATGATCGCGGTCATGGCGGCCTCGTATTTGGCGGGCAGCCGCGTGCCGGAGGCGTCGAGTTCGTGCTCGCCGAACGAGAGCGTCTTCTGGAACTGGTCGAGGCGAGCGTGCCCGGCCATGAAGATGGCCTTGCGGACCAGGTCCGGCCGGGCCAGCGCGAGTTCCTGCGCGACCCGCGCGCCCATGGACTGGCCGACCACCAGGGCCGGTCCCTCGTCGAGGAATTCGATGAGAGCGGCGGTGTCGCGCACCAGGTCGTCGATGGTGATCCCGGCGGGCGACTCGAAGGACGGTGCGATGCCACGGTTGTCGAAGGTGCAGACCCGGAATCCGGCGGCGACCAGCGCGGGCACCTGGTGCAGTTCCCACACCCGGCCGCCGCTGCCGGTGCCCATGATCATGACGACCAGCGGCGCGGACCCCTTGACGTCGGTGCCCTTGGACCGGTCTCCCTTGACCTGGTAGTTCAGCGAGATTCCGTTCACCGTCGCCAACGGCATGCTTTCGACCCCTTCGCCACGTTCTCGATTCCTACGGTTCGTAGACCGTATAGGCATCGGGGCCCGGAACGTTTCGCCCGGTGTCGCCGACCGTGCGGTCTGGTGCGAGCCTGCCCCGCGCGGTCTGGTGAGCACGACCATTGCGGTTAGGGCTCGCAATGCACGCAGCGCAGGGTCCCGACTTTCCTGGCAGATACGATGGACTCCTCGCACCGAGCAGACTTCCCCGAGAGGACATGAGATGGCCGCGAAGACCGGCGCAAACGACATCGCGGACGACGATCTGGAACCGCTCGCCGACGAAACCGCTCGACAGGCCCAGCGCGTCGTGGCCGCCTATGCCACCGATGCCGACGAGTGCCGCATGCTGCTGTCCATGCTGGGCATCGGTCCGACGCGAGGCGAATGACCCGTGCACCCGGATAGCTCCGGCTCCGGTTTCGTCGTCGTCGCCAACCGGCTTCCGGTCGACCTGGAGCGACTACCCGATGGAACCACTCGCTGGAAGCGCAGCCCCGGCGGCCTGGTGACCGCGCTGGAACCGGTACTGCGCAACAACAAGGGCGCCTGGGTCGGCTGGGCCGGCGTCCCGGATGTGGATCTGGATCCGATCGTCGAGGACGGTCTGGAACTGCACCCGGTGCCGCTGTCCAGCGACGAGGTCGCCGACTACTACGAGGGCTTCTCCAACGCGACGCTGTGGCCGCTGTATCACGACGTGATCGTGCGGCCGGTCTACGACCGCCGGTGGTGGCAGGCGTACGTCCAGGTGAACCGCCGGTTCGCCGAGTACACCGCCAAGGTGGCCGCCGAGGGCGCGACGGTGTGGGTGCAGGACTACCAGCTGCAGCTGGTGCCGAAGATGCTGCGCATGCTGCGCCCGGATCTGACCATCGGCTTCTTCCTGCACATTCCGTTCCCGCCGGTGGAACTGTTCATGCAGATGCCGTGGCGTACCGAGATCGTCGAGGGTCTGCTGGGCGCCGACCTGATCGGCTTCCATCTGCCGGGCGGCGCACAGAACTTCCTGTATCTGGCCAGAAGACTGGCCGGGCAGCCGACCTCGCGCGGCAATGTGGGTGTGCGCTCGAAACTCGGTGTGGTGCAGGTGGGTTTCCGCACCGTGCGGGTGGGCGCGTTCCCGATCTCCATCACCTCCACCGAGCTGGACGAGTATTCGCGCCGCCGCGGGGTGCGGGAGCGGGCCGCGAAAATCCGTGCGGAGCTGGGCAACCCGAAGACGATCCTGCTGGGTGTGGACCGCCTGGACTACACCAAGGGCATCGACATCCGGCTGGCCGCACTGGAGGAGCTGCTGCACGACCGCCGGATCGATCCGGCGGACACGGTGATGGTGCAGCTGGCCACGCCGAGCCGGGAACGGGTCGAGTCCTACAAGCAGATGCGCGGCGATATCGAACGCCAGGTGGGCCGGATCAACGGCGAGTTCGCCCGGGTGGGTTATCCGGTGGTGCACTACCTGCACCGGCCCATCCCGCGCGAGGAGCTGATCGCGTTCTTCGTGGCCGCCGACGTCATGGTGGTGACACCGCTGCGTGACGGCATGAACCTGGTCGCCAAGGAGTACGTGGCGTGTCAGGGCAGCCTCAACGGTGCGCTGGTACTGAGCGAATTCACCGGTGCGGCAGCGGAATTGCGGCAGGCCTACCTGTGCAATCCGCACGATCTCGACAGCGTCAAGGACGCCCTGATCGGCGCGATCGACGACGATCGCGACACCCGACGCCGCCGGATGCGTTCGCTGCGGCGCCAGGTCCTCACCCATGACGTCGACCGGTGGGCGCGTGCCTTCCTCGACGCCCTGGCCACCGATCGCGTCGCGGGCAGCGCGCTGCTGACCGACGACGACGTGGATCCGGACCTGAGCCGCTGACCCGATCGTAAGGTGAACGCCCCCTGAGGATTTCAGGGGGCGTTCGGCGTGTCGGGCCTAGTCCGCCGCGTCGTCGAGTTGGTCGAACCGGTAGGTGACTCCGGTGAGCCGTTCGGATTCGGCCCACAGCCGGGCCGCCAACTCGGGATCGCGGGTGCGTTCTCCGGCCGCGTTCGGCACCGGGTAGCCCTTGGTCGAGCCGGTCGGGCCGTAGAAGTCACCGCCGCGCACGCCGGGGTCGGTGGCGGCGCGCAGGCTCGGCAGCGCACCCATCTCGACGGTCTGCATGACGATCTGGAACACCCAGCGCAGCGAGGGCCGGGCCAGGAAGGCGACTGCGGGACCGAAGTTCTGGGCGAAGTCGGATTCGGCGGCGCCCGGGTGGACCAGCACCGAGATCAGCCGGCTGCCGGTGTCGTTGAGCTGCCGCTGCAGTTCGAATGCGAAGCTGGCGTTGGCCTGCTTGGACTGCGCGTAGGCGGGGTAGGCCTTGTAGGTGCGCCGCTCGTAGGTGAGGTCGTCGAGGTCGAGCCAGGTGCCCTTCTGCGCGGGGACCCCGCTGGTCACCGTGACGACGCGGGCCTGCGGCGCCGCGTGCAGCAGATCGAGCAGGAGTCCGGTGAAGGCGAACGGGCCCAGATGGTTCGTGCCGAAGGTGGTTTCGAACCTGTCCTCGGTGACGGTCCGCTCCCGGCTCAGCGTGCCCGCATTGTTCACCAGCAGGTCGATCTGCCCGAAGTCGTCGTGCAGCCGTGCCGCGGCCCGGTGGACCGATTTCAGCGACGTCAGATCCAGCTCCACGAACGGCAATTCGGCGTCCGGCGCGGTCCGGCGGATGGTTTCCGCCGCGGCCACGGCCTTGTCGGCATCGCGGCATGCAAGGACCACCCGGGCGCCGTGTTCGGCGAGCCGCAGCGCGGTCTCCAACCTCAGCCCGGCACTGGCCCCGGTCACAATGGCGGTGCGCCCCTGCAGATTCGGGACGTCGGCGGCGGTCCACGGTGCCTTCTTGTTACCCACGGTGCGAACCTGCCTTCTGACAAGTCTGCGTTCCCGTCAATCAGCGTAAGTCGAGTTGTACGTGGGTACCAGTGTTACCCGGTGGCGCTGTCACCAGGCGGGCACCGATACCAGGGCAGTGCGGTTAAGATTCGACAGCTCAGTTAGTGAACACCGTTTATATTCAGGCGGTTTCGTACAGCTAGGCCCGGAGGATGAGCACATGACAGCGTCCCTGATTCGTCGAGACCTCCCACACCCCCTGGACGTGTTCCCCTCTTGGGCGATATCACCCATCTCGACCGCTATAGCCCCGTTCAGAATGAAATGGCCCTGTCCGCGTCGCTCGGTCCCATTTTCGAACGCAGAGCTCTCGGCCTGCACTTCATCTACGTGGCAGGCGCTCGACTCGCGGCCCAATGTTCGGATGAACAGCATTGGGAGCGTGCAATGTACGGGCCCGTGCTCGAGTTCCGACGATTCATACCGGAAAGTCTGTTCGTGGCGGATTCCGACAATCCGCTGTGGGGCCAGGCGCGCCGCATTCTCACTCCGGCATTCGCGCAGAAGGCAATGCGCAGCTATCACCGGGCTATGCAATGGGTCGCCGACGATCTCGTTGCGGAATGGTCCGCCAGTGACGGCGTGGTCGACACGCACTCGGCCATGACGCGAGCCGCGGGGGAAGCGATCGGCCGTGCCGGATTCACCAGGGATCTCGGGCTTTTCCATGATGCGCCCGGCAGCGCCGATTCTCAGGCATTCATCGGCTCGCTCTCGGACACACTGCGCATGGCATCGGACGCCGGAAATTCACTGCCTATCGTCGGACCGATCCGGCGGCGACTGCTCGAACCCAGGGTTCGCCGCAATATCGAGGCGATGCACAGCTTTTCCGACAGAATTGTCGCTGAACGTATCGCTCATCCGACTGATGACGAGGATCTGCTCAACCTCATGCTCACGGCCACCGACCCGGAAACCGGACAACGGTTGCCGTCGGACAATGTGCGCGAGCAGGTGTTGACCTTCATGGCAGGAGGATATGAAACCACAGCCGCACTGCTCGAGGTGGCACTGCACTACATCGCCGCCGACCGAACACTGCAAGAACGACTCCGCACCGAAATATCGGCACGTGGCGAGTTCGATTACAACGCGATAACCGGGATGCGCATGATCCGGCATCTTCTCAACGAGTGCCTGAGATTATGGCCGCCGGCACCGGGATACTTCCGGAGAGCCCGCACCGACCAGAATCTAGGCGGGTATCTGATCCCGGCCGAGCAAATGGTTTTCATCCTCGCCCTGGCCGCACAGCGGGACAAAGACGTATGGGGTCCCGACGCCGACATCTTCGATCCGACTCGCTTCGAAGCCGACCGTTTGCGCAGCCATCCCGACCGGTTCTTCGAGCCGTGGGGCACCGGTCCGCGCAGCTGCATCGGTCGTCAGTTCGCGCTCCACGAAGCCACGCTGCTGATCGCCCGCATCCTGTCCGCGTTCGAATTGAGTACCGACGGCACGCCACTGGCCATGAGGGAACGTGGGACGCTGCGCCCACGCGGTATCAGCTGAAGGTCGTAACCCCACCGGGCCGATGAGGCCGACGGACCAGGTTGTCGACGATCCCCATGACAACGCTGTCATGGGGATCAGCCTGGGCCAGAACGTAAGTCGAGCTGATCAGCCGCCAGCGCCGGCCCACTCGACACGCCTCGGATACCGATTATGGGAGACTGGGTGCGTCCACACGACGATCCGGAAGCTGATGCTCCGCGTCGAAGTGATAGTCGGTGAACGGGAAATGTCTGTCGCGCCAACGCGTTTCGAGGGCGCCGGCAGGCCGGAAATATGGCGTGTCGCCGTGCGAGTTGCGGTAGTAGGTTCGAGTGCCCTTGTTTTGCGTCTCGATGTAGCGCCGGAGGACCCGACCGCGCCTGTAGAACTCGGCGTGGTGAGCGGCGTGCGCCTGTTCGCTCACCTCGACAGTCGACGCCCGGCGGCGACGCGCCTCCACTATCGCTCGAATAGCATGTGACGCAGTCGTTTCCACCATCCCATGCCATCCGATATCGGACAACGAGTACGGTCCGACCAGCATCCAGCGGTTCGGCAGGCCGGCTACGGCCACACCCTCATAGGCCTGTACTCCATTGGCGCTGAAGAACTGAGCGAGATCGAATCCGTCCCGCCCGACAACGGCACCTTCGACGTAACTTTCCGGCTCGGTGTGCATCTCGTAGCCGGTTGCCAGCACGATGACGTCGTATTGACGTTCGGTGCCGTCGCTGGTCAGGATGCCCTGCTCGGTGAACCGCTCGATGTCGTCGGTGACCAGGCGAACATTGTCGCGATTGAACACCGCCGGATATCCGGTCGACATGGTGAGGCGCTTCGCCATGGGTCCGTAGTCGGGTGTCAGTGCGGCGGCCGTTTCGGGGTCGTCGATGACCCGTCGGAGATACGCTCGATAACCCTGCTTGGCTAACCGCTCTGACGAAGTGGAGGGCGCAGCGGTAGAAAACGCGTACGGCCCCGGAACAGTCCGGGGCCGTACGCGCGCGGTAGATCGGGAGGATCGACTCAGATCGTCTTGATGTCGGTGACCAGCCAACTGTCGTCGTGTTTGGTGAGCTCGACCTGCAAACGGTCGCTGGCCAGCGTTTGCTGAGCCGAATCCGAGCTCGAGAAGCGCTGATCCGCGATCACCAGGATGGTCACGTGATCGCGGGACGACGCGATAATGCCGGTCGCCGAGACCAGGGTCTGGACGTTGAGCTTCTTCTCCTTGGCCGCGGGGATGGCCTGCTCGTTGATCACCTTCATATAGGAATCGCGGTAGGCGCCCGAGAGCCGGTCGGCGACCTTCGGCAGCTCCTTGTCGGCGGAATCGTAGTTGTAGGTGAAGAGGTCCTCGACCGTGTCCTGTGCGAAAGCGGCTGCGGAAGTGCGGTTTCGTTCAGCGGTACGGTCGGACCAGAAGCGGTCGGCGACGAGCGATCCCACCGCGACGGCGGCGACGAGGAGCACGCCGGCGACGCCGATCATGATGGAACGGGCATTGATCTTCACGGCACCAGCTCCCAGGACGAGGCGGTCACGGTGCCGCCGGTGCGGTTCACGGTCACTCGGAAGCGGTAGTCCTTCTGCATCGGACCGTTGGACGCGGCATTGGACACGGTCTGCTGGGCCAGCAGCAGCACCTTGGCCGAATCGGCGTCGTCGCTCTCGATGGCGGCAGAGATGATCTTGCCGGAGGACTGCACCTTCATCTGCTCGAAGACCTTCTTGTAGTCCTCTTTGTTGGCGGCGAGGTCGTCCTTGAGGCCGCCGCCCGCGACCGCGAACAGCCGGTCCAGGTCGGGCCCGGCGGTGTCGGCTTTGACGGTGACCATGTCCAGGTACGCCTGCTTGGCGACCTGGATGTATTCGGCGCGCCGCGCGCTCAGGTCGTCGGCATGCTTCTGGTGGTAGAAGAAAGCGCCGCCCGAACCGATCAGAACCAGCGTGGAGATCAGGGCGACCACCGCGGCGATCGAGCCCGCCCAGCCGAGCGAGGCCCGCGCCCGTTGGAACCTCGACTTCGGTTCACGGCCTTCGGATTCAGCCGCCCCGTCGGCGTCCGGCGCCACGGCATCCTCGGCCTCGGTCTCGGCAGAACGCTTGGCTTGCACCCCAGCGGACTCGGTCGGCGCCGCGTCCTCGACCACCGCGACCACGAATTCCGGCTCGGCGGTGACGGATTCGGCGGCGGGCTCGGCGGCCGGGCTCGCGGCCACGGCCGCTGCCGTTTCCGGGCTCGCCGCGGCGACCGAGGTCTCCTCGACCTCGATGCCCGCGCGATCATCCTCGACGGGCGGGCCCGCCTGCCGGACGACGCGTCGCCGCGTGCGGGTTGGATTTGCTGGGGTTTCGCTCATGGCGTTGGCTCCTGAAGCAGCTGTTGCCAGCTCGACGGCACCTTGGTGGAACCATCTGCATTGACGTCTCCCCGACGGTACACGTGACCATCAGGTCCGACGAAGGTACCGGTGCCCGGATCCACGTGTGCGATGAACGGTGCGTTCTGGTTGCCGAGCAGCTTGTCCAGCGGCTGCCCGTTGTTGTCCACCTTGTTCGGCGGACCGAACGGTGGGTTGTCGCCCTCGGGCTGGTAGCCGTTGGGATCGTGGCAGAGCTCGGGAGTCGGCGCGCGCTTGCCCGGCACATCGACACACGGGGTGTTGCGGATACCGCGCACGGCGCCATTTGTCGCGGCGGCGGTGCCGCCATCGGCGGGTTCCCATTTCACGGTCTCACCCCGCACCACGAAGATGCCCAGCGGCCGGGGGCCCAGCAGCCCGCCGGTTCCGGTGACAGTGATGATCGTTGTGCCATCCGAGGTCTCGTGCGGCTCCCCATAATTGAGCCCGCCTCCGAACACCGGCAACCCCAGGCGTTCCCGCACCGTCATTCCGATCCCCTTCCCCACGTCGGTCCGCCCACCAAGCTACTCCCGCCCCGCCGCCTCGGCGATCAGGTCGAGCGCTCGACTTCGGAGGTGCTCGACACCAAGAGGGCGTCGAGCGCGCCCGCTGTATCGGTGCCGGGCACGGCGGTGAAGGCGACGATGGCCCGCACGCCGGGATCGGCCGGGATGTCCAGCAATTCGTAGTCCAGATGCAGATCTCCGGCACGGGGGTGACACAGGATGTAGCGACCGTACTGAAAGTCGTTGACCTCGTGCGTCTCCCAGAGTTCGCGGAACTCCGCGCTGCGCTCGGTCATGTCCCGCAGCTGGGCCCGCAGCTCGGGGTCGTCGGGCCGATGACTGGCGCGCAGCCGCATATCGGCGGCGATCTCCCCGGCGATCATCGGCCAGCTGCCCGCGGTGAGCGCGCGGATACCCGGATCGAAGAAGACCAGGTGCAGCCAGGTGCGTTCCCGCTCCGGCAGTTCCGCGAAATCGATGTCGAACAGCGCCACGGCCGCGGCGTTCCAGCCCAGAATGTCGGTGCGGTGCCCCACGATATAGGCGGGCGTGCGGACCATGGAGTCGAGCAACTGTTGCAGCCCGGCCCGCAACGGCGTGCCCGCCCGGGACAGCGACCGCGGCGGCCGGGCCAGATTGCGCAGGTGCCGCCGCTCATCCTCGCTCAACCGCAGCGCGTTGGCGATGGCGTCTACGATCCCCTCCGAAACCGCCTCGGCCCGACCCTGTTCCAGCCGCACGTAGTACTCGACACTTACCCCGGCAAGATGCGCGACCTCCTCGCGCCGCAACCCGGGCACCCGTCGCCGCCCCCACACCGGCAAGCCGATGTCCTCGGGCCGCAATCGCGCCCGGCGCGATCGGAGAAACTCGCCCATTTCAGACTTGTCGGACACCGTGCCAAGTCTAGGGCGAGAGCGGACACCATTACCCATGAGCAAGACGAAAGGAGAGGACAGATGCGAACAATGATCGAGCTGGAGGAAATATCACTTGCCCCCGCGGCCGCTGAACTCGGCACCACGACCGTCGACGACACCGTGAACGCCGCGCTGTGGTTCGTCGCCCAGCGCAAAGAACGCATCGAGCGACTGCTCAAAGACCCCACCGGCATCGGCGGGTTTCCTCGGTGTCTGCCGCGCGTAGGTAGGTCACAGTCTCGGCACGCCCGAGATCTATCCCAACGGGGCACCTGTTTTCGACAGGTGCCCCGCGCCGGGAACTAGTTGGTGGTGAGGACCAGACCCGAGGTCGGGACGCCGGTGCCGGCGGTGACCACGATGTTCTCCAGGCCCTGGACCTGATTCACGGAGGTGCCGCGGATCTGGCGGACGCCCTCGGCGATGCCGTTCATGCCGTGGATGTAGGCCTCGCCGAGCTGGCCGCCGTGGGTGTTCAGCGGCAGGCGGCCGCCGATCTCGATGGCGCCGTCGGCGATGAAGTCCTTGGCCTCGCCGCGGCCGCAGAAACCGAGCTCCTCCAGCTGCATGAGGACGAAGGGGGTGAAGTGGTCGTAGAGGATGCCGGCCTGCATATCCTCCGGCCGCAGCCCGCTCTGCGCCCACAGCTGGTCGCCGACCAGGCCCATCTCGGGCAGCCCGGTCATGGCGTCGCGGTAGTAGCTGGTCATGACGTACTGGTCGGCCCCGGAACCCTGTGCGGCGCCGGCGATCAGCGCGGGCTTGTTGGGCAGATCCTTGGCCCGCTCGGCGCTGGTGACCACGATGGCCACGCCGCCGTCGGTCTCCTGGCAGCAGTCCAGCAGGTGCAGCGGCTCCGCGATCCAGCGCGAGGCCTGGTGCTCCTCGAGGGTGATGGGCTTGCCGTAGAAGTGCGCCGCCGGATTCACGGCCGCGTGCTTGCGATCGGCGACGGCCACCCGGCCGAAATCCTCACTGCGCGCGCCGTATACGTGCATGTAGCGGCGCGCCACCATGGCCACCTGCGCGGCCGGGGTGCCCAGGCCGTGGGTGTAGGAGAACGCGTTGTCCACACCGGAGGAGCTCGGGTTGCCGGTCGCGAGGTGAGTCGCGAACTGCCCGAAGCGGTTTCCGGAACGCTCGTTGAAAGCCCGGTAGGCCACAACGACATCCGCGACACCGGTCGCGACCGCCATGGCGGCCTGCTGCACGGTCGCGGCGGCCGCGCCACCGCCGAAGGGGATGTTGCTGAAGAACTTCAGGGACGGGATACCGGCGGCGCGCGCCACGGCGGCCTGGGTATTGGTGTCCATGGTGAAGGTCGTCAGGCCGTCCACATCGGCGGGCGTGAGCCCCGCGTCGGCCAGCGCGGCGGTGACGGCCTCGGCGGCCAGGCGCAGTTCGCTGCGGCCGGAGTCCTTGGAGAAGTCGGTCGCGCCGATGCCGACGATGGCGGCGCTACGGCTCAGCCCACTCACTGTGCCTCCTGCAGGGAAATGACGGCTTTCGCCGTGATGTGGTCGCCGAGCGAGTCCTTGCCGACCACGTCGATGGTGATGTCCGCGCCGTCCACTGCCGCCACGGTGCCGCTCAGAGTGAGGGTGTCACCCGCGTACAGCGGCACGCCCAGCCGCAGCGCGATCGACTTGACGATGGCCCGCGGCCCCGCCCAGTCCGTCACGAACCGCTGCACCAGACCGGTGTCGGTGAGGATGTTGACGAAGATGTCCTTGGACCCGCGCTCGACCGCCTTGTCACGGTCGTGGTGCACGTCCTGGAAGTCCCGGGTCGCCAGCGCCGTCGAGACGATGAACGTGGTGTCGGCGTGAATCACCAACTCCGGCAACACGGTTCCGACCTGCACGGCCGAGAGCTCCACGGGCCCACCCGTCGCCCCACCGCCACCGCTGATGGAATCGCTCCGCGATGCTGTAGTCATTGCACGGCCTCCCAGTAGGGCACGGTGTTGTCGTCGTCGAGCTTCAGGAAGCCCACCTCGACCGGCAGGCCGACCTCGACCTCACCCGGCTCGATGCCGCGCAGCTCACCGAGCATGCGCACGCCCTCCTCCAGCTCGACCAGGGCGATCACGTACGGCAGCTGCCGTCCGGGCACCTTGGGCGCGTGGTGCACCACGAAGCTGAAGACGGTGCCGCGACCGGAGGCGACCACATAGTCGGTCTGCTCCGAGTGGTCCTTCCACAGCGCCGGAACCGGCGGGTGCTGCAGCGAGCCGTCGGGCCGCTGCTGGATCCGCAGCTCACCGAGTTTGATTCCGTCCCAGAAGAACTCGGTGTCCTTGGAGACGGTCGGCCGCACGCGCTTGGCCAGGTCTTCGGCGGACACCTCGCCGGACTCCTTGGGAGCGGCCTTCTTTCCGGTGCCGGGCGCGAACTTCAGCATGCGGAACTTCATCTCGGTGACCAGCTCGTCACCCACGTACCAGTTGGTGAGGTAGGTGGTGAACCAGCCCTCGCCGAGCCCGGTCCGCTTGGGGCCCACGATGTCGCCGATGCTGGACCGGACCGTCACCTGCTCGCCGAGCTGCAGGTAGCGGTGATAGACCTGCTCGCAGTTGGTGGCGACCACCGAGGTGAAGCCGGCCGCGTCGAACAGGTCGTTGGTGCGGGTCATCGGGTCGTCGGCAGCGCGGACGCCGCCCAGTCCCAGCATGGTCCACACCTGCGCCATGGCGGGCGGGGCCACGATACCGGGGTGCCCGGCCGCCTTGGCGGCGGCCTCGTCCACGTAGATCGGGTTGGCATCGCCGAGGGCCTCGACCCAGTTGTTGATCATGGGCTGGTTGATCTGATCGCGCCCCGTGCGCGCCGCGGACTCACCGTCCGCCTTGATCTTCTCCAGGCCCTCGCGGATCTCGTCGGCCGTGAAACTCTTCGTCACGCTCTCTCCTCTGCGATCTAGCGCGAAACCCGCGGCAGGCGCAGGCCCATCCGGGCCATCGGGCACAGCACGCATGATCTCGTCCGCCTGGGATACGTCTTCTCCACGATGGGTGGCTCCTATCTGGGGACCCTGGGCAGGCGCAGGCCCATCTGGGCCATCGGGCACAGCACGCATGATCTCGTCCGCCTGGGGTACGTCTTCTCCACGGTGGGTGGCTCCTATCTGGGGACCCTGGGCAGGCGCAGGCCCATTTGGGCGATCAGCTCACGCATGATCTCGTTGACGCCGCCGCCGAAGGTCACCACCAGGTTCTGCTTGGTCCGCTTGTCCAGCCAGACCAGCAGTTCCGCGGTGGCCGAGTCGGCGGGATCGCCGAAGCGGCCCACGATCTCCTCGGCCAGGCGGCCCGCCTGCTGCAGCGCTTCGGTGGAGAACACCTTGGTCGCCGAGGCGTCGGCGATGACATCGCGCTGATCGGCGTCGGGGCGTTCCATATTGGAGGCCACCTGCCAGTTCAGCAGCTCGTTCAGCCGCGTCATGGCGTGCAGGCGGCCCAGCGAGCGCCGCACGTCGGCCTCGCCGAGCACGCCCTGGGCCTGCGCCCAGTCGTGCACCCGGTGATAGAGCTGCTCGATCTTGCCGGACGGGCCCAGGCTCACCCGCTCGTGATTGAGCTGGGTGGTGATCAGCTTCCAGCCGCCGTTCTCCTCGCCGACCATCATGTCCGCGGGCACGCGGACATTGTCGAAGTAGGTGGCGTTGGTGTGGTGCGCGCCGTCGGCGGTGATGATCGGCGTCCACGAGTAGCCCGGGTCCCTGGTGTCCACGATCAGGATCGTGATGCCCTTGTGCCGGGACTCCGCGGAACCGGTGCGGCAGGCCAGCCAGACGTAGTCGGCCTCGTGCGCACCGGTGGTGAAGATCTTCTGCCCGTTGACGATCCAGTCGCCGTTGGCGTCGCGCACCGCGGAGGTGCGCAGGGCGGCCAGGTCGGTGCCGGCGTCCGGCTCGGAGTAGCCGATGGCGAAATGCACGTCGCCGGTGAGGATTCCGGGCAGGAACTTCTGCTTCTGCTGCTCGGTGCCGAACGACTGCAGCGCCGGGCCGACGGTCAGCAGCGTGACCAGGGGCACCGGCACGTCGGCACGGACCGCCTCGTTGTAGAAGATCTGCTGTTCCAGCGGACCGAAGCCCTGCCCGCCGTACTCCTTGGGCCAGCCGACGCCGAGCTTGCCGTCGCGGCCCATGCGCTTGACCACCGCGCGGTAGGCGTCACCGTGCCGGTTCACCAGCATCTCGGCCTCCTCTTCGGGAGTCACGAGACCGGTGAAGTACGTGCGCAGTTCGTCGCGCAGCTTGCGCTGCTCCGCGGTCAGTTCGATGAACATCTGGCTCCCAAACGGTCCAGCCGGAACGATTCGCCGCCGAGCCAGCGGGCGATGTCCTTGGCCTGTGAGTAGTAGCGGTGCAGCGGATGGGTGATATCCACCCCGAGACCACCGTGCAGGTGGTGGCACTTCTGCATGGCCGCGGGCAGTTCCGCCGCCACCGTGTACGCCAGCACGTCGAGATCGTCGTCGATGCGCTCCAGGTGCTCGGCGCCGTGTTCGTCCTGGGCCAGCGCCCAGGTGGCCGAGCAGGCGGCCGCGTGCAGCGTCCGCGAGGCCACGTAGACATCCGCGATCTGCTGTGCGACAGCCTGGAATTCGGCCAGCGGGCGGCCGAACTGCTGACGGGTGCGCACGTGCTCGGCGGTCAATGACACCACGCCCGCGAGCAGGCCGTCGGCCACCGCGCCGAGGCTCGCCAGCGCGAACCGGTGCAGTTCGGTCAGCCCGCCGGGGAGCAGCTGCTCGGCCGGAATCACGACCTGGTCGAACTGGAGCGAAAACTCCGGCACGCCATCGGAAGTCGGGCTCGCGGTGCGGGTGATGCCCGCGGCGTCACCGTCCACCACGGCGATGCCGTTGTCGGTGGGCACCAGGATCCAGCGCGCGGTGTCGGCGTAGGGCACCGCCACCTTGCGGCCGGTGACACGCACGGTGGCGCCGTCGGTCACCGCGGTGGTCTCCGGCTTCACGGTGAACGGCGAGCCGGTCTCATGCAGGGCGGCGGTCAGTACCGCGCCCTCGGCCACGGCCGGAAACACCTTTTCCGCCAGGGCATCCGGCAGGCCGATCGCCTTCAGCGGCAGCACGCCGAAGCCGAGGGTGACCAGTGCGGGCGCCTGCGCGGCGGCGCGGGCCAGCTCGGTGAGCATGGCCCCGACCTCGAGCAGGCCCATCTCGTCGCCGCCGAAACGTTCGGGTAGCGGCACGGCCAGCAGGCCACTGTCCGCGATGATCGGCCACAGCGCGATATCACGCGCGCTGTCGCGTTCCAGCAAACTTACGACAACCTCGGCGACAGCGTCCTGGCTCTCGTCCCTGGTGAAGTCCAATGCAATGCTCCCGGTTCAGGTGTGGACTAGCCGTGCGACTCGCGGGGCAACCCGAGGATCCGTTCACCGGCGACGGTCAACAGGATCTGCTCGGTACCGCCGGCAATCGACAAACAGCGTGTGAGCAGGAATTCTTTCACCGCGGCGGTTTCCAGCGCGCCCGCCGCACCAGACAGTTCGACGGCGAATTCCGCGACCGCCTGCCGGTGTCTCACACCGACCAGTTTGCGCACGCTGCTCTGCGCGGCAGGGTCCCCGCCGGACAGCAGCTTCTGCGCCGCACGAGCTTCCAACAATGTTCCGGCAACCGATTCCGCAACGAGCCCGCCGAGCCGGTCCGCGACCAGCTCCGCACCCGGGCCCGAGGCCGGCGCGGCGGCGATCAGCGCCTCCAGCTCGTCCCCGATTCCCTTGCCGCCCATGGCGACCCGCTCCGCCGACAGGGTGGAACGCGCGATCTTCCAGCCATTGCCGAGTTCGCCGACCAGGCAGTCGTCCGGAACGAAGACGTCGTCGAGGAACACCTCGTTGAAGCGCGCCTCACCGGTGATCTCCACCAGCGGCCGGATATCCAGCCCCGCGCTCTTCATATCGACCAGGAAGTAACTGATGCCCTTGTGCTTCGGCGCGGACGCGTCGGTGCGCGCCAGGCAGATGCCCCAGGTGGCGCGATCCGCCAGCGAGGTCCATACCTTCTGGCCGCGCAGCTTCCAGCCGCCCTCGACCCGCTCGGCCACCGTGCGCAGCGCCGCCAGATCCGACCCGGCGCCCGGCTCGGAGAACAGCTGGCACCAGATGACCTCACCGGTCAACGTCGGCATGGCGTAGCGCTCGATCTGCTCGGGGGTGCCCCACTGCAGCAGCGTCGGGATCGCCCAGTTGGCAATCGCGATGTCCGGCAGCGCGATACCCGCCTGGCGGATCTGATCGTCGAGGCGCGTGCGCAGCAGGGGTCCGGCGCCGCGACCGTAGGGCGCGGGCCAGTGCGAGGCCAGCAGTCCGGCCTCGGCCAGCGCGACCCGCTGCTCAGGCTCCGGCAGCGCCGCGATCTTGGCCAGGTCCGCCGCCAGCACGGCCGCCTCGGCGGCATCCAGACCGGCTGTCTCCCAGTCGGATCCGGGCTCGCCGTCGGCGCCCAGGTCGACGCCGACCGTGCGACGCATGCCGGCCAGGGTCAGCTCGGCGACCCGGGCCCGCCAGCGCGCGGTGCCGCCCAGCAGCTGCCGCAGCGCGGTGGCTCGGCGCAGATACAGATGCGCGTCATGTTCCCATGTGAAACCGATTCCACCCAGAACCTGAATGCAATCCTTGGCATTCTCCACCGCGGCATCCAGCGACATGGACAGGGCGACGGCGGCGGCCAATTGCAGTTCCGCACTACCACTGTCCACCGCGGCGGCCGCATCGGCGGCGACGGCTCGAATCTGTTCGGCCCGGCACAGCATCCACGCGCAAATGTGTTTGACCGCTTGGAATTCGCCGATCTTGCGCCCGAATTGTTCGCGCACCTTCGCATATTCGGTGGCGGTCTCCAGGCACCAGCCCGCGATGCCCGCGGCCTCGGCGGCGACCAGGGTGGCGGCCAGGTCCAGCACCGAGAAGCCGGGCTCGAAGAGGCGATCCACGGCCACCGCGACGTCCGCGCACACCACGCGCGCCAGCGGCACGGTCTTGTCGATGCCGGCCAGCGGCTCCACGGTCAGCCCGGCGGCGTCGGCGTCGATCAACGCCCACAGGTGACGGTCACCGTCGCGCACCGGGACCAGCACCGCCGTCCCCGGTGCGGCACCCGGAACCGAGTCCCACTCACCGGACACCGTAGCGCCCGATTCACCCACGGATATCGCGATTTCGCCCGCGAGCGCGACGCCGCATGGCGTACTCTCGTCGAGCGCCTCGCCGGCGACGAGCCCCGCCAGCGCCGTCGAGAGCACCGGTCCGCCGACCAGGTCATGTGCCGCCTGCTCCACCAGCACGGCCAGATCTCCGACGGTTCCACCCGCGCCTCCGGCCTCCTCCGGCACCGCGACCCGGAAAATTCCGAGATCGGCCAGGCGCGGCCAGTACTCGCGCCAGAAATCGGGCGCGCCGGAACGCAGTTCCGCCTGTGCTCTTGAACGCATTGTTGCAATTGGGCGCACGGCGGTTGCCCATCCGCGCATCGACTCCTGGACGGCTTTATGCTCGTCAGTGGTGGCTATGGTCACACTCCATACCGCCTTTCCGGCGTGACTTCAGCTCCTAGAACATGTTCTAATGTTCGAGCCGGGCGGAAGTCAAGCGCCGTCCCGGTCGCGGTACGAACTCGTGCCCAGCCGACGCTGGGTGAGATGAACCGAACGATTCGTGCAGGAAAGGACTCTCAACCGATGGCCAGTCCCTCCCGATCGCAGGCCGCCGACGGGGTGCCCGGTGGACGCACCGCGCCCGTCACCACCCTCAGCGAGGAGGATCTGAGCTCGGCGGCGCAGCGCGACCGACGCAAGCGCATCCTCGACGCCACGCTCGCGCTGGCATCCAAGGGTGGCTACGACGCGGTCCAGATGCGAGCGGTCGCCGAACGCGCGGATGTCGCCGTCGGCACGCTCTACCGGTACTTCCCGTCCAAGGTGCACCTGCTGGTATCCGCCCTGGCCCGGGAATTCGAGCAGTTCGAGGGCCGCCGCAAGCCCCTCGCCGGGGCCACCCCGCAGGAGCGCATGCACCTGCTGCTCACCCAGGTCACCCGGGCCATGCAGCGCGACCCACTGCTCACCGAGGCCATGACCCGCGCCTTCATGTTCGCCGACGCTTCCGCGGCCGCCGAGGTCGATCGGGTCGGCAAGGTGATGGACCGGTTCTTCGCCCGTGCCCTCTCCGACGAGGTTCCCAGCGACCGCCAGCTCGCCATCGCCCGCGTCATCTCCGATGTGTGGCTGTCGAATCTGGTTGCGTGGCTGACCCGCCGGGCCTCGGCCACCGATGTGACCGAGCGCCTGGAGCTCACCGTCGATCTGCTCATCGGCAGTGGCAACGAATAGCGAGTAGCACGAACGCACGCTTGCGTTCGCTCGATGCACAACGGGCTGCCCGGTCCGGAGAACCGGGCAGCCCGTTGTGTGTTTGCTGGAACCCTCCTGGTCAGCGGGGGTGAACGCGGAGCAACCCGCGCGTGTCTCACAAAAGGCGTGAACGACCCGGAGGTGTCTTGTAAACGCTATGTATCACCGCACACACGAGTGAGCAATCAAGACCCAGTAGCATCACTCGCGCCCTGAAAAATCTCCTCCGATCACTAGGTTGGATGCGTGAGCGCACAGGATTTGTCACTGGAACTTCGCCGTGCCCTGTCGGCCATCGCCCGCGTGCCACGGTTGCTGGTCGCTTCGGACTACGACGGGACGATCGCGCCCATCGTCTCCGACCCGACGAAGGCCTATCCCCATCGGGAGTCGGTGAGCGCCTTGCGCGCTCTCGCCGGACTCACCGGAACCACCGCCGCCGTGATATCCGGTCGCGCCCTGCGCGATCTCGCGGCCCTGTCCCGGCTGCCCGTCGAGGTGCAGCTGATCGGTAGTCACGGTTCGGAATTCGATGTCGGCTTCGTGCATGCCATCGACAACGACGCCAAACAGCTGCTGCAGGAGGTCACCACGACCCTGACACAGATCGCTCAGGATAATCCGGGCGCTTCCGTCGAGATCAAACCGGCCAGCGTGGCCCTGCACGTCCGCAACACCAGCCCCGAAATCGGCCGTCGCGCAGTCTTTGCGGTGCGCCAGGGCCCGGCCAGCTGGGTCGGCGTGCAGACCACCGAGGGCAAGGAGGTCATCGAACTGGCGGTGGTCGAGACCGACAAGGGCGCGGCACTCGATATCGTCCGGCATCAGCAGGGCGCCTCGGCGGCACTGTTCATCGGCGACGACGTCACCGACGAGAAGGCCTTCAAACGCCTCTCCGGACCGGACGTCGGTATCAAGGTCGGCGACGGCGATTCCATGGCCGAACACCGGGTCGCCAGCACCGAGGAGGTGTCGAAGGCGCTGGCGTTCCTACTCGAGGAACGCCGCACGTGGTTGGCGGGTGCCTCCGCCCCTCGAATCGAGCGGCTGACCATGCTGGCCAGCCCGCGCTCCAAAGCCCTTGTCACACCGGACGGCACCGTCACCTGGCTGTGCCACCCCGAACCCGATTCCGCCGCCGTCTTCGCCCATCTGCTGGGCGGACCGGGCGCGGGCCACTTCACCATTCAGCCCGAGCGCGCGAGCCTGCCGCTGTCGCAGCGTTATGTCGACGGCACCATGACCGTCGAAACCCGTTGGTCCAGTTTGCAGGTCGTCGACTACCTGCCGCACGACGTGGTACCCGAGCGCACCGACCTGACCCGCGTCATCACCGGTGACGCCAAAGCGGTCATCACCTTCGCGCCGCGCCCCGAATTCGGGCAGGTGCCGGTGCGGCTGCTGCACGCCACCGGCGGGCTCAAGGTGGAGGGCCCCAACGATCCGATCGTGCTGCGCTCCCCCGGCGTGGAATGGGAGATCACCGACGACGGCAACCACCACACCGCCCGCGCCGTGGTCGACCCGCGCCAGGGACCGATCGTGCTCGAAATGCGGTGCGGCACCTCCGATCTCGCACCCGCCATGCGGGCCGAGTCGGACCGGCGCCGGGAGGCCGAGCGCTACTGGGCCGAATGGGTCGGCACGCTCGAACTGCCGCCGCTCAAGCCGGATCTGATGAAGCGCTCCGCGCTCACCCTGCGCGGGCTGGTGCACGCGCCATCCGGATCCATCCTGGCCGCGGCCACCAGCTCGCTGCCCGAGGACATCGGCGGCGTGCGCAACTGGGACTACCGCTACTGCTGGCTGCGCGACGCCTCGCTCACCGCGGCCGCGCTGGTCTCGCTGGGCTCGCTCGGCGAGGCCGAGGATCTGCTGGCCTGGGTGCACCGGGTGCTCGAGACCCTGCCCGGACCCGAGCGACTGCACCCGCTGTACACGCTCTACGGCGAGACGCTGCCCCCCGAGGCCGTCATCGACCAGCTGCCCGGCTACGCCGGTTCGCGGCCGGTGCGCGTCGGCAACGCGGCGAACATGCAGGTTCAATTGGACGTGTTCGGGCCCATCGTGGATCTCATCTCCCAGCTCGCGCACGCGCGGGAACGCAAGGGCATCAACGATCCTGCGAAGGCGCTGCCGGACCCGGACTGGGAACTGGTGCACGCCATGGTGTCCGCGGTGCAGCGCCGCTGGCGCGAGGCCGACCACGGCATCTGGGAGATCCGCGGCAATCCGCGCCACCACGTGTACTCCAAGGTCATGGGCTGGCTCACCGTGGATCGGGCGCTCACCCTGTCCCGGCAGTTCGGGCGGCCGGCGGACCCCGAGTGGGAGCCGCTGCGCGACGCCATTGCCGACGAGGTCCGCACCGAGGGCTGGAACGACGAAGTCCAGTCCTTCACAGCGGCTTACGACGGCACCGACCTCGACGCCGCCACGCTGCACATCGGCCTCAGCGGGCTGATCGAGCCCTCGGATCCGCGGTTCGCGGCCACCGTGGTGGCCACCGAGGCCGAGCTGCGCAGCGGATCGACGGTGTACCGGTACCACCACGACGACGGGCTGCCCGGCGGCGAGGGCGGGTTCCACCTGTGCGCCGCCTGGCTGGTGGAGGCGTATCTGCTCATCGGCAAGCGGGAGGACGCCGAGGCGTTGTTCGCTCAGCTGGTGGATGTGGCGGGACCGACCGGTCTGCTCTCCGAGGAGTACGACCCGGTCGCCGAACGCTCGCTCGGCAACCACCCGCAGGCCTACAGCCACCTCGGCCTGCTGCGCTGCGCGCAACTGCTGAGCCTGCCGGTCGCGGCGATGACCTAGGCCGGACCGCACCGCACGACCGAAGCGGCCCCCGCGAACATCCGTTCGCGGGGGCCGCTTCCTGTGCGGCCGAGGTGCGTTTCTGCGTGGCGGAGGTAGGCCGCGGGTGTTGCGGGCCACATCTCCCAACCCGGGGCTAGGGACCTGACGGTCGTTTGCGCTACATTCAAATGGCAATCGTTTTCGTTACTAGTACGCCGCTGTGCCAGGAGTACCCCGCGTGACCACCAGCTTCGCCCGAGGATTCGCCGTGTTCGCCGCCGGACTTGCGACGGTCGCCACCGTGACCGCCTGCGGCAGTTCCAAGAGCTCCGATCAGCCGACCGTCGTCGCCTCCACCAATGTCTGGGGCGATATCACCCGGGCCGTCGCCGGGCCGGACGTGACCGTCGAATCGATCATCAACGACCCCACGGTGGACCCGCACTCGTTCGAGGTCTCCCCCGCCGACGCCGCCAAGATCACCGACGCCAAGCTGGTCGTCTACAACGGCGGGCGCTACGACGAGTTCATCGACAAGGCCATAGCGGGCCGGAACACGAAGACGGTCAACGCCTTCGACATCGCCACCGAGGGCGACCACGCACACGAGAGCGGTTCGGCCGCACCGACTTCCGCGCAGACCGAGGCCGCCGGTCACGACCACGAGGCCAATGAGCACGTCTGGTACGACCTGCACCAGGTCGGCCACATCGCCCAGCACATCGCCGACGCCCTCGGCGAGATCGACCCCGGCCACAAGCAGGCCTTCACCGACCGCGCCGCCGCCTTCGCCGCACAGCTGGCCCCCATCGAGGCCGTGACCGCCAAGATCGCCGCCGAGCATCCGAACCAGCCGGTCCTGCAGACCGAGCCGCTGGCCGCCTACCTGCTCACCGCCGCCAAGGCCGACGACAAGACCCCGCACGCCTTCCAGGAGGCCGTCGAACAGGGCACCGACCCCGCACCCCAGGACGTGGCCACCGTGCGAGACCTGCTGAGCGCCAAGCAGGTCCGCGCCCTCGTCTACAACATCCAGACCGAGGACAAACTCACCAAGGACCTGCGCGCCACCGCCGACAAGTCCGGCGTTCCCGTCGTCGAGGTCACCGAAACCCTCCCCCGGGGCCTGGACTACGTCACCTGGATGACGAACAACGCCCAGTCCCTAGCTAAGGCCCTGTCCTGACCGACCACCCCACCGAGCAGAGGACAGCCCGCTGAACCACCGGAGCACACCGCAGTCGCCGAGCGCTCACCCCGCACCCGGCGACTCAGCCGTGCCCGAAACCCGTTCGGCCACAACCCTCGACGCCGACCCCGTACGCACCAGCACCACCGCCGCATCCGGGAGTACCACCATGACCGCGAACCCCGCGCAGGCCACCACGAACCTCGCGCAGGCACCCGACACCGGCGTGACGACACCCAAAGGCGGTTGCGCCCTCACCGGAGCCCGCCCCCGCACTCCCTCCGGCCGCTCGACCTGCGCCGAGACTCCTCCTCCGGCGACCGACTCCGTTGCCGTCGCCGACACGAACACCATTGCGGCGCAGGCCGAAACGACGGCGAACGCTACCGCCGGCGCGCCGGCCACGGGCGCTGGCAACACGCACGGCGGCCGGGGCGCACCGGCCGTGCGGCTCTCGAATGCGCGGCTCTCGTTCGGAGAGCGGACGTTGTGGCAGGGGCTGGATCTCGAGGTTGCGCCGGGGGAATTCATTGCGGTGCTGGGGCCCAATGGGTCCGGGAAGACCTCGTTGATGCGGATGCTGCTGGGACAGCTGGGGCTGACCGCGGGGACCGCGGAGGTCGCGGGATCGCCGGTGCGGGTGGGAAATCCGGATATCGGGTATGTGCCGCAGCAGAAGACCATCGAGGGCGGGGCGCAGCTGCGCGGAGTCGATCTCGTCGGGCTCGGGGTGGACGGGCATAGGTGGGGGCTCGGGCTGCGCGGGCGCAAGGAACGCAAACGGAAAGTGGCGGCGGCGATCTCGGCCGTGGGGGCGGAGAGATTCGCCTACGCGCCGCTGGACGCACTGTCGGGCGGCGAGCAACAGCGGCTGCGGGTGGCGCAGGCGCTGGCCGGTGATCCGCGGGTGCTGCTGTGCGACGAACCACTGCTGTCGCTGGATCTGGCGAATCAGCGGCTGGTCTCCGAGCTCATCGACCGGCGGCGGCGCACCCACGACACCGCGGTGCTGTTCGTGACGCACGAGATCAATCCCATTCTGCCGCTGGTGGATCGGGTGCTGTACCTGGTCGACGGGCAGTTCCGGATCGGCACGCCCGACGAGGTCATGACCTCCGAGACCCTGTCCGAGCTCTACGGAACCGAGGTGGACGTGCTGCGGGTGCGCGGCCGCCTGGTGGTCGTCGGCACCGGCGACGCCATGGACGCCCTCGGGGAATCCGGTGCGGCCCACGACCACGGTGAGCAGGCACAGGAGGCCCGGGCATGATCGACAAGCTGTCCAAGCTGTTCTCGCAGATGTTCGACGTCTCCACCACCGCCCATCTGCTGTCCTACGACTTCGTGCAGCAGGCGGTGCTCGCCGCCGCCCTGCTCGGCCTGCTGGCCGGGGCCATCGGCCCGCTCATCATCAGCCGCCAGATGTCCTTCGCCGTGCACGGCACCAGCGAGCTCTCGCTGACCGGCGCGGCGGCCGCGCTGCTGGCCGGCATCGGCGTCGGCCTGGGCGCCATCATCGGTTCGGTGGTGGCGGCCGTGCTGTTCGGCGTGCTGGGTTCCCGTGCCCGCGAACGTGATTCGGTCATCGCCGTGGTGCTGTCCTTCGGCCTCGGCCTGTCGGTGCTGTTCCTGTGGCTCGGCCCGGAACGGGCGGGCTCCAAGTTCTCGCTGCTGACCGGTCAGGTGGTCAGCGTCGGGAACTCCGGGCTCGGCCTGCTGGCCACCTGCACCGCCGCCGTGCTGGTGGTGCTGGCCGCCGTCTACCGCCCGCTGCTGTTCGCCAGCGCGGATCCGGAAGTGGCGGTGGCGCGGGGTGTTCCGGTGCGGGCGCTGTCCATCGTGTTCGCGGTGCTGCTCGGCGTGACCGCGGCCTTCGGCGTCCAGATCGTCGGCGCGCTGCTGGTGCTCTCGCTGCTGATCACTCCCGCCGCCGCGGCCGCCCAGCTCACCGCCAGCCCGGCCCGGGTGGCGATCCTGTCGATCGTGTTCGCCGAGATCGCCGCCGTCGGAGGCATTCTGCTGTCGCTGGCACCCGGTGTCCCGATCTCGACGTTCGTCACCACCATCTCGTTCACGATCTACCTGATCTGCCGGGTGGTCGGCAGCCGTACCCGCAACCGCCGCAGAATCCTCGTCGCCGCCTGAGTTTCGGGCCGGATCCGGCGAAACCGGATGCGACACCGCGATCTATCGCATGGGGGGCGGCAGATCGCCCCCACCCGCCTCTCCCGGACAACAACCCCTCGGCCCGGGCGGGCCGTCCGCGGGTCAGCTGCCCTCGCCCGCCAGCGCGAACAGGCCGTCGGGGGTCTGCTCGATGAGACCGTCGACCAGCAGCGAGTCCAGCGCCCGATCCCGCTGGCCCGGATCGCGAGTCCAGGCCAGGTCCAGGCGAACCCGCTCCACCGGACCCGACGCCCCGCGCAGGACGTCGAGCAGGCGGCCCCGTGCCTGCCGGTCGGTGCCTTCGTACTTCTGCACGCGCCGCACCACCTCGGAGGCCGGGCGGCCCGCGGTGACCCAGGCGCACGCGGGAAGTGGACAACGCTCGCAATCCGGGGTCCGCGCGGTGCAGATCAGCGCGCCCAGTTCCATCAGGGCGGCCGACATGACGGCGGCCCGGTCGACCCGCGCGGGCAGCAGGGCCTCGGTTTCCGCGAGATCGCGGTTCGCCGGATTGCCCGCCTCGGCGCGGCCGTGCACAGCGCGGGCCACCACGCGGCGAACATTGGTGTCCACCACCGGAACACGCTGCCCGTACGCGAAACAGGCCACGGCGCGGGCGGTGTACGCCCCGATCCCGGGCAGGCTCAGCAGCACGTCCACGTCGGTCGGCACCTCGTCGCCGTGCTCCTCGGCCAGCACCCGGGCGCACTCGTGCAACCGCAGCGCGCGCCGCGGATAGCCGAGTTTGCCCCAGGCGCGCAGGACGTCCCCCTGTGGTGCGGCGGCCATGGCGGAGGGCACCGGCCAGCGGGCCACCCACTCGCGCCAGATGGGTTCGACCCGCACCACGGGCGTCTGCTGCAGCATGATCTCGCTCATGAGGATCTGCCACGCCGTGACGCCGGGCCGTCGCCACGGCAGGTCCCGCGCGGTCTCGCCATACCAGTCGATGAGCGCGTCGCTGTCCACCTTCGCCTCCTCCCGGCCGTTTCGGAGGCGGGAAATCCCGCACGCCGCCACGCGCGATGGTATCCATTTCGGCGAGGCCGGTTTCCGCCCACCCGGCGGCTCACCGAGCGCGCGGCGATCCGATCGGCGCGTCTTTGCCGGACCGTAACGCTGAGGACTCGCCGGTAACCAGAGGGCTATGGAAAATAGGACGCATGCCGCATAACAACCCGATCAGTGCCTGGAAAGCCTTGCGTGAAGGCAACGCGCGCTTCGTCAACGGCGCGTTGCAGCACCCTAGCCAGGGCGCGGCCGACCGGGCCAAGCTCGTCGCCGGGCAACAGCCCTCGGCAGTTCTGTTCGGCTGCGGCGACTCTCGCGTCGCCGCCGAGATCATCTTCGATCAGGGTCTCGGCGACATGTTCGTGGTCCGCACCGCCGGTCACGTCATCGACGCCTCGGTGCTGGGCTCCATCGAATACGGCGTGCAGGTGCTGTCGGTGCCGCTGATCATCGTGCTCGGCCACGACAGCTGCGGCGCGGTCCGCGCCACCATCGACGCCCTCGACCACGGCAACGTCCCCGGCGGGTTCATCCGCTCGGTCGTCGAGCGTGTCACCCCGTCCATCCTCATCGGCCGCCGCGAGGGCCTGGAATCGGTCGACGAGCTCGAGGCCCGCCACGTCGAGGAGACCGCCCGCCTGCTCATGCAGCGGTCGATGATCATCTCCCAGCGGGTGGCCACCGGCGAGTGCGCCATCGTGTGCGTCACCTACAACCTCGGCGACGGCGAGATCAAGCTGCACCGCGTCATCGGCAACATCGGCGAAGTGGTCTAGCCCGCTCGACCGGGGTGGCGTCGTTTCGGCGGTGGATGCGCGTTCCGCCCCCGCGGGCGGCGGAATTTACCGCCCCCGTAGGCGCTTTCACCTCCGACACGCCGACACCCTGCTCGGGATGACCCGGACGGTGCCCTTACCGTTGTCACCGTGCTGGAACCGAACGGACCACTGCCACCCGAAATCTACTGGCGCCGTCGCGCGGTCGCGATCGGCGCGATGGTGCTCGGCCTCGCGCTGGTGATCTGGGTGGCCTTCGCGCTGTTGAAGGGCGGCGGCGACCACAAGACGGACGCCAAGGCCACCACCTCGAGCGCCGCGGCCACCGCCAAGCCCGCGAGCAGTCCCTCGAGCGCCCCGGACCCGAGCTCGGCCAAGCCCTCCGGCGCCATCCCGAGCGCCGCCGCCCCGGCCGCGCTGGGTCAGTGCCCCGACCAGTCGCTCGCCGTGAAGGTGACCGTCGGGCAGCCCACCTACAAGGTCGGCGAGCAGCCGCAGTTCGGCATCGTCATCACCAATATCTCCAGCGCCGCCTGCGAACGCGACATGGGGTCGGGCCTGCAGCTGGTCCAGGTCCAGTCCCTGGACGGCCAGCGCAGGCTGTGGTCCAGCACCGACTGCTACCCGGACGGCACCGCCGAAATACGCACCCTGGCGCCCGGCCAGCAGGCCGCCTTCACCGTCACCTGGTCCGGCGCCACCTCTCAGCCCAACTGCGCGGGCGACCGCGTTCCCGTCCCGGCGGGCCCCTACACCGTTGTGGCGCAACTCGGTTCGGTCCGCAGCGCCCCCGAGCCCTTCAATCTCGCCTGAATTCAGCACACTGCGGCGGAGGCCGGGATCCGATCGATCGGATCCCGGCCTCCGCCGTCTTTCGAGAATTCCGGTAATCGCGAACCGAATTCCGGTCCGGATCGAATTCGATTCCGCGACCTCATTCGATTTCGGCTGTCATTCCGCCATTTCCGCCGGGGCCTGCGCACCGCGCCGCCGGCGCAACCCCGTAACGGCAAGGGCGGCACGGATATCGGCGACCTCACGCACGGTCATGCTGCGGCCGGTGCGTTCCGCGCCCGGCGGTACCAGGGCCTCGGTGAAGCCCAGCCGCTCCGCCTCCGCCAGCCGGCGGGTCAGCCCGGTCACCTGGCGTACCTCGCCCGCCAGCCCCACCTCGCCCAGCACCACCAGGCCGCTGGGCAGCGCCAGATCCTGGCTGGCGCTCGCAATGGCAAGCGCGACAGCCAGATCCGCGGCGGGCTCTGTGAGCCGCATACCGCCCACGGTGGCCGCGTAGACGTCCTGCTTGCCCACGAAGACGCCGCCGCGGCTCTGCAGGACAGCCAGGACCATGGAAACGCGGTTGTAGTCCAGCCCGCTCACCGCGCGCCGCGGCGCGGGCGCCTGGGTGTCCACCGTCAGCCCCTGCACCTCGCCCAGCATGGGCCGCTTGCCGTCCATGGCGACCGTCACCGCGGTTCCGGGCACCGCGTCGCCCCGATGGTGCAGGAACAGCCCCGAAGGGTCGTCCACGCAATGGATTCCGGCCTCCCGCATCTCGAAGCAGCCCACCTCGTCGGTGCTGCCGAAGCGGTTCTTGATGCCGCGCACCATGCGCAGCGAGGAGTGCTTGTCGCCCTCGAACTGCAGCACCACGTCCACCAGGTGCTCGAGCGTGCGCGGACCGGCCACCGCGCCGTCCTTGGTGACGTGCCCGACCAGCAGCACCGCGATCCCGCTCGCCTTGGCCAGCGAGGTGAGCGCCGCCGTCACCGACCGCACCTGGGTGACACCGCCGATCACGCCGTCCGCGTCGGCGGCCAGCATGGTCTGCACCGAGTCCACCACCAGCAGTGAGGGTTTCACCTGCTCCACGTGCCCGAGAATGGTCGCCAGATCCGATTCCGCGGCCAGGTAGACCTTGTCGTGCACCGCGCCCGTGCGGTCGGCCCGCAGCCGCACCTGCCCCGCCGACTCCTCCGCGGTCACGTACAGCGCGATCTCGTCGCGCGCCCGTGCCCACCGGTGCGCCACCTCGAGCAGCAGCGTCGACTTGCCCACCCCGGGCTCCCCGGACAGCAGCACCACCGACCCGGGAATGATCCCGCCGCCCAGCACTCGATCCAGCTCGGACACCCCCGTCGACCGAGCCTGGGTCTTGTTGGAGTCGATGCTCGAGATCGGAGCGGCCGCCGTGCTCGGCAGCATCGCCCGCCGCCCCACCGCGACCACCGACGCGGACGCCGCCATCTCCTCGATGGTCCCCCACGCGTTGCAATCCGGGCAGCGCCCAACCCATTTGGCGACCTCGTGCGAGCAGTCCGCGCACCGGTACAGCGATTTCACCTTGGCCACGCCGGGCAGCCTAGCCAGCGCCCCCGACACTGTGCTTTATTTGCCCTCCGCTTCGCTCCGGGCGGGTTCGCGGCCACGGCGCAGGTCTATGGAGCCGCGGTCTCGATTCTTCCCTCCTCCGCTTCGCTCCCCCGCTCCAAGGCGGAGGTCTATTCCAGCCGCAGTCCCAGAATCGAGACGGCCCCGAACAACAGCGCCCGCCCTGATGACTCAGGGCGGGCGCTGTCCGGCTTCTAACGGGAGCTCAGTGCTCGCCGCCCTTCTCCTGCTTCGCGGGCTCCTGGCGCGGGTTGTTCGCGCCGGCGTCGACGGGAGTGTTGACGACGACGGTGCCGCCCTCCTTGAAGACGAAGGTCAGCGGGTAGGTCAGGCCCGGGGTGACGTCCTTGGTGAGGCCGGTGACCTCGATCAGGACGGGCTTGGCGTTCGGGTCGGTGGCCTTGTCGGAGGCCGGCTCGCCGGCGTTCTGCTCGTGCATGGCGGCCGCGGCGGCCGCGTCCTTGGCGGTCGGCTTGTCGGCGACGACGGTGGTGGACGGCTTGATCTCGATCTTGTCGGCCATCTTGACCTGGCCCAGATCGGTGCTGATGCTGACCAGTTCGTCGGTCGTGCTGTCGCTGAGGTTGACGGCGCTGAAGGCCAGCACGGCCTTGCCGCCCTTGGCGTTGTTGTACTCCTCGGTCTGCGGGAGCAGGAAGCGCACGTCGCGCAGCGCGATGGAGCCGGCATTGGCGGCGTTGCCGTTGACGGCGGCGACCTGGGTGGCGGTCTGCGAGACCTGGCCGGCGCCGCAACCCGACAGCGCGAGCACCGCACCCGCAGCGAGTGCAGCAACTGTCACGGCACGCCGCCGCGACTTCGACGCAGTGGTGGCTTTCAGGGCAGTCACGGGGTCCTCCATGTCGACCGGGCTAACTCCACTATGGAGAGTAGTAGTCAAAGAGAGTAATGCGTCCCTCCCCCCGCTCTACACGCGGGCGGTGTCGCATGCGCGTGGCGTGCGCCCGCCGCGGCGGCCCGGCGCGGGCGCGACATCTCACAGAACGACCGGGCGGGATGTGTCAGGGGCCCTGACAGAGATTCGGAGACGACTTCTCGAGTGATGCATTGATCTTTATAAGAGGGCGCTCGGCCGCGTATGCGAAGTACGCACTCGCATATGCACGCGAACTCCGCGATGCGCTATCCCCTTATGCCACAACAGGATGCACACGTTTTGCGTTCTGTCAACCCCCGCCGCCGCTCCGTTGTGGCCCTGACCTGCGCCGTTGATCGCGCCGTTACCGAGTCGCATGTTAAACTGTGAACATCGAAAGGGGCACGGGACACATGATTTTTAAGGTCGGAGACACCGTCGTTTACCCCCACCACGGAGCGGCGCTGATCGAAGCTATCGAAACCCGCACCATCAAGGGTGTACAAAAGGAGTATCTGGTCCTGAAGGTCGCACAGGGCGACCTGACCGTTCGGGTTCCCGCAGAGAACGCAGAGTATGTCGGCGTCCGCGACGTCGTCGGCCAGGAAGGCCTCGACAAGGTCTTCCAGGTACTGCGAGCTCCGCACACCGAGGAGCCGACCAACTGGTCCCGCCGCTACAAGGCCAACCTCGAGAAGCTCGCCTCCGGCGATGTGAACAAGGTGGCCGAGGTCGTCCGCGACCTGTGGCGTCGTGAGCAGGACCGCGGCCTGTCCGCTGGTGAGAAGCGGATGCTGGCCAAGGCCCGGCAGATTCTCGTCGGTGAGCTCGCGCTCGCGGAAGGTACCGACGACGTCAAGGCCGAGACCCTGCTCGACGAGGTTCTCGCAGCGGCCTCCTGACCGTGAAAACTACACCCGGCGACGGCAGTCGTGTCGTCGCCTTGGTCCCTGCCGCCGGCATGGGCGTGCGTCTCGGTGAGAACAAGCCGAAGGCGTTCGTCCACATCGGCGGCAGTCCCATGCTCACTCGGGCGGTCCAGGGGCTGATCGATTCCGGATCGGTCGACGACGTTGTGGTTATGGTGCCCGCCGAACTCGTCGCCGAGACCCGCGCCCTGCTGCCCGTTTCCGCCGTGCACGTGCAGGTCGTGGCGGGCGGGGCGGAGCGCACCGATTCGGTGCGGGCCGGTCTCGCGGCCGCGCCCGATGCCACCCTGGTGCTGGTGCACGATGCCGCCCGGGCCCTGACTCCCCCGGCGCTCATCACCCGGGTGGTCGACGCGCTGCGCGCTGGTGAGCGGGCCGTGGTGCCCGCGCTGCCGGTGACCGACACCATCAAATCCGTGGACGAAACCGGCGCCGTGACGGGTACCCCGGATCGATCCGGGCTGCGCGCCATCCAGACTCCGCAGGGCTTCGATGCCGCGCTGCTGCGGGCCGCCTACGCTGTGGGTACACAGGCGACAGACGACGCGGGATTGGTGGAAATGCACGGTGCGACCGTTCATACGGTGCTCGGTGACGCCCTGGCCTTCAAGATCACCACGCCGTTGGACCTGGTCCTCGCCAATATGCTTGCCGCCCGCCGTGATACGGCCGACACCGCAGGTGGGCTGGACGCGACACGCGAAGCGGTGATCGCCCCGTGATGGATCCCATGGCGCTGCGCACCGGCATCGGCAGCGATGTGCACCCCGTCGAATCCGGCCGGCCCTGCTGGATGGCGGGCCTGCTGTTCGAGAGTGACAACGGGTGCGCGGGACATTCCGACGGTGATGTCGCGGCGCACGCGCTGTGCGACGCGCTGTTGTCGGCCGCCGGGCTCGGCGATGTGGGCGCGGTTTTCGGCACGGGTCGCCCGGAATGGGCGGGCGTGTCCGGCGCGGCCATGTTGAAAGAAGTCCGGCGTCTGCTCGACGAGGCCGGATTCACAATTGTCAATGCGGCTGTACAGGTAATCGGGAATCGCCCGAAAATCGGCCCGCGACGGGCCGAGGCGCAGCAGGTGCTGGGCGAGCTTCTGGGCGCGCCGGTCTCGGTGTCCGGCACCACGACCGACGGATTGGGCCTCACCGGCCGCGGCGAGGGCGTGGCGGCGGTCGCCACCGCGCTGCTGTGTTGTCGCGCCTGACGCACCCGTCATCCGCCCATTTCCCAACAGCTAGGATGCTCTGTCGTGACTCTGCGCCTTTTCGACACCGAGACGCGGACCCTGCGTGAATTCACGCCGCTGGTCCCTGGCAAAGCCTCGGTGTACCTGTGCGGCGCGACCGTTCAGGGGGAACCCCACATCGGGCACGTGCGCAGCGGCGTCGCCTTCGATGTGCTGCGACGGTGGCTGGCCGCCAATGATTTCGACGTCGCCTTCATTCGCAATGTCACCGATATCGACGACAAGATTCTGAACAAAGCCGCCGATCACGGCCGCCCGTGGTGGGAGTGGGCCGCGACCCACGAGCGTGCCTTCGACCGCGCCTACGAGACGCTGGGCGTGCTGCCGCCGTCCGGCGAGCCGCGCGCCACCGGGCACATCACCCAGATGGTGGGGATGATGGAGCGGCTCATCGAGCGCGGCCACGCCTACGCCTCCGAGGGCAATGTCTATTTCGACGTGCTGAGCTTCCCGGATTACGGAAAGCTGTCCGGGCACAAGCTCGATGACGTGCACCAGGGTGAGAGCGCGGGCCAGGGTAAGAAGGATCCGCGCGATTTCACGCTGTGGAAGGCCGCCAAGCCGGGTGAGCCCAGCTGGCCGTCGCCGTGGGGTCCGGGTCGCCCGGGCTGGCATCTGGAATGCTCCGCCATGGCCGAGTTCTATCTCGGACCGGAATTCGATATTCATTGCGGCGGAATGGATCTGGTTTTCCCGCACCACGAGAACGAAATCGCGCAGTCGCGCGCGGCCGGGGACGGATTCGCCCGCTACTGGCTGCACAACGGCTGGGTGACCATGGGCGGCGAGAAGATGTCCAAGTCGCTGGGCAATGTGCTGTCCATTCCGAACGTGCTGGAACGGGTCGGGGTGCGCGCGGTCGAGCTGCGCTACTACCTGGGCAGCGTGAGCTACCGGTCCATGATCGAGTATTCCGATCAGGCGCTGACCGAGGCGGCCGCCGGGTACCAGCGGCTGGAGGCCTTCGTGCTGCGGGTGGCCGAGCGCACGGGCGAGGTTCCGGTCGGCACCTGGACCCCGGCCTTCGCGGACGCGCTGAACGACGATCTCGGAGTTCCGCAGGCGCTGGCCGCGATTCACGGCGTAGTGACCGAGGGCAACAAGGCACTCGATGCGGGTGACTTCTCGGGTGCGCGGATGCTGGCCGGGCAGGTCCGGACCATGCTGGGCATTCTCGGTGTGGATCCGTTCGACGAGCACTGGGCTGCGCCCGAGGACAATTCCGCCGCCATCGCCGCGCTCGATGTGCTCATCGGCGCAGAACTGCAGCGGCGACAGCAGGCGCGCGCCGACAAGGACTGGGCGACCGCTGACGCGGTTCGCGACCGGCTCGCGGCCGCGGGCGTCGAGGTCACCGACACGCCGCAGGGCGCGGAGTGGTCCCTGGCCAAGGAGAAGAAGTGAGCGGTTCCGCATAGGTGGAACCCGGGTCACCCGAATACCGCGTGGGCTAGCCCGCGCGGTGTGGCGGAGCGCACCGAATTCGGGGTGGCGGCCCAGCGTGGGGCACAATTCGTAGCGTCCCTCCGGCAATGCCGCGCGGCTCGCGGCCGTCCGGAGGCGCTGCTCCTGGGGCAGCGCGAAAGTTCAGACAGGGGCGCAGCCGTTCGCTGCGCCGACCGGAGGCAGGTTTCCCGCACGATCGACCGTGAGCGGGTTCGTCCCGCGGCCGGGCCGAGGCGGGATACCCGCGTGATACGGAAGGCGAAGTGATGGCAGGCAATTCCCAGCGACGCGGGGCGACGCGCAAGTCCGGCACCAAGAAGGGGCAGACCGTCGGCTCCGGCGGGCAGCGCCGGCGCGGGCTCGAGGGCAAGGGCGCAACCCCCAAGGCCGAGGACCGCACCTACCACCCGGCCGCGAAGCGCGCCAAGGCGAAGGCCAAGGCGCAGGCGACGGCCGCCACCACCCGGTCGCGCAATGCCGCCCGGCCGATCGCGGGCCGCAAGGACAACGAGGGTCCGGAACTGGTGCTCGGCCGGAACCCGGTGGTGGAGTGCCTGCGCGCGGGTGTTCCCGCCACCGCGCTCTATATCGCCAATGGCGCCGAGAACGACGACCGGCTCAGCGAGGCGGTGAAGACGGCCGCGGAGATCGGTATCTCGATCCTGGAGGTGCCGCGGACCGATCTGGACAAGATGAGCCACAACGGCATGCATCAGGGCATGGCGCTGCAGGTGCCGCCGTATCGCTACGCCCACCCGGACGATCTGGTCGACCGGGTGCACAATTCGGGCGAGCCGGCGCTGCTGGTGGCGCTGGACAATATCTCCGATCCGCGCAATCTGGGTGCGGTCATCCGCTCGGTGGCGGCCTTCGGCGGGCAGGGTGTGGTGATCCCGCAGCGGCGCAGCGCCAGTGTCACCGCGGTGGCGTGGCGCACCAGTGCGGGTGCGGCAGCGCGACTTCCGGTTGCGCGAGCCACGAATCTGACTCGCACGCTGAAGGATTGGGCGAACAAGGGTTACCAGATCGTCGGCCTCGACGCGGGCGGCGACACCACCCTCGACGAATTCGACGGCAGCGCACCGACGGTCATCGTGGTCGGCTCGGAGGGCAAGGGCTTGTCGCGCCTGGTGCGCGAGACCTGCGACGCCATCCTGAGCATTCCGATGGCGGGTCCGGTCGAGTCGCTCAATGCCTCGGTGGCGGCTGGTGTGGTGCTGGCCGAGGTGGCGCGGCAGCGCCGGGCCTGATTCGGTCACTCGACCACCACATATCGAGGCTCGTGGGCCTCGATATCCAAGTGGCGCAAGCGAACACCGCGCGTCAGCCTGCCGCCGCGGGGCTTCCGCCCGTAAACTCGTGCGGTGGTATTCGATCAGCCGCCCATCGGGTCCCCCGTCGAGCACGAGCATGCGACGGCCGTCTTGCTGCTGGGAGCGCTCAGCGTGTTCTGTTGCGGCGCGCTGGGTCCGATCGCCTGGGCGCTCGGACGGCGGGCGCTGAACGAGATCGAGGAGGGCGGGGGCCGGTTCGGCGGCCGGGTGCAGGTCCTGGTGGGCTATACCCTCGGCGTCATCGGGACCTGCCTGATGGTGGTCTTCGCCTGCATCTTCCTGCTGATGGTCATCAGCGGGCGCGCCTAGCCGAACAGCCCGATCAGGCCCGGCCGAACGGCCCGATCAGGCCCGGCCGAACGGCCCGGTCAGTCCAGACCGGGCCGGCGCTCGCCACCTGTCACGGCATCCCAGGCGGGCCATTCGCCGCTGACGCTGCCGGTCCACTTGGGCGGGCGGCGGTCCTTGAGGGCCGCGACGCCCTCACCGCCGTCGGTGCTCTTGGCGACGTAGTCGTTGAGCTCGGTTTCCAAGCGGCCCACGGTTTCCGGGGTCATGGTGGGGGCCTCCCACAGCAGGCGCTTGGAAAGCGCCACCGGGAGCGGGGCCGAACCGTGGGCGATGTCGTGGGCCACCTCGAGGGCGGTGGGCAGCACCTCGGCGGCATGCAGGCAGGAATTGGCGATGCCCAGGGTGTACGCCTCGTCGCCGTCGAAGGTGCGGCCGGTGAGCAGCAGGTCGGCGGCGCGGGCGCTGCCGATCAGCCGGGGCAGGGTCCAGTGCGCGAACCCGTCGGCGAGCGCGCCGCGGCGAACCTGGTTGAGCGCGTACACCGCGTCGCGGGCGACATAGCGCAGGTCGCACTGCAGCGCGATCTCCAGGCCGATGCCCACCGCGTGCCCGTTCACCGCCGCGATGACCGGTTTCCGGATCCGGAACGGTGGCGGATCGATGAGGCCGTTGACCTCGCCGACCTTCAGCGACAGGTCCGCGCCCGCGCAGAACGCGGGCGGGGTCCCGGTGATGACGACCGCGCCGATGGCGTCGTCATTGTCGCAGCGGCGTAGCGATGCACCGAGTTCCGACGCCATGGCCGGGGTCAGTGCGTTCTGCTGGGCGGGCCGATTGAGCGTGAGCACGGCGACGCCGCCGGAGACGTCCACGTGCAATTCCGAACTCATGCGCCAGAATCCTAGTCATCCCCGCGACGGCACGCCCGAGAGCTGGCATCATCCCCGCAGGATCTGCCGCCCGATGGCGTACTTGTGCACCTCGGTCGGTCCGTCGTAGAGCCGGAAGGCTCGCATGTCGCGGAAGATCATCTCGACCACCGTCTCGTCGGAGATGCCGATGCCCCCGAGCACCTGGACGCAGCGGTCGGTGACCTTGAACAGCTCCTCGGAAACGTAGGACTTGGCGATGGAGGATTCGTGGCGGGCCTTGTGGCCCTGGTCCATCAACCAGCAGGCGTGCCAGATGGTGAGCCGGCACTGGTGCAGCGCAATCTCGTTGTCCGCCAACATGAACGAGACGCCCTGATGCTCGCCGATGGGCTTGCCGAAGGCGGTACGGGTCTTGGCGTAGTCGACCGCGATGGCCTGCGCCCGCTCGGCCGCGCCCAGCCAGCGCATGCAGTGGGTGAGGCGGGCCGGGGCCAGCCGCAACTGGGCGTAGCGCAGCGCCTGGCCGGTCTCGCCGAGCACGGATTCCCTGGGCAGCACCAGGTTGTCGAAGCGCACCACCGCGTGGCCGCCGACGTAGTTGCGGTCCATGGTGTTCATAACGCGTTCGATTACGATCCCGGGCGCGTCGCCCTCGCAGAGGAACAGGGTGGGGCCCTCGGGCAGGTGCGGGTTGGCGGCCAAGCGCGCCATGATGATCCAGGTCTTGGCGCCGTCGGCGCCGGTGATCAGCCACTTGCGGCCGTTGATGGTGAAGTTCTCGCCGTCGAAGGTGGCCTCGGTGGCGAGCTGACTGGGGTCGGATCCCGCGCCGCCCGGCTCGGTCATGGCGAAGACGCTGCGCTGGTGGCCGTCGATCACCGGCTGCAGGAAGCGTTGCGTCTGTTCCGGATTCGCGATCTTGGAGAGCAGGAACATATTGCCCTCGTCGGGCGCGGCGCAGTTCATGGCGACAGGGCCGAGGGTGGACCAGCCGGCCGCCTCGTACAGCACGGCCTGCTCGATGTGGGTCAGGCCGCGCCCGCCCAACTCCACCGGTGCCTGGATGGTGAGCAGCTTCTCGGCGCGGGCCAGCTCGACCAGTTCCTGCCGCAGCTCGTCGTCGGGACCGTGTGCGGTCAGGCGCGGATCACGCTCGAAGGGCACGATCTTGTCGATGACGAACCGGCGAACCCGATCGCGTTCGGCAGCAAGGTCGGCGGGAATCGAGAAGTCGATCATCGTTTGTCACCATCCGTCGGGAGTCGCGGTCGAGCCGAGCATACGACGACCACCCCGCCCGACTGAAGGCACCCGCCATCAAACGAGTACGCGGCGCAGGAAATCCTCGACTTCGGCCCGGTAGGCGGCGGGTTGATCGTCATGGACGAGGTGGCCGGCATCGGGGATGACGACGTGGCGGGCATCGGGGTGGAGCTCGGCCATCTCGCGCATCTGCCCCGGCGGGGTGATGGTGTGCTCGCCCTCGATCAGCAGTACCGGGACGGTGATGGATTTCCACTGCGCCCAGAAATCGCGCGTGCCCCATTCCTCGGAGATGTCCCGGAAGGTCGGGATCTCACCGTGCAGGCGATAGCCGTCGGGGCCGTGCCGGAACGAGTCGAGGAAGTAGCGTCCCGCGACCGGGCCGAAGAATTCCAGTACGGCCCGCTCGTCCGGAAACGGTTGTGGCCAAGCTGAAATCACGGCCGCCCAGTTCTCCGCGGTCCGTCCCTGGAAGTCCGGCGCCATGTCCTCGACCACCAGCGCCCGCACCCGCGCCGGATGCGCCGCGGTGAACATCCACCCGTGCAGACCGCCCATCGAATGCCCGATCACCACCATGGGTTCGGCGATGTCCGAGGTCGCCTCGGCCAGATCGGCCACGAACGCCTCGGTGGTGAGCCGGTCGGGCGCGGGACGCCCGTGCCCGGCGGCATCGAACGTGTACACGTGCCCGAATTCGCGCAGCCAGGGCAGCTGGGCCCGCCAGGTCCGGGCGCTGCCCATCAATCCGTGCAGCAGCAGGATCGGCGCGCCGGCGCCGCCTTCGTCGTACAACATCGCCTCGACCATGTGTTCCGAGTTGGTTATTGCCTCGAACGATACGTGCGCGACGCGGAGTACATTCGCACCCATGGCAGTCGTCAAGATCAACGCAATCGAGGTTCCCGAGGGCGCCGGCCCCGAGCTGGAGAAGCGCTTCGCGCACCGCGCGCACGCGGTGGAGAACTCGCCGGGCTTCCTGGGTTTCCAGCTGCTCCGCCCGGTCTCCGGTGACAACCGGTATTTCGTTGTCACGCAGTGGGATTCGGAGGAGTCCTTCGCGGCATGGCGGGACGGCCCGGCACGCGAGGCGCACGCGGGCGAGGCGCGCAAGCCGGTCTCCACCGGTGCTTCGCTGCTGGAGTTCGAGGTCGTCCTGGACGTGGCGGGCAAGAACGCCTGATCAACGCGGGTGGGCACGTGTTGACAGTGCCAACGGGAATGTCACTCTTCGAACCGGTGGTTCCCGGCTGACGACAGCGCCAGCCGGGAACTCGCGAACTACGCCTCGAAGGTGGCATCCAGTTCGATGGTGTCGACGCCGGCCAGCGCCTTGGACACCGGGCAGCCCGCCTTGGCGGCCTCGGCGGCGGCCAGGAAGCCGGCCTCGTCGATGCCCGACGCCTTGCCGACCAGGGTCAGCTTGATCTTGGAGATGCGGAAGCCACCGGCCGGGTCCGGGCCCAGGGTCACATCGGCGGTGATGTCCAGGCTCTGCACGGTGCCACCGGCATTGCCGATCTGACCCGACAGCGCCATGGCGTAGCAGGAGGAGTGCGCGGCCGCGATGAGCTCTTCGGGGCTGGTGGTGCCGTCGGCCTCGTCGGCGGTGCGCTTCGGGAACGAGACGTCGTACTTGCCGACGCCCGAGCTGACCAGCTCGACCTGACCGGAACCGTCCTGCAGGCCGCCGACCCAGGCGGTGCGCGCGCTACGTGTGGGCATCACTATCCTTTCGTGGAGGGGGAACTCAACTCTCGGGGCTCTCAGGGGCTACGCCCCCGAACCGCCAAAAAATCGGTACTGGTCGAACCTACTCCGCTCGAAAGCGTGGCGGGCTCATGATCATTCGGTGTTCATCCCTCAGACCGCCGCGGCCGTGCGGTGGTCCCAGTGCTCGAGCACCCGCGGCCACGACCTCTCATGCCGGTCCCGGGTCACGGCGTTCGGGAAGCCGGCGTGGGTGAGGAGCAGGGCGGTGCCCGCGCCGTGCGCCGAAAGTTCCAGGGTGACCACGGTTTCCGCACCCTCGGTGCCGCCGGTGACCCAGGTCAGCTCGACCAGGCGGTCGGGTTCCAGGCGCAGAAATCTGCCGTAGTGCGGGTGGCCGCCGCCCGCGGTGAAGAAGAACGGCTCGTTCACCGCCGGACGCATGAGGATCGAACCCGGATCGGCGAACCAGAGTCCGAACTGCCGGGTGCATTGGCGGTAGAGCTCTGCGGGCGAAGCGACCATGATGCGTTCCGCGACCAGGAAGAACGGTCGCGCGGCGAGGTCGGGTGGCCGCAGGGGCGCAACGTCCATGGGGCGCGACGATACCGTCCCGGCCCCCGCTCACTCGGGATTGGTGACCCGAGCCAGCACAATGCCGCCGCCGATCATGGACAGCGCCTACACCCGGCCCGCGCTCAGCGAGTCCCTTTGCACCGCGACGCCCAGCCCGATCGCGCCCACCGCGCCGATGCCGGTGCAGATGGCGTAGGAGGCGTCGTGCTCGGCGCGCAGGTGGGCCAGCGCCGGATCCTGGCGCGAGTTGACCAGTTCTGCATTGACGAAAACCGTGTCGTCGACGGCGAAATGGCCCGGGAAGAAGTCGCGGAGATAGCGCTCCTGATAGTCGTGGATCACCTTCGGCGCGCCCGGCGAGTACGCGCCGCCGCACGCGGTAAAAGACCACGAATCGCGTGGGGGCCAGCAATATTCGCGGGAAGTCCGGCCGCAAACGCGGCATCGATAAGGGGGTAGTGGCGCAACCGGCCGGAAAACGATGGCCGAAATCCTCACCGAGGCCGATGTGCCAACGGTGTCCGATCGTCACGACGAGCCGAAGACACAAATTTCGACCCGCGCCAGACCACAGTTTTCGGGGCACGATCGAATGCCGGTTATATTTTCACACACGATCTTTCACGGTTGATCTCAGCGCGGCGGTGGGTCGGAAGGCCCACCATCGACACACCCGCAGCTGTTCCCTGGGAAATAATGAAAACCCAAGCCGACCACTGGAGCTCATGGACCCCGATCGCCACCATGCAGTTCCAGTACGGTGAGCGAGTTGGCGGTGGTGGCGGCATCCCAGCAGTCGATCAAATTCGCAGTGCTGGAACGTTACTCGGGCGCGCTCACGAAATTTCCGGCACGCGCTCACGATCTTGAACAGCTATCGTACGGAACGGCCGAGTCGCGGCCGCGAACAATATCGGAGGCCGTCATCCCTACCTCGCCCCGACTCGGCGCCGTACTCGGCTGCGCAGCAGTCATTCTGACCCTCGCCGCGTGCACGAATTCCAATACGGCCTCGACCGCGCAGTCGTCCACACCCGCCGCTAGCGCGTCGGCGGCCGCGACCACCTCGGCCGCGCAGGCCACGAGCCCGGCCGGCAGTGCCACAGGTTCGGCCGAGGGCATCGATGTCACCATCACGGCACAGGATCCGACGACGGTCCACGTGGGCGGTGCGCCCATGCGTTTCACGGTGACATTGACCAACTCCACCGATGGCGATATTCCGCAGGTGGCCATGGTGGTGTCGCTGGGTCACTGCACGTGCAGTTCGGGCATGGCCTCGCCCATGCCCTCCGGGACCATGCAGATGCTGGACACCGCCACCAACACCTGGCAGTCGGTGCGCTACGTGCACGAAGGCACCGGCACCGACTACCAATCGCAGACCCTGGTCCCGCCCTTCGCCCTCGAGCACGGCAAGATCGCCACGTATCAGCTGGAGATGCAGCTCGACGCCAAACAGAATTTCGCGGTCCACGAAGGCCAGTCCGCCATTCACGTGACGATCGTCGATGCCGCTACCAAGAAGCCGGTGACGGGCAAACCGACCGCGCTGCCGATCACCGTCGAGCCCTAGCCGCGCCGACCAGCGTTCAGTGGGCCGGTAGCGAAGGGTCATCAGGCTCAGACCGGCCAGGGCGTCTGCCTCGTCGGGTCGCGTAGTCGGTGGCGGGGATGGTGCGAGCGACTTCTGTGTGGGAGCGGCCGAGGCCCTCCCCTGTGCTGCTCGCACCGCTCGCCGCCGAGGTGTACCGGCATCAGCATGAACGCGTGCTCGGGTCCGGGCAGATCGCCGCGGGCCCGGTGAAACTCGCACACGGCGTCCTGGATCCGGCGGGCTGACACGACGACACGACCGCTCACCGGGCGGGTGAACGGTCGATCGCGCGGTGTTCGCTTGTCTCACACCATGTCACGGCGTCGAATCAGCCAGATCGTTCCGGCCGCGAAGACGACGACGTACGCGGCCAGCACCAGCAGGGACTCGCCGCGGCTCAGGACATCCAGCACGCCGGGGGTGGCCGGGCCGCCCACCGTGCGCAGGGAACCCGCCAGGGAGCCGGCCGCCGTGCCGGGCAGGTGGTCGGTGACGGCCCGGATGGGCGAGAAGATCGCCGCAACGCCGCGCAGCAGGTTCTCCACCACCAGCACCCACACCAGGCCCAGGCCCACCGCCAGCGCAGGACCCCGGGCAACCGCCCCGATCAGCGCGCCCGCCAGCGTCCACATGCCCAGAATGGCGGCGCCGGAACCGATTCCGAGCAGCATCCGGCCCGCCGAGGGCAACGCCGGGGACTGGCCCTGGGTGCCGGCGATGAGCTCGGCCACGCCGGTGTCGATCACGAAGGCGGCCAGCACCAGCGCGACCACCGTCACCGCCAGACTCAGCACCACCGCACCGATCACGTGCACCCGCGAAGGTCCCTGTGTGAGTGCGGTTTTCCAGCTGCCCCAGCCGTAGCCGCTGCCCACCGCGAGCGCGCCCAGCACCAGCATGAGCGCCCCGCCGAACATGGCCATGCCCTGCGTGAACACCTCCGACACGGCCGCGGGCAGCATCTGCTGCAGGAGCAACTCACGCGGCAGCCCGTTGGACATGCGGGTGGTGCTGCCGGTGGTGTAGGCCAGATAGTTGAACAGGTAGGCGAAGGTGAGATTCAAAAGGATCCAGGTGCCGAGCACGATCCAGAAGGCGGGCCACTTGCGCAGCCGCAGCAGTTCGGCCCGGGTGCTGGCCAGTAGGTCGGTCATTTCGACGTCTCCGTCATCTCGAAAAAGACTTCCTCCAAGGACTTTTCGTCGGTGCGCAGCTCGAGCAGCTCCGCGCCCGCCTCGATGACCGCGCGCGCCACCGCGGGAGCGTTCGCGGCCCCGGCGTCGATGCGAATACCGTTGGCGGTCACCAGCGCCGACCGCTCCCCCACCACGGCACGCACCGCGGGGAAGGCCACCTCCAGTGGCTCCGCACGCACCAGAAGCGAGGCCGTGCCACGCAATTCGCGCACGGTCGACTCGACCAGCAGACGCCCGCCGGAGATGACGCCGACGCGATCACAGATCTCCTGTACCTCGCTCAGCAGGTGGCTGGACAGCACGACGGTGTGCCCGTCGGCGGCGAGTCCGGTGATGAGCGCCCGCATCTCGGCCATGCCCGCCGGATCCAGGCCATTGGTGGGTTCGTCGAGAATCAGCAGGTCGGGGCGGCCGAGCAGGGCGGCCGCGACGCCGAGGCGCTGCTTCATGCCGAGCGAATAGGTGCGGAACCGGTCCTTGCCGCGGGCGCTGAGGGCCACCCGGTCCAGAGCGTCGGCGACCGCGTCGTCGCCGACACCCCGGTAACGGGCCAGGACGCGCAGGTTGTCCCGGCCCGACAGGTAGGGATAGAAGCCGGGGCCCTCGATGAGAACGCCCGTGCGGCACAGTGTTTCGGGGTCGCCGGGCTGCCGCCCGAGCACGGTCGCGCCGCCCGACGACGGACGGATGAGACCGACCAGCATGCGCAATGTGGTGGTCTTGCCCGCGCCATTGGGACCCAGGAAACCGTAGATCTCACCGCGGCGGACGCTCATGCTCACGGCGTCCACGGCGGTGTGGGAGCCGTAGCGCTTGGTCAGCCGATCGGTGACGACGATCGCTTCGTTCATGGGCTCAACGATCCGCCGCTGCGGACGGGAAAGAATCCGTCGCAGCGCGCGATCCGGCGTACGTATCTGGACGTATTTGGCCGCGACACAGTGCCGCTGCCCGGATACGGCGCTACGGTGCAGCTATGGACACACGCGGGGGAAGGCTCGGGCGGCGCGACGTGCTCCCGGCACTGGTGGTGGGGGCGTTACAACTCGGCTTCGGAACCTTGGCCAATCATCACCAGACGGTGATGCGCCAGCTCGATGTGTACGGATACGCGCTGCTCATCGCCGGTCCAGCACTGCTGATACTGCGCCGGCGCCGCCCGCTGGAAGTGTTCTACGCGACGCTGACCGTGGCGGTCGCATACCTACTGCTCGGTTACGGTTACGGGCCGATCTTCGTCTCGCTCATCGTCGCCTTCCTGACCGCCGCCGTCCTCGGATCCCGTTGGTACACCTACCCGTTCGTGGCCGCGGGCTACCTGCTCATGGTATGGCCGGTGCCCGGCTGGCGCGGGTACCACACCGGCGCCTGGCAGGAATTCGGTTTACTCGCCTGGCTTTTCGTACTCGCCGCGGCGGCCGAGGGTATCCGGCAGCGGCGCGCCGCCGTCATCGCGCGGCGGCAGCGCGGCGAGGCGGCCCGCCGCGAGGAACAGGCCGAGCGCGAACGCGAACAGGCCCAGCGCGCACTGGAATCGGCCGAGCGGGAACAACGGGTCACCGAGGAGCGCCTGGCCATCGCGCGCGAACTGCACGACGTGCTCGCGCACAGCCTGTCCCTGATCAATGTGCAGTCCTCGGTCGCGCTGGAACTGCTCGACCGCAAGCCCGAGCAGGCAGCCACCGCGCTGGCCGCCATCAAATCCGCCAGCAAGGACGCGCTCGGTGAGGTGAACGCGCTGCTGCGCTCCATTCGCGGCGGCACCGCCACCGTGACCGCGCCGACCACACCCACCATCGGCATCACCGACCTCGACAAGCTCACCGGACCGGCCCGCGCCGCCGGACTGGTGGTGCACACCATGGTGACCGGCGGGCCGCGGCGGCTGCCGGCCGTGGTCGACGTGGCCGCCGCCCGCATCGTGCAGGAGTCGCTCACCAATGTGGTGCGGCATGCGCCCGGCGCGAGCGTGCTCGTCACCGTGCACTACGCGACCGAGCGGCTGCAGCTCACCATCGACAACACCCGGCCCACCCGGCAGCCCGCCCCGCAGTCGCCGGCCGGTGGCCACGGCATCACCGGTATGACCGAGCGCGCCCACGCCCTGGGCGGGCAGCTGTCCGCGGAACCCAAGGCCGACGGCGGCTTCCGGGTCGCGGCCAGGCTGCCCACCCACCTGGCGCGACCCGAACCGGTTGCGTAGGTTCGGAATTCGAGGAGGTGCGATGCCGATCCGGGTGGTGATCGCCGATGATCAGGCGCTGGTGCGAGCGGGCTTCGCCGCGCTGCTCGGCGCCCAGAACGATATCGAGGTGGTGGGCGAGGCCGACACCGGCGCCCTGGCCCTCGGCCTGGCCCGCGAACTCCTCCCCGACGTCGTGCTGATGGACATCCGCATGCCCGAAATGGACGGCCTGGCCGCCACCCGCGCCATTGCCGCCGATCCGGCACTGGCCACGGTGAAGGTCGTGGTGCTGACCACCTTCGAACTCGACGAATATGTCTTCGAGGCCATGCGTTCGGGCGCCACCGGCTTCCTCGTCAAGCACACCGAGCCCGCCGACCTCATCAAGGCCGTGCGGGTGGTCGCGAGCGGTGACGCCCTGCTCTCCCCCAGCGTCACCAGACGCCTGGTCGCCGAATTCGCCTCGCACGCCAAACCCGCCCCCGCTGCGGCATTCTCCGAACTCACCGGCCGCGAACGCGAGGTCATGACCGCGGTCGCCGAGGGCCTCACCAATGCCGAGATCGCCGACCGCCTCTACATGAGCCCCGCCACCGCCCGCACCCACGTCAGCAGGATTCTGGTGAAACTGGGTGCGCGCGATCGCACCCAGCTCGTCGTCATGGCCTACGAATCCGGTCTGGTCCGCCCGGGCTGGCAGTAGCACCGAACTCGGCGAGTTCCATGACTCTCACCTTCCGCCCCGCGACAACGCGAATCATCCTTCCGGAGAACACATCCGGTGTACGTCCCGGTGCGTGGTCACCGTGCCGCACCCAGCTCCAGACCCCGCCGAATAGCCTGCTCCACCGGTGAGTACGCGCCGTCCGGGCGGTTCAGCACGCACGGTTCGCGCAACAGCAGCGGAGGCTGGGCCATGAATCTGGGGCGGCCGGTGCGATTGGGCTGGGCGGCGTGCACCAGGAACGGGTGGCAGAGATAGACATCGCCGGCCCTGCCGGTCGCGAGCGCCTCGGGCAGATCGGCCGTGGCGGAATAGAAGTCGTGGAGGTCGAACATGGTGGCGCCCTCGTCACCCAACGGCTCCAACACCGGGGCCAGGCGCAGATGCGAGCCGACACGGATGCGGGTCGGAGCGTCCTCGGCGCCGATATCGGAGAACAGGAACAGCATGAGCAGGGCCCGGCCCTTGGAGTGGATGTTCACGCGCCAGCTCAGGTAGTCGTCGCGGGCGGCATCACCCGGGAAGCTCACATCGACATGCCAGCCGTCGTCGCCTGGCGACTCCGGACCGGGGAAGCGAATAGGCCAGCTGCCCAGGGTCTTCCGGGGCAGCCAGCGGCCGGGACCTACCAATTGATCGAAGGCTTCGAGCAGGGGCGGGGCGGTGACCGCACGGGCGAAGGGCTCCTCGGCGTGGTCCCAGAGCCGGACGACCGGGCTGTGCCAGGTCGACGGGTCGTCGGGATCGCAACCGGTTGCACGCCACAGGATCTCGCGGCCCGCGGCAGCGGTCTCGACGGAGAAGGCCCCCTCGACCTTCACGAACCCTTCGGTGGTGAAGGCGGCGAGCTGAGCGTCGGTGAGCATGCGTTCCCTTCTGGTCGGCTATCCGAGCATCGGCTATACCGGGATCGCGCCGCCACCGAATTTCCGTCGCAGACAAGCGGAAAGCCCCGCCCTCCCGAAGGAGGACGGGGCTTTCGTTGTGTCGCTGAAGCTTGCCAGCCCGAGGCGGAGCGTTACTCGCCCGAGGCCGAGGACGGGGCGTCACCAGCGAGGGCGGCAACCGGCTTGTCCTCGACGGACTCGTCCGACTTCTTGGTCAGCTTGGCCTTCGGGCTGAAGGTGAACTTGGCGTTCTCGCCCTGGCCTTCGCCGTCCCAGCCCTCGACGTCCACCACCACGACCTGGCCGGGGCCCAGTTCGCCGAAGAGGATCTTCTCCGACAGCTGGTCCTCGATCTCGCGCTGAATGGTGCGACGCAGCGGGCGGGCGCCCAGGACCGGGTCGAAACCGCGCTTGGCCAGCAGGCTCTTGGCCTGTTCGCCCAGCTCGATCTCCATGTCCTTGTTCTTCAGCTGGTTGGCGACGCGGCCGATCATCAGGTCGACCATCTGGATGATCTGGTCCTGGGTGAGCTGGTGGAACACGATCACGTCGTCGATACGGTTGAGGAACTCGGGCCGGAAGTGCTTCTTCAGCTCGTCGTTGACCTTGAGCTTCATCCGCTCGTAGTTCGAGCCCTCGTTGTTCGACTGCGCGAAGCCCAGACCCACGGCCTTCGAGATGTCCGAGGTACCGAGGTTCGAGGTGAAGATCAGCACCGTGTTCTTGAAGTCGACCGTGCGACCCTGACCATCGGTCAGGCGGCCGTCCTCGAGGACCTGCAACAGGGTGTTGTAGATCTCCTGGTGCGCCTTCTCGATCTCGTCGAACAGCACCACCGAGAACGGCTTCCGGCGCACCTTCTCGGTGAGCTGGCCGCCCTCCTCGTAACCCACGTAGCCCGGAGGGGCACCGAACAGACGCGAGGCGGTGAAGCGGTCGTGGAACTCGCCCATGTCGATCTGGATGAGCGCGTCGTCCTCGCCGAACAGGAAGTTCGCGAGGGCCTTCGACAGCTCGGTCTTACCGACACCGGACGGACCGGCGAAGATGAACGAGCCCGACGGACGCTTCGGGTCCTTCAGACCGGCGCGGGTGCGGCGGATGGCCTTGGACACGGCCTTGACCGCGTCCTCCTGGCCGATGATCCGCTTGTGCAGCTCGTCCTCCATGCGGAGCAGACGGGTGGTCTCCTCCTCGGTGAGCTTGAACACCGGGATACCGGTCCAGTTGGCCAGCACCTCTGCGATCTGCTCGTCGTCGACCTCGGCCACGACATCCAGATCGCCGGAGCGCCACTGCTTTTCGCGCTCGGCCCGCTTGGCGACGAGCTGCTTCTCCTTGTCGCGCAGGCGCGCGGCCTTCTCGAAGTCCTGCGCGTCGATCGCGGACTCCTTCTCCCGGCGCGCCTCGGCGATCTTGTCGTCGAACTCGCGCAGGTCCGGCGGCGCGGTCATCCGGCGGATGCGCATGCGCGCGCCCGCCTCGTCGATGAGGTCGATCGCCTTGTCCGGCAGGAAGCGGTCGTTGATGTAGCGGTCGGCCAGCGTGGCCGCGGCGACGAGAGCGCCATCGGTGATCGAAACCCGGTGGTGCGCCTCGTAGCGGTCGCGCAGACCCTTGAGGATGTTGATGGTGTGCTCGACCGTCGGCTCGCCCACCTGGACCGGCTGGAACCGGCGCTCCAGGGCGGCGTCCTTCTCGATGTACTTGCGGTACTCGTCGAGGGTGGTGGCACCGATGGTCTGCAGCTCACCGCGAGCCAGCTTGGGCTTCAGGATCGAGGCCGCGTCGATCGCGCCCTCGGCCGCGCCCGCACCCACCAGGGTGTGCAGCTCGTCGATGAACAGGATGATGTCGCCGCGGGTGTTGATCTCCTTGAGCACCTTCTTCAGGCGCTCCTCGAAATCACCGCGGTAGCGGCTGCCCGCGACCAGGGAACCCAGGTCGAGGGTGTACAGCTGCTTGTCCTTGAGCGTCTCCGGCACCTCGCCGTTGACGATGGCCTGGGCGAGACCCTCCACGACGGCGGTTTTACCGACGCCGGGCTCACCGATCAGGACCGGGTTGTTCTTGGTACGGCGGCTCAGCACCTGCATCACGCGCTCGATTTCCTTCGAGCGGCCGATGACCGGGTCGAGCTTGCCCTCGAGGGCGGCCTGGGTCAGGTTGCGGCCGAACTGGTCCAGCACCAGCGAGGTGGACGGGGTGCCCTGCTCGCCGCGCGAACCGGAACCCTCGACCGGCTCCTTGCCCTGGTAACCCGACAGCAGCTGGATGACCTGCTGGCGCACCCGGTTGAGGTCCGCGCCCAGCTTGACCAGCACCTGCGCCGCGACGCCCTCACCCTCGCGGATCAGGCCGAGCAGAATGTGCTCGGTGCCGATGTAGTTGTGGCCGAGCTGCAGCGCCTCGCGTAGCGACAGCTCCAGCACCTTCTTGGCGCGCGGGGTGAACGGAATGTGACCGGACGGGGCCTGCTGGCCCTGGCCGATGATCTCCTCGACCTGCGAACGCACACCCTCCAGCGAGATGCCAAGGGACTCCAGCGACTTCGCCGCGACGCCCTCGCCCTCATGGATCAGGCCCAGCAGGATGTGCTCGGTGCCGATGTAGTTGTGGTTGAGCATCCGGGCCTCTTCTTGGGCCAGGACAACGACCCGCCGCGCGCGGTCGGTGAACCTCTCGAACATCGCTCCCTCACTCTCCTGCTCCGCCATCACTGGCATCCGGCGCTTCAGACCCTGTGCTGCCCTTCTGGTCGCCAGCCTGCCATGAAGCCCTGGGGTTGCATCCCCCGACTCCACTCTAGTTGCCGGGGGTCACGCACGTCGTCCGTCCACCCTATTGCGAACCGGCGACAGTACGACTCATTCAGTCATAACGGGGCAGTTGCGCGGCCCGTTTCCGAATCGGCTACGCCCACAGCGAACAGTCGCGTTCGGGGCTCCTCAGTCCCCGGTGACGGGCGGGACGAACTCGCACGGCACCGGCTGGGCATGCTCCGGATCGAGCGCGTTGAGGGCCATCATGGCCGCGCGATGACTGCCGGCGATGGCCATGTGATCGGAGAAGTCGACAGGGCAACCGTCCTGCATCAGATCATTGGTGACGTTCGGGGCCGGGACCAGCGCGATGGCGGGCCACACCGCCTCGTCGAAGTTGGAGGCCAGGTTGGTGTAGGTGACCGACGGGTCGTACACGCCGTCGGCGTTCAGGGCGTTGATGAACGAGGAATTGCGGAGCAACTCCGGGCACGCCTGGCAGACGACACCCATCGCGGCCAGGTTGTCCACCTGGTCGGCGCTCGCGCCGAGCTGCCGCCCGAAGGCGCGCACGACGTTCATCTGGTCGCCGAAGATACCCAGCCACGGGGGCGCGATGGCCACGAAGCGGTTGACCTTGCCCGAGCCGCCGAGCCGCTTGATGTAGTACTCACCGACCGTATTGCCCTGCGAGTGGGCGACGAAGTCGACCTGAGCCGCACCGGTCGCGGACAGCACGCGGCTCACGAAAGCGTCCAGCTGAGCGGCACTCTCGGGGATCGGCTTCATACCGCCCAGCGCGGACAGCGGCCACGGCACGTCGAGGGCGCCGTAAGTCAGCGCGTAGACGCAGTACCCCTGGTTGGCGAGCAGTGGCGCGTAGGCGCCCCAGTTGGTCTGCGCACCGCCCGCGGTGCCGTGGACGAGGACCACCGGATCCGGGTGCGCCGCACTGGGTTTGCAGGACCAGTCATTGGCGCCGGGCAGCGAGCCACCGGGATTCGTGAGCTCGTTGGGGATGCCCGCGAAGAAGTTGAAAGTGACCGGGTATTCCGCTCGGGCGGTACCGCTCGCACCGATCCACAAGACCGCCAGAACCGCCATGATCAGCAGTGATCCCGGCGTTCCAGGCATGGGCATCCTTCTCATGTTCCCTCCCAAATTAGAACGCGTTCCGCAAACCTAATCAGGAAACAAGCACGCGGGATGGATTACTGGCGGGTAAGTTCTGAAACCCGTTTCAGTACAGGAAAACGGCGGCGACCGGGACCCGCAGGCGGCTTGCGAGGCCACGCCCTGGGTCCCGGCGACCGCCGGAATCGGACCGAACTACTGCTGCCCGGAGGCGAATCCGGGCTGGGCCGGGAAAACCTGCTGAGCCGGAGCGGACCACGCCGCCGGAGCCGAGTACGCACCCGGCGCCGGCGGGAAGCCCGGCTGCGCGGCGGGCGTGACGGTGGCGACCGTGGCGGCCGTGCTCGCCTTGGCGTGCTGCACGCCGGCCACGAACAGCGCGCCCGTCAGCACCAGGAACGCCAGCGTGTGCAGCACCGCGCGGACGATATTCCAAGCCACCCATGAGCTTTCGAACTGCGAGCGCACCGCCGCCAGATCCTGGATCTGCCCGACGTCACCGGCATTGGCCAGCTGGTTGTTGAGCGGCACGTTCAGGCCCGAGGTGACGCAGAAGGCGATCACATTGAGGGCCAGCGCGACGCCGATCCAGATAAGCGCGGTCCGGTTGTCCCTGCCCAGGTGCAGGGCCGCGGCCAGCACGGTGAAGCCGACCGTGCCCATGAATCCGAGCATGAACCACGGATTGATGATGACCACGTTGATCTTCTGCATGACGTCGATGAAGGTGCGGTCGTCGGACTGGCCCAGGGCCGTCATCACCGAGGTCGCGTAGGCGTAGAACACCCCGGCGATCAGTCCGGTGGTCAGCGTCGCCGCCACCAGCGCGGCGGTGCGAAATGCGAACATCGTTCTCTCCTGACTGGATCTGCCACCCGTGTTCGTCCCGGGTGATCGACTACATCCAGTCAATCGCCGGCGGGCACGGAAACCCATGGCTCAGAAGCTCGCACGCATGCGCAGGGGTCCAACAGGCACGGGCAGTACCAGGATCGACGAATCAGAGGTCGCGTTCGGAGATGACGCCGGACTGCATGGCCAGGTTGGCGAGGCGAACCCGCTTCTGGTTCTGCGGGAGGTCCTCGACACCGAACTTCGCGAACAGCGCGCGGAGATGAGTCTTGATGGCGTCGACGCTGAGGAAGAGTTCCGCCGCGATCTGCTGGTTGGAGGCGGGTGAGGCGAACCCGTCATTGCTCCGCAGCGGCCGGCAGAGCGCGATCAATACCGACCGCTGAGTTTCGGTGAGCGAGCGCAGCGTCGGCAGCCCGCCGGTAGAGGTCTGCGTGACATCGCCTGCGGCGCCGCTGAAATCGTGGAAGGTGACCCGCGACGTACCCATCCGGATGACGTCCCCCGGCTGCAGCCGGTGGCGGCCGACCAGACGATCCCCGTTGACGAAAGTGCCGTTGCGGGAAAGGCCGTCGTCGACGATGGTCCAGTGCGCGCCCAGGTACTCGGCGGTGGCGTGCAGCCGCGACACCTCGACGTCCCAGAACAGAGACAGGTCGGCCTGCGGCGATCGCCCGATGGTGATTCGCTGCTGGTCAGGGGTCAGCATCAACTCATGCTGACGTCCCTCTTGATCCTTGACCCGGAGGAAGGAACCGTGAAAAGCGGTCACTGCGCCGATACCTCTTCTCTACATCCAGCCAGTGACATCGTCCGCACGATTCAATGGTGCCTGGCCTCCCCGGCACTAGCAAGATCGCAGCCGATCCTCCGGTTATACGCAAAGCGTATGAAAAAACCACTGCCGCCCGGGCACGCACGAAACACCCGGACGGCAGTCGAATCGGCGACTAGTCGGACAACTAGTTCTTAGCAGCGGCCTTGTTGTAAGCCTCGGTGATGTCAGCGGAGATACGACCACGAGCGGACACCTTGTGACCATTCCGGCGCGCCCATTCGCGAATGGCCGCGCTTTGTTCGCGATCGATCGACACCCGGTTCTTCGGGCCCGCGGCCGGAGCACCGGCCACCTTGGTACGACGTCGGCCACTCACGCGCCGAGCGGCCGAAACCCAACTGTCCAGACCCTCCCGCAGCTTGGCCGCATTCTCCGTCGACAAGTCGATCTCGTACGAGACGCCATCGATTGCGAACTCGATGGTCTCGTCCGCGATGGACTCACCGTCGACATCGTCGATCAAGCTAACGGTGACCTTCTTTGCCATGAGATGAACGTCCTCTCGAAATCGTGCGACCCGCATAGTCAGGCCGATTACCCGACGCCAGAATACCGCTAATTCCGATAGTCCCAGAACAGGCCCCGGAAATGCAATCCGGAGAACTATCGGGCTACCGGACGCACAATTGGAAAGAGTATCGTTTCCCGGATTCCCAGGCCAGTCAGGGCCATCAGCAAACGATCGATACCCATACCCGTTCCGGTGGTGGGAGGCATACCGTGCTCCATCGCGGTGAGGAAGTCCTCGTCCAGGCGCATGGCCTCATCGTCACCGGCCGCGGCCAAACGCGCCTGATCCATGAAACGGTCCCGCTGGATCACCGGATCGACCAGTTCGGAATAGCCGGTGGCCAGTTCGAAGCCGCGCACGTACAGGTCCCACTTCTCGGTAACCCCGGGCTTGCTCCGATGCTGGCGCGTCAGCGGCGATGTCTCAACCGGGAAGTCCCGCACGAAAGTCGGCGCGTAGAGCTTGTCGCCGTAGACGTGCTCCCACAGTTCCTCGACCAGTTTGCCGTGACCGTAGCCCTTGCCCTCCGGAATTTCCAGACCGACCCGATCCGCGAGCGCCAGCAATTCCTCGACCGACGTTTCCGGGGTGACCTCGGTGCCGATCGACTCCGACAGCGACGGGTACATCTCCACCGTCGCCCACTCACCGGACAGATCGTATTCGGTGCCGTCGGCGAGCGTCACGACCTGCGTGCCGTAGACTTCCTGCGCGACTTCCTGGATCAATTCCCGCATCATCCTGGCGGAATCGTCGTAGGTGCCGTACGCCTCGTAGGTTTCCAGCATTGCGAACTCGGGCGAATGGGTCGAGTCCGCGCCCTCGTTGCGGAAGTTCCGGTTGATCTCGAAGACCTTCTCGATGCCGCCCACCACGCAACGCTTCAGGAACAGCTCCGGAGCGATGCGCAGGAACAGCTCCATGTCGAGCGCGTTCGAGTGCGTGACGAACGGACGGGCCGCGGCACCGCCGTGAATGGTCTGCAGCATCGGGGTCTCGACCTCGAGGAACCCCCTGCGCTCCAACGCATTTCGCAACGCGCGCACGGCCGCGACGCGGGTGCGGGCCATCTCGCGGGCCTCCGGGCGCACGACCAGGTCGACATAGCGCTGGCGGACACGCGACTCCTCGCCCATCTCCTTGTGGGCCACCGGCAGCGGGCGCAGCGACTTGGCCGCCATCTCCCATGTATCGGCCATCACACTCAATTCGCCCGTGCGCGAGGCAATCACCTCGCCGTGCACGTACACGAAGTCACCCAGATCGACATCGGACTTCCAGGCCGCCAGCGACTCCGCGCCGACGCCATTGAGGCTGATCATCGCCTGCAGCTTGGTGCCGTCGCCCTCCTGCAGGGTGGCGAAACACAGTTTGCCGGTATTTCGGACGAAAATGACGCGCCCCGCAATCCCGACCGTCTGACCGGTCTGGGTATCGGCCGCCAGATCCGGGTACGCCGCACGAATTTCACCGAGGGTGTGGGTGCGGTTCACCACCACCGGATAGGCCTCACGACCCTCCTCCAGCAACCGCTCGCGCTTCTCGCGGCGAATCCGCATCTGCTCGGGAACGTCATGCTCCACGGGGGCCGCCGCGGCACGCTTTTGCACAGCAGGAACGGGGTTGCTCGAAGGAGAAGAGGGAGTGGAGGTGCTCACGGGTCCCAAGACTATCCTGCGGCGGAATTCCTTTTTTCCGCCGCCTCCCCGCCGGTTCGGCTACAGCCAGGCGAGGGTCGCAACCTCGCGTTCGAAGTGCGGGGCACTGGCCGCGGCGGTCAGCAGGCCCGCCGCTTTCAAGGCCTGATATCCGCCCTCGAGGTCGGTGGCACGGCGCAGGCCCAGCTGTTGCAGCGAGGCGGCGGCCAGGCTCGAGGTGTATCCCTCCGAGCAGACGATGATCCATTCCATATCGTGATGCTCGGCCATCGCCAGACGCGCGGAACTCGACGGATCCAAACGCCATTCCAGGACATTTCGCTCGATCACCAGCGCGCCCGGCAGGGTGCCCTCGCGCATCCGCTGCGCCTGCGGGCGAATATCCACCAGGATCGCGCCCCGGGCGATGGCCTGCGGCAATTCGATCGGGAGCAGGCGGCGCAGCTGCCCGCGGGCCTGGGCGAGCATGCCGTCGATCGTCATGTGGGTCATTCGAGTTCGCCTTCGGGCTGGTCTGTAAGGACGGAACGGGTGCGCCGCAGGGTGCCGTGGCCGGTGACCTCGTAATAGGACATGGCCGTCAGCGGCGGGGAATAGGCGTGCACGCTCAGAGTCGGATTCAGCGGGCCGGTGATGCCGGCCTCCGCCTCGGGGGCACGCACCACGTCGTGCACCCAGCCGAGCGGGAAAGAGGCTTGATCACCCGCGGTGAGAGTGCGGCGGCGCAGATCCCGGCCGTTCCAGCGATATTCCGACAGCGCGCCGGAGAGCACGGTCAGCGCTCCCAGCGAGCCGGCGTGGTCGTGCAGTTCGGTGTATTTGCCCTCGACCCAGCTGATCAGCCAGATGTCCACCTCGTCATCGGCGACGAGCCTTGTGGCCCAGCGGTTTTCGGTGGGCCAGAGACCGTCGTCGGGCAGCAGGTGGTCGTAGCGGCCCTCCAGCACGTCCTGGGCGCCCTCATCGGTCAGGCGCAGCAGATCGGCCGGACGCAGCCGGGTCGGCAGGGCCGAGGCGGTGGCCCGCTCGGTGACCTCGGGCAGGAGCGGCGAGGCGGCACGGGTGTCGAGCGGGAGGGAAAGAACAGAGGAACGCATGAGCGAAACTCCAAGAAGTGTGTTTGTGGTCGGGGGCTATACGAAGCCTCGACGACCGTCGAGGCGAATCAGCCTCGACAACACTCCTGGATGCTCACGCGGAAATACACGTCGGCGAGTCTAACAGCGGTTCGCCGAGAACCACCAGGGCTCCCGGCGACGACTGCGTCACTTTTATTCCAGCCGGTCTGTTCAGGGTCGGGCGGTGCCGGGCTCGGGCCGGGCCCGACGCTGCTGATTGCGCTCGTAGACCAGGCGCAGGCCGTCCAGCGTCAGATGCGGCTCGTGATGCTCGATGGTCTCCGACTCCGGCACGATCAGCGGCGCGGTCGCGCCCGTGGCCACCACGGCCACATCGTCGCCGGAGAAGGCGTCGATATCGCGAATGCGATCGATCAGGCCGTCCACCAGGCCCGCGAAACCGAAAATGGCGCCCGACTGCAGGCACTCCATGCTGTTCTTGCCCACCACGGACCGCGGGCGGGTCAGCTCCGCGCGGCGCAGCGCACTGCGGGCGATCAGCGCCTCGGTGGAAATCTCCACACCGGGCGCGATACTGCCGCCGAGGAATTCCCCCTTGGCCGACACCAGATCCACACAGATGGCCGTCCCGAAATCCACCACGATGGCCGGCGAGTGGAAACGGTGATATGCCGCAAGACAATTCACGATGCGGTCCGCGCCGACCTCCTTGGGATTGTCGACCAGCAGCGGAATACCCGTGCGCACACCGGGTTCCACGAGCACGTGCGGGACATCAACCCAATAGCGGGACAGCATTTCGCGCAGCTCGCGCAGCACCGGCGGCACCGTGGACAGCGCCGCGACGCCCACCACCTGATCGGCGTCCGCGCCGATCAGACCGCGCACCTGCAGCGCGAATTCGTCCGCGGTCAGCAGCGGATTGGTGTGCATCCGCCAGTGCCGCACCAGCTTCGCGTGATCTCCGCTGCCGGAGAACAGGCCCAGCTCGATGCTGGTGTTGCGGACATCGATGGTCAGCAGCATGGCCCGCCGCTCAGGCCAGCGAGAGCGAACGCGGCGAGATCAGGTCGGACCCCTCCGGGGCGTGCGCCGGATCGGTGCCCCGCTCGACCGGGCGATTGCGCTCGTCGACGAAGACCACATGCGGGGCATAGTTCTTCAGCTCGGCCTCGTCCATCATGCCGTAGGCGATCAGGATGACCAGGTCGCCGGGATGTACGAGATGCGCTGCGGCGCCGTTGATTCCGATCACGCCGGAACCGCGCTCGCCGGCGATCACATAGGTCTCGAGGCGGGCCCCGTTGGTGATGTCGACAATGCTGACCTTCTCGCCCTCGAGCAGGTCGGCGGCATCGAGCAAGTCCTGGTCCACGGTCACCGAACCCACGTAGTGCAGATCGGCGTGAGTCACCGTGGCGCGGTGGATCTTCGACGTCATCATGGTGCGCAACATCGTCGTCGTCTTCCTAGAGAGCTGCCTGGGCAGGCTGATCGGGGGCAGTGGGGTGGCCATCGAGCGGCTTGCCGATGGAGACGGGCATGTTGTCGATCAGGCGGGTGGTGCCGACCCGCGCCGCGACCAGCAGCCGGGCATTGCCGGTCGGCCACTGCTCGGAGAAGTCCGCACCCCGCAGGGCCAGATAGTCGACCTGGATGTCCGGTGCGAGATCCAGCACGGACTGCGCGGTCTCCAGCACGGCCTCCGGACCCCGGCCCGCCGCGTGCCGGCCGGCCAGCAGCGCCGCCGACAGGGTCGTTGCCAGCTCGCGCTCCTCCGCGCTCAGGTAGCGGTTGCGGGAGGACTTGGCCAGACCGTCCGCCTCGCGGACGGTCGCCGCCGGCACGATCTTCACGTCCATGTTCAGGTCGACGACCATCTGGCGGATCAGCGCCAGCTGCTGGTAGTCCTTCTCGCCGAAGAACGCCTCGTGCGGCTGGCAGATATTGAAGAGCTTCGAGACCACGGTCAGCACACCGGAGAAGTGGCCCGGGCGGGTAGCGCCCTCCAGGATGTCGCCGTCGGGACCGGCCTGCACCGTGGTGCGGGTGCCGAACGGGTACATGTCCTGGGCGCTGGGCGCGAACACCAGCTCCACGCCCTCGCCGCGCAGCAGTTCCACATCCGCGTCCAGGGTGCGCGGGTACTTGTCGAGATCCTCGTTCGCGCCGAACTGCAGCGGGTTCACGAAGATCGACACGATGACGGTGGTATTGGTCAGCTTGGCCAGCCGCACCAGCTCCAGGTGGCCCTCGTGCAGCGCGCCCATGGTCGGTACCAGCGCGACCCGGCGGCCCACCGACCGCAGCGCCTTCACGACCTTGGTCATGACGGCCGGATCGTGCAGCACGGTCAGCTCGCCGCGCTTGTAGGTGCCAATCAGCTTGGGGTCCATGGGCGTCAGTGTCCTTTCTCCGGCCGGTCGGGGCCCTCCGTGGTTACGCTTCGCTGCCGCCTCCGCGCCTGACCGCCCGACCGGGGTCCTTCCAGCAGATCGATCAGGGCGGGATTGGTCCCGGCGCGCTCGGCCGAACGCAGCGACAGGGCGCGGTAGCCCGCGGCCAGCTGTGGATTCAGGGCTTGGAGAGCGTCCAGATGCGCGGCCACCGCGGCCACATCGCCGCGCGCCACCGGGCCGGTCAACGCGGCCGGACCGCGGCGCAGGGCATTGTCGAGGGCGGCCGAGGCCAGCGGCGCGAGCATGCGCTCGGCCAGGCCGTTCGGCTGATCGTCGACCGTCTGCTGACCCAGCAGACCCGGACCGGACAGCGCGGCGCGCAACGCCTCGACCGCATCCACGATCAAGGTCACCAGATGGTTGCTGCCGTGGGCGAGAGCCGCGTGATAGAGGGTGCGATTCTCCTCCGCGACCCGCACCGGCTCGCCGCCCATCTCGATCACCAGCGACTGCCCGATGGCATAGCCGATGTCGTCCGCGGCGGTCACGCCGAAGCAGGCATTGGCCAGGCGGGCCACATCCTCGTCGTGTCCCGTGAACGTCATGGCCGGATGAATCGCCAGCGGCAGCGTGCCCAGCGCGGTCAGCGGCGCCAGCACGCCGACCCCGTTCGCACCGGACGTGTGCACCACGATGGTGCCCGCGCGCACCGTGTTCGCAACCGCCAAACCCGCGACCAGACCCGGCAATTCACTGTCCGGCACCGCTAGAATCAGCAGCTCACTGCGGGCGGCCACCTCCTCGGCGGGCAGGATGCGGGAATCCGGCAGGCGCGTGGCGGCACGACGCACCGAGGCATCCGAAATCGCGGACACCCCGAATACGACATGACCGGCACGCTCCAGTGCCACACCCAGCGCGGATCCGACGCGTCCCGCCGAGACGATTCCCACCGTCAAGCGTGCAGGCGCAGGATCGGTCCCGCAGACATCCTTGTCCGAGGTCACTTTGTCCTCTCGAAAGTCGTTCCAGTCCCGCCTTGCGGGTACCGGACGTTACTCGTGCGAGGATATCGCCGCCGATTCGCCAGAGCTACCCACTGTGGGATAGGCAACTCTGGCGGGTGAGGGTCAGTTGCTGTTCTCGGACTTCAGGTTGGCCATGATTTCGGCGACCGAGAGGCGGTGGGTGCCTTCGGCGTCGGTGTCGTCTTCGGACCGGCGGCGACGGCGGGCGGTGGCGCGGCCGACCGGGGCCGCGGAGGCGGGGTCGGGGGTCAGGCGCGGGACGGGGACAGGGCCGTTGGTGGCGGCGCCATTGGCAGCGGCATGGGTACTGGTGGCAGTACCGCCATTGGCGGGCGCATTGCCGTTGGCGCCGGTATGGCCGTTGGCCGCGGGGACGTCGCCGGATTCGTTGGCGGCCTCCGGGTTCGGGGGCGGGACGGGCGAATCCGGTTCGGCGGCGGTACGTTCGGCCTCGTAGTCTTGACGCATGGCGTCGGTGATGATCGACGTCTCGGCGGTGACCGGGTCGTCGAAGGGGGTGGCGAAGGCCGGCGGTTCGGGATGCTCGGGATCGAACTTCGGGGCCATGCGGGCGCGGGGGTCGTCGTCGTCCTCGGCCTGGTCGGGGGACGACCACGGGTCCCAGGGATCCGCGTCCGCCCAGTTATCGTTCGCCGCCTCGGGGGCCGGGCGGGACTCGCTACTCGGAAGTTCTTGGACCCGAACGGCATCCGCGCGCAGGGCCGGGCGCTCGGAGGGCAGATCGCCATCGAACAGACGCTGCAGGCTCTCGCGCAGGACCGTGAGTTCGGCACGCAGCGCGGCCATCTCCGCGGCGTCGGCGCCGACCTCGTGGCGGACCCTGGTCTCGACGCCGAGCTCGTATTCGCGGCGGGCAGCAACCTCGCGCTCCAGCTGGAGTTGGTAGACCTTCTGGAGGTCACCCACTTTCGCCTTGTCGACGGCCGCTTCCCTGCGATAACGGGTGGCCGCGAGCGCGCCGATGGCGGCCGCCCAGAGGGCCGCGACCAGGCCCACCCGGATCAGGTGGAGGTTGTCACTGAAGACCAGGAAAACGCTGGCAACCAGTCCGAGGAGAAGCAGAAAGCCGGTGAAGAACTTTCCCGCATCCTCCCGGCGGCGACGGGAAGCACTGCTACGGGAGGGTGAAACCATGTCCGCCAGCGTAGCTTGATCTCGGGAGTGTGGTCCCCACCTTGACGATGATCAGTGCCAATCTGTTAGCTATGAAGTAGCCGCCTCATCAGGCGGCTCAATGGGAGCGCGGCAGCAATACTCCAGCCACAGGGCCGCGGCCACCAGGGCCACCCCGCCCAGCAGACCCACCACCGCGCCCGGCGTATCCGACGCCGCCGCACGCAGATCCGAGCGCTGCATGAGCAGCCACACCAGGAAACCCAGCCAGATCCCGCCCACCAGCGACCCCACCTGCGCCGACGCCTTCGCCAGCGCCACAGCCCGGGCCGCCGTGATCGCATGCAGCTGCCCCGGACCGGGACCTATCCCGTGATTGTCCTTACGCTGCCGAATCACGAAGGCCAGCACCGCCTCCAGCAGCGCCACCGGCAATAGCGAGGCGCCCGAGAACACCGATATCGGCGGGAAGCTCGAATACGCCATATTGGTGGCGACCCAGGCCACGATCGCCGCCAGCAGGACATTCGCACACAGATCGAGAATGCGGGTCGGCTTCACCGCGGCAGCTCCGTCGTCACGGCGTCCAGCCCAATGTCAGCTCGGTGCGGCGCACCCCGCTCACCTCGGCAGAATCCAAGGCGGACAACCACTCCCGCAGCGTGCGCAGCGCGCCGGTCGCCTCCAGCTCCGCGTCGGGATCGATCTCCAGCCACGGCACCAGCACGAACGCGCGATGGTGGGCCTGCGGATGCGGCAGCGTCAGCACCGGATCCAGGCTGCGCACCACCACCCGGCCGTCGCGGCGGCGCGACTCGGCCTGCACCACGTCCACATCGAGAGTGCGCGCGCCCCACCGGACTTCCCGGATCCGGCCCGCGGCCTGCTCCAGCTCCTGACCCAGGCGAAGCCAGTCCGAGGGCTCCATGGCCGGATCCTCGGCCACCAGCACGGCATTCAGATAGTCCTGCTGCGGCACCCCGCCCCACGGCGGGGTCGAGTACACCGACGAGACCGCCACCACGCGCGGGCCCAGCGCCTCCACGACACTGCGCAGATGCGCCAGCCGGTCACCGAGATTGGATCCGATCGACAGGACAACGCGGGTCACCGCTCTACTCCTCCGGTTCGCGACGACGGGACGTAACTACACGGACGTCTTCGAAGGTATGCGGAATCGGCGCGAAAGGCTTGTGCAGCACCACTTCCACGGCCTGGATACGCGGATCGGCCATCACCTCGTCGGCGATGCTCGAGACCACCGTCTCGATCAGATCCTTCGGCTCCCCGGCCACGATCTGCACCACCTGCTCGGCCAGCTCGCCATAGTGCACGGTATCGGTGATGTCGTCCGACTTCGCGGCGGCGGTGAAATCCGTCCACAGCGTCAGATCCACGACGAACTCCTGGCCGTCGCGTTTCTCGAAGTCGAAGACACCGTGATGGCCGAACACGCGCAACCCGCGCAATTCGATACGGTCACCGGGCAATTCGATCCGGTCGCCCGGCGATCCGGCGCGATCGATGCTCACAGCCGCTCCCCTGTCTCCCGTTCCCGCACATACCGATCCCGCAGGCGCCGGGCCGCATTGGTGGTCGCGTCGACCACCGCGATGGCGTCCAGCGACGATCGGACATCGTGCACCCGCACACCCCAGGCACCGTGCTCGGCGGCCAGGGCGGAAATCGTGGCCGTGGCGACCTCGCGGCCGTCCGGCGAGCGCGGGCCCTCGGCATCGGCCAGCAGGCCGCCCAGAAAACGCTTGCGGGAGGCCCCGATCAGGATCGGCAGGCCCGCGTCCATCATCTCGGTCATGCGATAGAACAGGCCGCCCAGCAACTCCCAGTTGTGGTCGGCGTTCTTGGCGAAGCCCAGGCCCGGGTCCAGCACCAGCTGCCCGAAGTCGACACCGCCGGCGAGGGCGAACTCGACCTGCGCGTTCAGCTCCTCCCAGACCTTGGACACCACATCGTCGTACTGCTCGGCGGGACCGGCGTGGCGGTAGTCCGCCTCGGCCCGCCAGTGCATGAGGATCCACGGGATCTTGGTCGCCGCAACGACTTTCACCATGTTCGAGTCGGCACGGCCGCCCGAGACGTCATTGACCATGGACACACCCGCCGCGATGGCGGCCTCGGCCACGCTCGCCCGCATGGTGTCCACGCTTGTCGGCACCCCGGCCGCGGCCAGCTGCCGGATCACCGGAACCACCCGCGCCGCTTCGGTTTCCGGGTCGATACGAACCGCGCCGGGCCGGGTGGACTCACCTCCCACATCGATGATGTCCGCGCCCATCTCGTACAGGTCGAGACCGTGCGCCACCGCCAGACCCGGATCCAGGTAGCGGCCGCCATCGGAGAACGAGTCGCTGGTGACGTTCACGACGCCCATCACCACGCATGAGCGGCCCCCACGAGGAACAACCAGGTTGGCCCCCCGTGTACCGCTCTCGGCCATGGTCGGTGCGCTCACTTTCGCAGAATGAGATCCAGGGCCTCCGCGCGAGAGGCGGCATTGGTCTGCAGCATGCCGCGCACCGCCGAGGTGGTGGTGGAGGCGCCCGGTTTACGGATACCGCGCATCGCCATGCACAGATGCTCGGCCTCGATCACCACGATGGCGCCGCGCGGATCCAGCTTCTCCATCACCGCGTCGGCGATCTGGCTGGTCAGCCGCTCCTGCACCTGCGGGCGCTTGGCGTACAGATCGACCAGGCGAGCCAACTTGGACAGTCCGGTCACCCGGCCGTGCGGGCCCGGAATGTAGCCGACGTGCGCGACACCGTGGAACGCCACCAGGTGGTGCTCACAAGTCGAGTACATGGGGATGTCGCGAACCAGCACCAGCTCCTGGTGCCCCTCCTCGAAGGTGGTGTTGAGCACCTCGGACGGATCGGTGAACAGTCCGGCGAACATCTCCCGATAGGCCCGCGCCACCCGGGCCGGGGTGTCGGCGAGCCCGGGACGATCCGGATCCTCGCCGACCGCGATCAGCAGTTCCCGCACGGCAGCCTCCGCACGGTCCTGATCGAACGGTCGACCGGTGTCGAGCGCGATCAGGCCGGACACGACACGATTGTTGGTGGCCGACAATCGACACCTCCTGTGTTGACTTGCCGCACATGCACACGCGGCCTGGACGCGGTCGCCGAACCACTCGGGCGGATCCGGCCGCGGGGCGTTCCCCCAGCGTCCGAACCCCGCCCGAGGCGGGCCGCGAACCCATTGAGCCTATCGGGACCGCGGTCAGCGACGACCGTTCGGTCCGTCCCAACCGTTCTTCTCGTCCTCGTCATTCCCGGACGCCGGCTGCGCGGCCGGATGCTCCGGCTGCGAGTAGCCCGGCTGATACTGGCCGCCCGGCTGATACCGCTGGTTGCCCGCGGGTGCCCAGCCGCCGTACGTGCCGCGCGGCTGCGGCGCCGGAGCCTCGTCCTCCTGCGGCGGCCAGCCCGGCGCCGACCAACCGGCCGGAGCGCCGTAGTCCGGACGCGAACCGTGCGTCGGCGCACCGTGCCGCGGATAAGCCGGAGCCTGCGGCAGCGGATAGCCCTGCGGCGCGGGCGCCGGATAGCCGCCGTACTGCGGCTGCGCGGTGCCGTAGACCGGTTCCGGATAGCCGTTGGCGGGCTGCACCACCGGATGCGACGGCCGCGAGTTCTCCTCCGGCCACGGCTCACCGCGCTCGGCAGCCAGCTCGCGCGGGGTCTTCACCGGCGGGCGATCGGACGGGGTGCGGTCACCGAAATCGTTGAAAGCCGTGATGCGCGGCCGCTTTTCGACCGTCGTCAGCACTTCCTCGAGATCCTTGCGGTGCAGGGTCTCGCGTTCCAGCAGCGCGGTGGCCAGGGAGTCCAGCTCGTCGCGGTACTCGTTGAGCACCGCCCACGCCTCGGTGTGCGCGGCCTCGATGAGGTTGCGCACCTCCTCGTCGATCTCGCGGGCCACCTCGTGCGAGTAGCTCGAGGCCATGCCCATGGACCGGCCCAGGAACGGGTCGCCCTGCTCCTCGCCGTAGCGGACCGCGCCCAGGCGGGCGCTCATGCCGTACTCGGTGACCATGGCGCGCGCGATCTTGGTGGCCTGGTCGATATCGGACGAGGCGCCCGTGGTCGGCTCGTGGAACACCAGCTCCTCGGCCGCGCGACCACCCATGGCCATGACCAGGCGGGCGATCATCTCCGAGCGGGTCATCAGGCCCTTGTCGTCCTCGGGCACCGTCATGGCGTGACCGCCGGTGCGGCCGCGAGCCAGGATGGTGACCTTGTAGACGGGCTCGATATCGGGCATCGCCCAGGCGGCCAGGGTGTGACCGGCCTCGTGGTAGGCGGTGATCTTCTTCTCGTGCTCGCTGATCACCCGCGACTTGCGGCGGGGACCGCCGATGACACGGTCGACCGACTCCTCCAGGGCCGCACCGGTGATCACGTTGCCGTGCTCACGCGCGGTGAGCAGCGCGGCCTCGTTGATCACATTGGCCAGATCCGCACCCGACATACCGACGGTCCGCTTGGCCAGACCCTCCAGGTCGGCGTCGGTCGCGATCGGCTTGCCCTTGGAGTGCACCTGCAGAATCGCACGACGGCCGTTCAGGTCCGGGTTGCCGACCGGGATCTGCCGGTCGAAACGGCCCGGGCGCAGCAGCGCCGGATCCAGGATGTCGGGCCGGTTGGTGGCCGCCATGATGATGACGCCGGTGCGCTCACCGAAGCCGTCCATCTCCACCAGCAGCTGGTTCAGGGTCTGCTCGCGCTCGTCGTGGCCACCGCCCAGGCCGGCGCCACGCTGGCGGCCGACCGCGTCGATCTCGTCCACGAAGATGATGCAGGGGCTGTTCTGTTTGGCCTGATCGAACAGGTCGCGCACCCGGGAGGCGCCGACACCGACGAACATCTCGACGAAGTCCGAACCCGAGATGGTGAAGAACGGCACCCCGGCCTCACCGGCAACGGCCTTGGCCAGCAACGTTTTACCGGTACCCGGCGGGCCGTAGAGCAGCACGCCCTTCGGGATCTTCGCGCCCAGCGCCTGATACCGCGCCGGGCTCTGCAGGAAGTCCTTGATCTCGTAGAGCTCTTCGATGGCCTCGTCGGCGCCCGCCACATCCTGGAACGTGGTCTTGGGCATGTCCTTCGACAGCAGCTTGGCCTTCGACTTGCCGAAGCCCATCATGCCGCCGCGGCCGCCGCCCTGCATGCGCGCCATCACGAAGATGAACAGGCCCAGCAGAATCACCATGGGCAGCATGAACAGCAGAATCTGGCTCAGCCAGGAATCCTGCTTGACGGTGGTGTTGACCTTGGCGCCCGAATCCTGCGCGGCCTTGAAGACCTGCGCGGACACCTCGCCGCCGCCCGGATACTTGGCGATGAGCTTGGTCTCGCCCTTGGTGGCATCATTGCCGTTCTTCAGCGTGATGCGCAGTTGCTGTTCTTTGTCGTCGATCTGGACCGAATCGACATTCGACTTGTCCTGGAGCTGGGAAAGCGCCACCGAGGTATCGACGCTATGCCAGCCGCGCGTGTCGTTGCTGAAATAGCTGACCAACCAGATCACGAGCAGGAAGCCCGCGACTATGGCCAGGTTGCGGAACACAGTCTTGCGGTTCATAGAGCGTCGGCCGGCGGCCAGTCCTTTCCGGGGGGTGTATCCGGTTTGCCTGCGATGCTTGCGTGGCACGCCCGTTCCGGCGAACGGATGCGGACATGCCACGTTACCGCGTACGGTCTAGTCGTTACATCGCGTAGTTCGGCAGCTAGTGCAGTTCAACAGGTAAACGGCTGGAGAACGCGGGTGGTTCCCCGACCATCTGCGGCAACACACTGGGTCGATCACCCCCTGGTGTCGGACCGAGTGGTCACAATCATGGCATGGTCGTCTCATCGTGAGTGACGACACAACAGAGCGCAGGGGGTATGGACATAGTCGAGCTACGGACACCCACAGCGATTGTGCGTCATGGCAACGGGCGTTTGACGGTGCTGCGACCCGGAACCGACGGCGAGCGCGTGCTCGACGTGCCGGTAAGCGACCTGCTCAAGGTGCGTTTGAACCGGCGCGCCGATGACGCCGTCGTCATCGAAATATATTTGCGCTACCCGACCCCCGTCCTGACCGGCGTCCCCGCCGACCGGACCCCGCTGCCGGTGCTCATCGCCGAGCACGATGTGCCCGCCGCCACCGTCATCGTCGAGCGCATCAACAATCAGATCCTGGCCACCCAGCGACTGGACGTGGCCGCCCCCGACCTCACCCCGCCCGCACCCTCCTGGGGACGCAGCGGGCCGGCCCGCGCGGACGTGGATCGTGCGGTGCGCCGGATGGCGCCCAAGCGCGACGCCAAGCCGGCCGTCGCCGCGCTGCAGCGCTATGTCACCCCCGGTGAATACGTACTGGAGACCGCCCTCGTCACCGCGCAGGCGCCAGCGCCCCGGGCCACCGGATTGCTCGCGATCACCACCACCCGGATGATCTTCGTCTCGCTGAGCTCGGGCAAGCGTTTCGCCCATGAGCTACCGGTGGCGACCCTGCTGTGGGCACGCACGACCGACGACGCCGAGGGACCGGGCGTCGCGCCCGCCGAGTACGGCGTCGAGGTCAGCGACGGCAATCTGACCTGGCATTTCACCGGCACCGACCGGGCCGACACCGATCGGGTAACGGGCGCTTTGAATTTCGCCATCCAGCGCGAGGTGGCCGACGGCGCCGCCGGGCCCGCGGATCCCGGTGTGGCGAAGCTGTACTCCGAATGGGAATTGCTGGTCGAGCGGCATTCGCTCGGCATGGTCGACGACGCGCAGTTCCAGCGGTACGGACGCGGAATTCTCCGGTCCCTGCCCGATTGAGCACCGGGCAGATCGAGTGAAAAGGTTTGGGGGTCGAGCCCCCAAACCCGACCGGCTCATTCGTCCGGCTGCAGAGCGATGCGCCGCCACGGGCTGGTGGGACGCATCCACAGCCGCAGCAATTCCATCCGCCGGTCCACGCCACCGGATTTCAGTTCCGCGAGGTCCTCGCACGCCTGCCAGTAGGTCCACCCGGCCAGGTAGGCGTCGCCGAATTGCCGCCAGTTCCGGTATTTCCGCTGAGCCGGGGGCAGCGCGCGCATGAGGTAATCCCAGGCGACATCGGCGTCGAGGTAGCCCGCGGTGTAGGCCATGCGGGCGACGGCGACGACGCGGGCCAGATCCCAGGCCTGGATATCGGTGGGCAGCGGGCGGACCAGATGGTCGGTGAGCCCGAGTTTGATGGCCTGCGACCAGATGTCGTAATCGCGGACCAGCGCCTCCGGATTCTCCATGCCGCGGAATGAGCCGACCTGCCGCAGGAACGCGCGGTGCCGGTCGGCGCGCTCGCCGAAGCGATCCCGTTCAGGGGAGTTGATTGCCGCCATGACAAGTGGATGCACGAGCGCGTAGAGCGGGCCGTGCATGCCGTCCAGCAGTTGTTCCATCGAGGCCATGGCCTCGGTGCCGTCGGTGATGCCCCAGGCGCCGGTGAGGGTATCGATGGCAAGTTCGCGGCGATCACCGAGGGGATGGTCGCGTTCGGGGCCGAGCAGCAGGGCGTCGTGGAAGGCGTCCCAGCGGGAGGAGTAGAAGCCGCCGAGCGCGAGGGCGCGCAGTTCGTCGTCGGAGACCTGCGCACCGGACCAGTGATCGTCCTCGCGCTGGTCGAGCTCCGGGTATGGAAAAGTCGTCAGCGTGGGCACGTCGCGGGCAGACATACCCCGATTGTTCCCCATCGATCTTGGAGTGGCCCACTATTCGCCGATCACGTGTGCCACACCGGCCGCGTCGGGCGCGAATAATCGGCAAACCATTCGGTTCGGAATTCCGGCGGCCACTGTGCGACATTCCCGCCGGCGCCACGCGACGCACTCGCGCAATTGTCTGAATTTTGCCCTGTCACAGCGGGTAATCGAGCGCTAACCTCTGGGGGCATGAGTGGGAACATCACCCTCCTCCGCGGGCTGAGTCCGGCCGCCACGGAGCAGGAAATCTACGCCGCCGCACAGGAATACGTGCGCAAAGTCGGCGGGGTGTCGGGATTGACGACGGCCACCAAGGCCGCGGTGGACAAGGCAGTGGCCGCCATTGCCGCGGCCACCACACAATTGCTGGCGGAATTACCGGAGCGCCGGGCCTCCGAAGGCGAGCCGCCCACCCGGCGACGCGCCGCCCGGGACACCGTCGCGGAGGAAGCGAGCTGACGCTCGCGAACTCATACGCCGTAGACCGCCACGCAGTCGAGCGCGACCTCCAGTCGCGTACCACGCTGGTCGAGAGAGTGACCGAGTAGTTCTTCTATGCGCTGAATCCGGTATCGCACCGTGTTCTTGTGCACGCCGAGCAGTTTCGCGGCCGCGTCCGGGCTGCGGCGGGCCCGCAGGTAGGCATGCAAGGTTTCCCGCAGTCGCGCCGACTGCGCGTCGGGTGCGACGAGTGCGCCCAGCTCCCGGTCGATCAGCGACCGCATGGCGGTCTCGTCGGATCCCGCCAGGTAGGCGACCTCCACCTCCGAGTAGTGCACTGCCCGCGACATGCCTGGGCGGGCGCGCTCGGCGACCTGCCGGGCGGCGACCGCCTCGCGGTGGCCGGCCCGGAAGCCGGCGGCGTGCGCGGCGGGCACACCGATCGCCACCCGCACGGGCGGGTCCACCGACCACACCGGATCGCCGGGCTCGGGCAGCGCGTCGTCGACGCCGATCCACGCCCACAGCGCGGTCGCACCCGAGGGCACGGTCAGCAGGCTGCCGTTGCCGAGCGCGCCCGCGTAGCGGGCCACGATCCGGTCGAGCCGGCCGACGGCCTCGCCGGCGCCGTCCGGCGGCAGCGGCGCGGCATCCTCGTCCGTCCACAGCACCAGCGCCAGATGCCGCTGCGACAGCCGGTATCCGAGCCTGCCCGAAGCGGTTTCGATGTCCACCTCGGCGCCGTCCAGCAGAGCGCGCACGATCTCGGCACGCTGGGTGAGCGCGGCGCGCAAACCCCGTTCCCGCTCGGCCATGTAGGTGTCGGTGAGGGCCTCGACCGAGGTGCTGACCCAGCGCGTGGTGCGGTCGAAAAGCCGTAGCAGCACCGATCTTTCGATGTCCTGCGGCAGCTGCCGCTGTTCGAGCACCTCGGTCATGTAGTCGATGACCGCCTCCTGGCCGAGGTGGTAGACGCGCAGCAGCAGCCGCACGTCGTAGCCGCGGCGGGCGACGGTGCGGGCGAAGGCGTGCGCCTCCTGCGGGACCGGGTATTCGAACAGGTCCTGGGTGAGGCCGCTGAGTACGGCGACCGCGTGGGCTCGGCTGCTGGCGGCCAGGTCGCGGCGCATATCGCGGTCCCGCATCTCCGGGATGCGGGCGATGATGGCGTCGTCGAGCCGGGTGACGACCTGTTCCAGGGTGTCGGCCGGGAGGGTTTCCGCGACGAAATCGGCGATCCAGAGCCGGATCTCCGCCGGGTTCGCGGGCGTCGCCACGGGTACTCCTCCGAGGTTGTACTCAGAGCACAAAACCGGCCGGAACAATTGACCCGATTGGCCAAGCATGGGCTCACGAAATTGTGTCACGATCATAGTCCAGTGAGCTGGGGCACAGCTCGCCGTCGCAACGTAGCGCACGTGGGGAGAGGCACATCGTGACCAATACCGAACCCGCCGCGGGCACCGCTCGCAAGACCGGGACCCGCAAGCCGGCCGGGACCGCCGTCAAGGCCGCCCCGAAACCGGGAGCCGCCCCGAAACCGGAGGCGGCCCCGGCACCCGCCACCGAACTCGAGGTCCGCAATCCGGCGACCGGCGCACTCGCGGGCACGGTGCCGATCGATTCGGCCGAGACGGTCGCCACCAAGGTCGCCGCCCTGCGCGCGCATCAGCCCGCCTGGGAGGCCCTGGGCCCCGACGGACGCAAGAAATGGCTGCTCGAGCTGCAGGACTGGCTGGTGGACAACACCGATCGCCTGGCCGACGTGCTGCAGTCCGAGACCGGCAAGGCCCGCGTGGACTCGCTCATCGACCCGGCGTTCTCGGTCGACCTGACCGGCTACTACGCCCGCCGCGCCGCGAAATTCCTTGCCGACGAACACCCTTCGCCGCACAGCCCGCTGGCCCGGGTCAAGCAGCTGACCACCGTGTTCCGGCCCTACCAGGTGGTCGGTGTGATCACGCCGTGGAACTTCCCGCTGGCCATGCCGGTCATCGATGTGATCCCGGCGCTGGCCGCGGGCGCTGCGGTCATCCTGAAACCCTCCGAGGTGACACCGCTTTCGGCGGTCGAGCTGGCGCGCGGCTGGCGCGAGATCGGCGCGCCGCCGGTGTTCGAGGTGGTCACCGGCGCGGGCGAGACGGGCGCGGCCGTGGTCGGCACCGCCGACTACATCCAGTTCACCGGTTCCACCGCCACCGGCCGCAAGATCGCCGCGGCCTGCACCGAGCGGATGATCCCGTACAGCCTGGAACTCGGCGGCAAGGACCCGGCCATCGTGCTGGCCGACGCCGACCTGGATCGCGCCGCGCACGGCATCGCCTTCGGCGGGCTCTTCAACGCCGGGCAGGTGTGTATCTCGGTCGAGCGCGTGTACGTGGAAGCGCCTGTCTACGACGAGTTCCTGGCGAAGCTGACCGCCGCCGTCAAAGAGGTCCGCCAGGGCGTGGACGGCCGCCGGCCCGAGTACGACATGGGCGCGCTCGCCAACGAGAATCAGGCGCAGATCGTGCAGCGGCACGTCGAGGAGGCCGTCAAGGCGGGTGCGCGCGTCACGACCGGCGGCAAGCGGACCGGCGTCGGCACCCTCTTCGAGCCGACCGTGCTCGCCGACGTGGACCACACCATGACCTGCATGACCGAGGAGACCTTCGGGCCGACGCTGCCGGTCATGAAGGTGGCCGACGAGGCCGAAGCGATTCGCATGGCCAATGATTCGATCTACGGCCTGTCCGCCTCGGTGTGGTCCGGCGACAAGGATCGCGCGGAACGCGTTGCGCGCCAGCTGAACGCGGGCGCGGTGAACATCAACGACGTGTTCGCGAATATGTTCAGCTTCGCGCTACCCATGGGCGGCTGGGGCCTGTCCGGCACCGGTGCGCGCTGGGGCGGGGCCAACGGCGTGCGCAAGTACTGCCGTCAGCAGGCCATCACCAAGCCGATCCTGCCCACCCAGACCAAAGAGCCGCTGTGGTTCCCGTATTCGCCGGCCAAGCTGACCGTCGCCATGGGCGCCATGCGGGCCGCCGGCACCCGCGGACTGCGGCGGATCAACCTGCCCGCCATCATCAAGACCGTACGGGGGATGTGATGACCGACTTCGGAACGATCGCCGGCAAGGTCGTGGTGATCACCGGCGGTGCACGCGGCATCGGCCTGGCCACCGCGACCGCCCTGCAGGCCCTCGGCGCCAAGATCGCCATCGGCGATATCGACGAGACCACCGTCAAGGAGTCCGGCGCCGCACGGGGTTTCGACGTCTACGACCGGCTGGACGTCACCGACCACCAGTCCTTCGACGCCTTCCTCGACGAGGTGGAGCGCCGCCTCGGCCCGATCGACGTGCTCATCAACAATGCCGGGATCATGCCCACAGGCCGCGTGGTGGACGAACCGGATCAGATCACCCGCCGCATTCTCGACATCAATGTGTACGGCGTGATCCTCGGCTCCAAGCTGGCCATCGGGCGCATGCTGCCGCGCGGGCGCGGACACGTCATCAATATCGCCTCGCTCGCCGGCGAGACCCACATTCCGGGCCTGGCCACCTACAACGCCAGCAAGCACGCGGTGCTGGGCTTCACCGACACCCTACGCGAGGAGTACCGGGGCACCGGGCTGCGCTTCTCCTCGGTGCTGCCGACGCTCACCAAAACCGAACTGGGATCCGGGGTTACGGCGCCCAAGCTGCTGCGCCCGGCCGAACCGGAGGAGATCGCCGACGCCATCACCAAGCTGATCGTGGAGCCGCGCTCCAAGGTCCGGGTCACCACGATGGCGGGCATCATCTCGCAGATGGTGGGTCTGCTGCCGCAGTCGGTGGGCGATGCCATCGGGCGCGCGCTGGGCGCGCAGAGCGCCTTCCTGGACGATGTCGACTCCGACGCGCGCAAGGCCTACGAGCACCGAGTGCGCGAGTAGTTCGCCGTAGGGTCGGCGGCATGGGTAGCAGGAGTGCGGTTTTCGCTGGATTGTCGACACTGGATCTCGCCTATGCCGTCGACCGGTATCCCGCCGAGGACTCCAAGATCCAGGCCGCCGACCTGTTTCTCGGCGCGGGCGGACCGGCCGCCAATGCGGCGGTGACCTACGCCTTCCTGTCCGGCGCGACACCGGCCCTGGTGACCGCGCTGGGCAAACATCCACTGGCGGAACTGATTCGCGGTGATCTGCAGCGGAACGGGGTCACCGCCGTGGACCTCACGCCCGACGGCGATCAGCAGCCGCCGGTGTCCTCGATCATCGTCGCCACCGAGGCGGCCACCCGGACCATCGTGTCGCTGGACGGATCCCAGATCCACCCGGCCCTCGACGAGACGGCGGCCGAGGTGCTCGATACGGCCACGGTACTGCTGGTGGACGGCCACTATCCCGAGCCCGCGTTACGGCTGGCGACGGCGGCGCGGGCGGCGGGCGTGCCGGTGGTGCTGGATGCCGGGCGCTGGCGTCCGGTACACGGCGCGCTGCTGCCGGTCGTCGATATCGCCATCTGCTCGAGTGCCTTCATTCCGCCTGGGGTACAAGCTGATTCGGCCGGTGCGGTGTTCAACTACGTGCACGCGGCAGGACCGCGGCTGGTGGCGATCACCGGTGGCGGTGGCCCGATCCGATACTCGATGCCCGGCGGACACGGCGAGATCCCCGTCCCCGCGGCATCAGCGGTGGACACCCTCGGGGCGGGCGACATCCTGCACGGCGCGTTCTGCCACTTTCACGAGCGTGGCGCGGATTTCCCGGTCGCGCTGCGGCGCGCGGCCGCGGTGGCGACGGCCTCCTGCGGCTTCGCCGGCACTCGGGAGTGGATGCGGCACTTCGATATTCGGACGAATGGATAGCGCGTTCAGTCGATGCGGTAGCCGCGTCCGGCCTTGCGCAGCACCAGATCGGCGCGGGTGCGGGTGGATTCGACGAGCGCGGCATTGCGGAGGTCGCTGGCCGCCACCTTGGTCCGCGCGGCCTCGGGGGTGCGACCGCCGCGAATGTGGCGGCGCAGCAGGCGCTGTTCGATGATCGGGCGCGGCACGTCCAGGTACCAGGTCTCGTCGAGCAGGGGGCGCACGGCCGCCCAGGCCGGGTGGGCGCGGTCGTCGAGCAACAGGTAGTTGCCCTCGGTCACCACGATGGATTGGCGGTCGAACACGACGCCGCCGGGGACCGGTTCGTGGATCTCGCGATCGTAGGTGGGCCAGGACACCGGCGTGCCCGGCGCGGTGTCACGGATGGTGCGCAGCAAAGCCACATAGCCGTCGGTGTCGAAGGTATCGGGTTCGCCCTTGCGATCGAGGAATCCGGCGGCGCGCAGCTGGGCGTTGGTGAGATGGAATCCGTCCATGGGCGCGACTTCGGCGATCGTAGCGCCGGAGGCCAGATTCAGTTCGTCGCGAATGCCGCGGGCGAGGGTGGATTTGCCGGCACCGGGCGGGCCCGTGATACCGAGCAGAAACCGACCGGAGTGCCCGTCGGCGCGGCGGCGAACACGAGCCGCCAACTCCGCCAACGAGGTTTCGACACTGCCACGTATCGCCACCCCTACGAGCCTACGGGGAATCAATGCCCGCCTTCGGGAATGGCACGCACCAGCGCCTGCAGGTCCTCCTCCAACATCCGCGAGAGCCGGTAGGTGACCACGAACGCCAGCACGCCGCCGACGCTGATCAGCCGCAGCGGCACGATCACCAGCGACAGATCGGCGGTCGAGACGAAGGTCACGCTGGCCACCGCCAACAGCGGCACCGATGCGGCCGCGGCGAGATAGAAATTGCTGCGCCGGGCCAGCGCCGACAGCTGCTGCCGATCGGCGGGCCCCACCGAACCGCGCGCCAGCAACTGCGGATACAGCGACCGCACCGCGTACACCATGATCAGGAAGAACGGATAGGCCAGCGCGATGGTCGCGCACACCACCTGCGCGGTGAAGAAGTGCGCGAAGGCATTGTGCGGCAACTGCGCCCCCGTACGGGACAGGGCCAGCGGCCACGCCACCCCGGCGATCAGCCACATGGCGAACGGCACCCACACCGCCCGCTCCCCCATCAGCAGTGTGTCGGCGCGGGCGCGGGCCAGCTGGGCCGGGGTGTACCGATGCCCGCGGGCCAATCGGTAGGAGACGGTCAGCGGCCGCCGCGCCAGCCACAACAGCAGCAGCGCGGCCAGCGGGAAGGCGACCAGATTGTTCACCAGCGCCACCTGCTCGAACCGCTGCTGATCCACCAGCGGCAGCTCATTCACGATGAGACTCTGGTTGATCCGGATGTTGTACCAGCTGGCCACGGCATTCGGCAGGCCCACGCACAGCATCGCGATCGGCACCGGCCAGCCGCGCAACCGGGCCCACAGCGTGTGCGGTGGCGGATCCACCAGGTCCCGCGCCCCCGGATCGAGGCACAGGTTCAACTGCCCGGCCAGCTGGCCGCCGGTCTGCCAGCGACGCGCCGGCTCGGGTCGCAGGCATTCCAGCAGCACCCGCCGCAGCGCGGGCGGGGTGTCGGCGGGCAGGGCGTCCAAGGCCGCCGCGGGCACGCCCGCCATCCGCCGGGTCAGCATGGCCCGCACCGCCCCGGCATCGGTCCCGGTGTCGGCATCGTCGAATGGCAGTGCGCCGGTGAGCATTTCCCACAGCACAAGTCCGAGCGAGTAGATGTCGCCGCGGGTGTCCGGCAGCGGCGCGGCCGGATCCAGCAGCGCGGCCAGCGCCTCGGGCGACCGATACCGCAGCGCCCCAGCATCATTCACGCCCGCGCCGATGAACGACCCACTCCAGTACACCGGCCCCAGCGCGAAATCCGCGAGCTTGGGCACCCCTTCCGCCGTGAAGAGCACATTGCCGGGCCGGATGTCGCGATGCAGCACCCCCTGCCGCAACCCGTAGTCGAGCGCCTCCGCCAGCCGCCGCCCCACCCACGCCACGGTTTCCGGCCAGCTCAGCCCGGCGATCTCCGCCCGCACCCGGGACCCGGCCGGCCGGCTCTCACCCTTGGCCTCCATCGCCGCGTCGATGGCCCGCAGCAGCAGTCCGCCATCGGCGCTGTCGCGTCCGGCCGTCGCGGATTCCTGCCGCAGCCGGGCCAGGACGCCGTCGACGGTGCCGCCGGGCAGATACTGCATGTACAGCAGCCGCAACGGTTTTCCGGTGCTGCCGTCGGCGATCAGGCGCTGGTCGAAGACCCGGACGATGTGCTGGTGGTCGAGCTGCGCGACGGTGTCGGTGTCGCTGTCCACGCCCGCCTCCACCCGCACCGCGACCAGCCGCTGCATGGATCGCTGCCGGGCCAGGAACATGCGGCTGTGTTCGCGGCCACCGAGATCGGTGAGCAGGTCGAAATCCTCGAGGCGGCGGCCGATTCCGATGCCCTCGGGCAGCACGGGCGGCGGGGCCGGCGGGGTGTCGCCGGTGAAGCGGCGGCGGATCTCGGCGGCCGCCTCCGGGTACTCGGCGGTGAAGCTGTCCACGTCCACCGGCCGGAAGCGGCTGCGGGCCAGGTATTCCTGGCATACCAGGTCGGCGAAGTCCGGGCTGGTCCCCACCTCCGGGAATTCCCTGCGGTACTCCGCGAGCCGCTTCTCCATTCCGGCGCGCCGCCAGCGCTGCCGCATGTCCACCCGCACCAGATCGGTGAGGACCGCGAGCCGCACCTCGTGCCCGTCGGGCAGGTAGCCGGCCAGGCTCGGCGGTTCGTGGCGGTCGCCGCGCAGGGTGGATTCCCAGTCGGCAGCGAAGCGCGCGAGAGCTTGCGCCGCGAGTTCGCTCACGGTTCGGTACCCGCGCCGTTTCCGGGCGCCCGCGACGAAGGGGTCGACGACACCACCCGCTCCAGCGCCGCCAGGTCGGCCTCCAGCGCACGGAACATGGCGTAGATCAGGACGAAGGCCGCGATCCCGCCGACGCTGAGCACCCGCACCGCGACGATCACCTGCGGAATGTCTTCCGGCGGGAGGAACGTCACGCCCGCCACCGCCAGCAACGGGACCGACGCCGCGACCGACAGATAGGTGGTGCAGCGGTGGCCCAGCCGGTGCAGCCATACCGCGTCCTCGGCGCTGATGTCGCCGTGCCGCAGGAACATCGGATAGATGCACCGCACCAGATAGAAGGCCACCAGGAAGAACGGATACGCCACGGCGATGGCCCCGCACACCACCAGCGACACTATGAAGTGCACCATGCCGCGGGCCGGTAGGTCGGTGGTCGTCATGCGCAGCGCGAATGGGAAGATGACGCCCGCGATCACCCACAGCGAGAACACCACCAGGGAGATGCGTTCCCCGGCCAGCAGCACGTCCGCGCGGGCTCTGCGGAGCGTCTCCGGGTCGTATTCGCGGCCCAGGCGCACCCCGCGCGGCACAAAGATCAGGGACCGGCACAGATAGGCGATGATGGCCGTCCCGAGCGGGAAGAACACCAGGTTCACCGTGGTCGTGGTGACCGTGAAGGTGTGCATGGCCGACTCGGTGAGATGGTTGATGATGAAGGCCCGGTTGTGCGCGATGTTGTACAGCGACGCCAGCGCGTTCGGCACCACGATGGCCAGCGTGACCAGCGGAATCATCCACGGCCGCAACCGCATCCGCCAGCTGCGCGGTGGCGGGTCGACCAGGTCGCGGGCACGTTCGTCCAGGCACATGTCGAGCTGTTTGGCCAGGATCGCACCGCTGCTCCAGCGCTGTTCGCGGGCGGGCTCCAGACAGCTGAGCAGCACCCGGCGCAGCGCGGCGGGGCAGTCGGGCGGCACCCGGCCGAGGGCGGCGGTGTCGACGCCGCCGCGCCGCCGCGCCAGCATGCCCTCGAGGGTGGTGCGGTCGCCGTGGTCGCCGGGCCCGGCGGTGGTGTCGTCGAAGGGCTTCGCCCCCGTGAGCAGCTCCCACAGCACCACGCCGAGGGAAAAGATGTCGGCGCGGGTGTCCAGGTCGCCGGCGCTGGTGGCGGAGCCGGGATGGCACGCCTCCAGCTGTTCCGGGGACATGTAGGACAGCGAGCCGCCGAAGTACGCGACCGGGCTGGCACTGTCGATATTCCGGCTGAAGCTGATGTTGAAGTCGGCCAGCTTCGGTACCGCCTCGGCGGTGAGCAGCACATTCGCGGGCTTCACGTCCCGGTGCAGGACCCCGTGCCCGTCCGCGTAGTCCAGTGCCTCGGCCAGCCGGCGGCCCAGCCATGCAATGGTTTCCGGCCAGGACAGCCCGGCCAGCTCGGCGCGCACGCTGGAGTCGGTGGGCCGGATCTCGCCCTTTTCCTCCATGGCCGCGTCGACCGCGTCCAGCAGCAGTTGCCCGCTGCGTTGCTCGGGCGGGGTGGCCCGCACCCAGCGCAGCACGCCGAGCAGGGTGCCGCCGGGCAGGAACTGCATGTACAGCAGTCGCAGGCGCCGCCCGGATTCGGTGCGCCGGTCCGACATCAGCCGCTGGTCGAAGACGCGCACGATGTAGTCGTGGTCGAGCTGGGCCAGGGTCTGCGGCTCGGTGCCGTGGTCGGCGGAGATCTTCACCGCCACCAGCCGCTGCAGGGAGCGCTGCCGGGCCAGGAAGACCCGGGCGAACGCCCCGGAACCGAGACTGGTCAGCAGGTCGAAATCATCGATGCGCTGGCCGATTTCGATGCCATCGAGCAGTTCCCCGGTCTCGGGCGTGGTGATCCCGCCGGTAGCCCGAGTGTGCTCGATCGGTGCGCCGACCAGCTGCGAGGGATCCTCGTACAGCGTCACCTCACCCGGTTCGGGCACCCGGGTGGTGTCGCCGTCCGCGGGAAGCCCGGCCCGGGCGGTCACCTCGAGCTGCGTCCGGTCGGAGCGTTCGAGCCCGAAGTCAGCGCGCGTGGACTCGTCCAGCCCGGCCCGCCGCGTGTTCTGGTCCTCGTCGTCGGCATTCAGCAGTTCCCGCAGCTCGGCCGCCTGATACGGATATTCGCGCAGGCAGTCGCGCGGATCCACACGCTCGCCGCTGTGCCGGCGGATGACGAACTCCTCGTACACCAGCCCGGCGGGCAGATCCTGGTCCGCGAGTTCGGGGAATTCGGCGCAGTACTCGCGCAGCCGTTTGGGCGGGGAGACCTCGGTCCCGGCGGGGCGGCGCAGCCAGCGATGGCGGATGTCCACCCGGATGAGCTCGATCAGCGCACCCCGTCGCAGCGTGGTGGCGTCGGGCAGATAGTCGGAGATTCGGGGCGGCGCCGCAGCGGAGTCCCACGCCGCCGTGAAGGCGGCGACCGCACTCGATTCCGTTTTTGCCGAGTAACCACCGGAACGGTGGTCGGAACCAGAAGCCATGTCCGCACCCCTCTGGTTCGGCACGGATGTCGTCGATCCGCACTGTCGATCCGAGGATGTCGTGGATTCTAAGATTGCGACAAAGAACCCGCCACACCCGACACCATCATCCCCGACCGCTAGCCGGAATGATAACTTGCGGCTCACGAGCGGATCACCCGATTTCGACACTAGGCGACGGGGGAAGACCAGCATGTACGACGAGGGCACGGACCTACCGGCTGAAATCGCCACAGCCGGCACCACCGAGGAGGTAGCGGTGGCACGCGCCACGGCCGATTCCGACACCCCATCCGACCGGCCCCCCGTGGACCTGACCACGGCCACCGGCATCGCCGCGGCCGTCCAGAACGGCTCGATCTCCCCCGAGGACGCGGTCGCCGCGGCGCTGGACCGGATTCGCGCCCGCGATCGGAAATTGAACGCCTTCAGTCGCGTTCGCGAGGAAGCGGCCCGCGCCGAGGCCCGGGCGGTGGCCGAACGACCGGACCTGGACATGCTGCCGCTGGCCGGCGTGCCGATCGCGGTGAAGAACAATATCGACGTCGCCGGCGAGGTCACCCGGGCCGGCTCACTGGCCGGTTCCGACACCCCCGCCACCGGCGATCACCCGGTGGTGCGACGGCTGCGGGGCGCGGGCGCGATCGTCGTGGGCCTCACCACGGTTCCCGAATTCGGGCTCTGGGGTGTCACCGACGGCCCGGGCAGCATCACCCGCAATCCGTGGAACACCCGCTACTCCGCGGGCGGCTCGTCGGGTGGTTCCGGTGCGGCGGTCGGCTCCGGCCTGGTCCCGATCGCGCACGGCAATGACGGGCTCGGCTCGGTCCGCATTCCGGCCGCCTGCTGCGGCGTCGTCGGCCTCAAGCCCGGCCGCGGCCTGGTGCCCGCCGAGGTAGGACTGGACTCGTGGGGCGGGATGACCGAGAACGGGGTCCTCGCAACGACGGTCGCGGATACCGCACTCGTGCTCTCGGTGCTCGCCGACCGCCCCGACCTGGCCGATCTGGAGACGCCCTCGACCCTGCGCATCGGCCTGGCCACCGGGATTCCGACGCCACACGGCCGTATCGACCTGGCCTGGACCGCCGCCGCCGACAAGGCCGCCGCGGCCGCCTCCCGGGCGGGCCACATCATCGGCGTCGCCGAACTCCCATACCAGGGCTCGACTTTCGCGCTGCTGCTGCGCTGGCTCGGCAATGCCGCCCGCGAGGCCGCGACCGTCCCGCACCCGGATCGTCTGCAGCGCCGCACCCGCATACACATCGCCCTCGGCAGAGCGGTGCTGAAGTCCGGACTGCTGCGCCCATCTCAGGTCGATCGGGTGGAGGCCCGGCTGCTCGACTACTTCGAGCGCTACGACGTGGTCATCACGCCCACCCTGGCGACCCCCGCCCCGCGCGCCCGCCGCTGGCATTCCCGCCCCTGGCTGGCGAATGTCCTTGCGAACACGAAGTTCTCGCCGTTCACGCCACTGTGGAACCTGGTCGGCTGGCCCGCGCTGTCGCTGCCCATGGGCCTGCACCCTCGCACCGGCACCCCGGTCGCGGCGCAGATCGCGGGCCCGCCCGGCAGCGAGTCGACCATCCTCCGGCTGGCCGCGCAGATCGAGGCCACCCACCCGTGGCAACGGGTCGCTCCCTGAGGACGTCCCGGTACAGGTCCCGGATACAGCACAGCGCCGCGTCACTCGGTGACGCGGCGCTGTTCGTCTGTCTCGTGTTCGGTCTCGATCCCGTACTCCCGGAAGGACCGCGGCAACCTCCGACCCTCTGCCGCCGCCCGCTTCGACCGGGCCGGGGCTGAGGTCTACTGGGCCGCGACCGCTTCCTTCTCGGCGAAGCCGCCGTCGAGCACGCGGACGGCGAACTCGAGGATGGTGGGGCGGTCGTCGTCGGCGCGCCAGGCCACCGCCAGTTCGCAGGGGGCCAGGCCGGTGACCGGGCGGGCGGTGAGGCCGGGCCAGCGGTACATGGGGACATTGTTCTCGGCCAGCAGGCACACGCCCAGGCCGAGGCTGACCGCTTCGAGGCGCTCCTCGGCGGTGGCCGCTTCCGCGCCGATCTTGGCCTGACGGCCGCCGCGGGCGTCCGCACCGAGCCAGAAGTCCCGTGCCGCACCGGCTTCGGCGGGCATGGCGATGAAGGGTTCGTCGATCAGATCGGCAAAGTCGATGTGCTCCTGGCCGGCCAAGGCGTGGTTCTCGGGCAGCAGCACCCAGCGCGGTTCGGTGCGCAGCACCTGCCAGCGGTAGCGGCTGGTGTCGGGCACCGGCAGCCACATGAGCGCGAGGTCGGCCTGGCGGCCGGCCAGCCCGCTGGACGGGTCGGTCCAGGACGCGGAGTGCAGGGCGAGCCGGTGGCCGCTGGCGCTCTCCAGGTCGGTGATCAGGCCGCGCCCGATGGAGGACTGGATGCCGACGCGCAGCACCTCACCGGCCTCCTGCAGGGCGACATTGGTGACTTCCCACAGTTCCAGAATCTTCCGCGCGCCTTCGAGAAGTTCCTTGCCGGCGACGGTCAGGGCCACGCTGCGCTGGTTGCGGTCGAACAGCACGACGTCGAGCTGGCGCTCCAGCTGACGGATCTGTCGTGACAGGGTGGGTTGTGCGATGTGCAGCCGCTGAGCGGCGTTGGTGAAATGCAGTTCCTCAGCGACGGCGACGAAATACCGCAGGTCGCGCAAATGCGGGTCCATAGCCCCTTGCTATCAGAATCGGTCTTGATTTTCCAGCCGTATCCGACCCAAAAGTTTGCAACTGGATCAGAAAACAGCCGTCAGGTTTGTTACAGACAGCATAGGACCCCGTCGAAACATTCTGTTAACCGGACCCGCGAATTCCTGGCCATTCACCAGCACTCCCCCGCCCGCCCCCGAGCGGACACTTGACCAGCAGTTACACATAACACCGGCCTCACGCCCGATTCCCGCGCGAGCCGAGCGCTGACATCCAGCAACGGACACCTTCCCCGGCCCACCCCCCAAACCAGCCGACTTAGTGAGTTTCGTCACATCAATGCCGAAGGCCGCTCCCAGTAACCGGTAGCGGCCTTGGTTTCGATCCTCGAATGGGGTCCGGGGCGAAGCCCTGAAATCTCCAGGATTACGGGGCGAAGCCCCTGAGAGCTACGAGGGTTGTCACTCCCCGCCGTAGACCTTCGGGTTCAGGGTGCCGATGTACGGCAGATCGCGATAGCGCTCGGCGTAGTCGAGGCCGTAACCCACCACGAACTCGTTCGGGATGTCGAAGCCCACGGCCATCACATCCACCTGGGTGCGCAGCGCATCGGGCTTGCGCAGCAGCGTCACCACCTCGAGCGACGCCGGGTTGCGGCTGGACAGGTTGCGCAGCAGCCACGACAGCGTCAGCCCGGAGTCGATGATGTCCTCGACGATCAGCACATTGCGCCCGGCGATGTCCTTGTCCAGGTCCTTCATGATGCGCACCACGCCCGAGGACGAGGTGGAGGATCCGTAGGACGAGACGGCCATGAACTCCATCTGCGTCGGCACGGTGAGCTTCTTGGCCAGGTCGGTCATGAAGAAGATGGCGCCCTTGAGCACGCCCACCAGCAGCAGGTCGCCCTCGGGGGCATCGGCGGGATAGCGCTTGGCGACCAGTTCGGCCAGTTCCTCGACCTTGTCGGCGATCTGTTCCTCGCTGATCAGCACCGACGCGATGTCGTCCCCGTACACGTCTGCTGGTTTCCCTTCAGTGATGGCGACCCGAATCCGGGTTTACTCCGAACCGAGTATGAGCCTGCCATGTTCACGCGCGGCAACCAACCTCGTCCCACTGGGCGAACCGCCCACCGCGACCCCGCCCTGCCCCCGCCATCGCGTGACCAGCGCCTCGACCGCACGTAAATTGCTGTCCGTCAATGATTTTGCGCCACGCTCGAGCAACCATTCGCGGATGACGCGACGGCGGACCGCGGGCGCGGCAGTGGCGAGTATCTCGATTCGCAGCCCGTCACCGTCCCGGGCGACTGCCAGCAACTCTCCGGCGAGCGCATCCAGCACCTCCCCGTCCTCCCGCAGGTGCGCTGCCGTGCGCGCGAGCGCGGCGGCGACGCCGCCGCCGAGCACGTCCTCGAGCAGAGGCAGCACTTCGTGTCGCAGGCGTACCCGGGTGAATTCCGGCGCGCTGTTGTGCGGGTCTTCCCAGGGCGTGATCCCGAGATCCGCGCACAGTTCGCGAGCGACACTCCGCCGCACCCCCAGCAGCGGCCGCCCCCACGGCGCATCGAATTCCGGCATCCCCCGAATGGACCGCGCCCCCGACCCACGCCCCAGCCCGAGCAGCACCGTTTCGGCCTGATCGTCCAGCGTGTGCCCGAGCAGCACCGGCAATCCCTGCCGCGCCTCGTCCAGCGCCGCGTACCGGGCGCGCCGGGCCGCCGCTTCCGGACCACCCGGGTACCTGGCCTTGCCCGCGCGGTCGCTGAGGCCCACAGGGCCGATGTCCGAGTTGCGATCGGCGGTGTCGAGACCCTGCCCGGCGCGCTCGACCACCACGGTCAGTACCCGCGCCGACCGGCAGCCCAGCCGCGACGCCAGCGCGGCCGCCGCCGCGGCCACCTCCGCCGACCCCGGCTGCAAACCGTGATCCACCGTCAGGGCGTCCACCACATCCGCCTCCGCACAGGCGGCGGCCGTCAGCGCGACCGAATCCGCCCCACCGGACAGGGCCACGGCGACCACGCCGTCGGGTGCGTACCGTCCCAGCCATTCCCGCACGGCGTGCCGCATCTCCAGTGCGGCAGGCGTCTCGGGCAGCCGGGGCCGATCGTTCACGCCCTGATCGTCGCACGCGGGCCCGGGGACACGGTGCGGCGGCAACGGCTCAGCCGAGAACGCGGGTGACCCAGCGCTGCGGTTCGCCGATTTCGTCTGTGCGGGGCAGGGTTTCGGGGTCGCTCCAGATGGTGTTGAACCGCGCCATGCCGACGGTGTCGACGACCTCGTCGACGAAGGCCTTGCCGCGCACGTACTGGGCGACCTTGGCGTCCATGCCGAGCAGTGCCCGCAGCAGCCGCTGGATGGGGTTGGCGGGGCGCTTGCGGCGCTGATCGAAGGCAGCGCGGATGCGGGCGACCGAGGGCACCACGGCGGGTCCGACAGCGTCCATGACGTGGTCCGCGTGGCCCTCCAGCAGCGTGCCGAGCATGAGCAGGCGGTCGAGGGCTTCGCGTTGCGGTGCGGCCTGGGTGGCGCGCAGCAGCCCGATGACGCCGCCGGCCGGGTCGTCGCCGCCGCGGCGGCGCTCCTTCACCGCGTCGGCGAGCCGGGCCAGCATGTCGGTGAGGGGCTCGTCGCCCGCCTCACCGAGCACCTCGACATTGCGGCGCATATAGCCGGCGATCCAAGGGGCGGAAGAGAATTGGACACGGTGGGTGACCTCGTGCAGGCACACCCAGAGCCGGAAGTCGCTGGGCTGCACGCCGAGTGCGCGTTCCACCGCCATGATGTTGGGCGCGACCAGCAGCAGCGTGCCCTCGGGCCCGGTGAACGGGTCGTACTGGCCGAGGATGGCCGTCGACAGGAACGCCAGCATGGCCCCGGCCTGCAGTCCGGCCGGTTTGCCGACGAGTTTGCCCTTCTCCCCGGGTTCCACGCCGCTGCCGGTGAGCTGGGCCATGGATTCGGCGGCGGCGTGGATCCAGCCGGGCCGGTCCACGATCAGCGCGTCCGGTACCACCGACCCGTCGTCGAGGCCGCTGACCTCGCGGACCGGGCCCTCGGCACGGACCGAGGCGGCGGCGAGTTCGGCGACCGCGTGTTCGGCCGAGTAGCGGGATGTCCGCGGCCCGGCGGGCACCAGCGCGGCGCCGGTGCGGGCGGCCACGTTCCAGTCCACGACACCGGTCAGGGTGGTCCGGGTGCGAGCAGGGGCCACAGGGTTTTCGGATCCGGTCATGTTCATCCACCCGTCAGGAGCAGCCACAGTTGCGCAGTGCGTTGGCGACGGCATCCAGCGCGGGTCGGCTCACCTCCGGCGGCCGATCGTTCGACATCAAGGCGAACGTCAGGACCCGTCCGTCGCGGTCCAGCACATAACCCACCAACGCACTCGAGACGGACAGAGTTCCGGTTTTGGCCCGGATCCACCCCGCCCCGTCGCGATCCCGGTCGACATAGCGGGTCGCCAGCGAGCCGGTGCCTCCCGCCACCGGCAGGAAGTCCAGCAGCGGCGCGAGCGGGGAGCCTGTGGTGGTGGCCGCGGCCGGGTCCGCGGTCGAATTGCCTTGCGGCCCAGCGCCGTTGGGCAGCGCGGCCACGGTCAGCACCCGGTTGAGCAGGCGCGGGGGGATGTGGTCGTCGGTAGAAAGTCCGCTGTTGTCGGCCATTTTCAGGCCGGTCAGATCGAATCCGGCTGCCTGCAGCACGGTCGTCATGGCGGTCACCGCGCCCGTGAACGAGGCTTCCTGCCCGCTCGCCACCGCGATCTCGCGGCCGATGGCCTCGGCCAGCACATTGTCGGAGTGCACCATGGCCTGCAGCATGCGTTCCCGCAGCGGCGCGGACTGCACGGCGGCCAGCTGGTTCGCGCCGGCCGGGGCGGTGCCCGGCTTCACCTTGGCGGGATCGACGCCCAGTTCGGTGGCCAGCTTCCGGCCCGCGTCGAGGGCGGGAGTCGGTGTGCGGGGCGAATATTCGACCAGCGGATCCAGGCGGCCGCCGTCGATCATGACCGGGTCCAGCGGCGCGATGGAGCCGCCCGCGATATCGGCGTTGTCCCAGCCGGACGCGAAGTTCGGGCCCGCGTAGGCGGAGGTGTCGACCAGGATGGAGTCCACCCGCTGCCCGGCGCTCTTGATCTGCGCGACCAGGTCCTGCAGCCGGGGCGCGTCCGGGTAGTAGCCCTTGCCGTCCGGCTGCGCGGTGATGGTCGGGTCACCGCCGCCGACCAGCACGATCTCACCGGGAGCCGAGCCGGTCACCACCTTCGTGGTGATCCGGTGATCATCGGGCAGGGCGAGCAGTCCGGCCGCGGTGGTGAGGATCTTGGCGGTGGAGGACGGGATCATGCCCTTGTCCGGGTCCATGGTCCACAGCACCTTGCCGGTGTCCCCGTCGGAGACCGAGGCGGCGAAGATCCCGAGATCCGGATTGCCGACCACCGGTCCGAGCGCGGCGGCCAGCCCGTTCGCGGAGGCGGCGGGTGCGGTGACCGGGGCGGGCGCGACCTGCGGGATCGGCTTCACTGGCGGAGGCGGATCGGCGATCGTCAACCCCCCGTGCCGGAATTCCTCCGTCCACGGCTTCAGGATCACCGCCACCGCTCCGGCCGCCACCACGACGATGACCAGCAGCAATGACACCACGATCCAGGTTCTGCGCCGCCGTTTGGCCTCCAGACCACCGATGTTCTGCTTGTTCCGACCAAACACCTGCCGCTGTCTCCTGTATCTGATTGCGCCGCCTTCGGCGTCGCAGGTTCGCGGCCCGGCGGTTCCGCACTCCTCCGCTCAGTCGCTGCGCTCCGTCGCTCCAGAACCGAGCCGGGCCGCGAACTGCCCCGCATTCACACACTATCCTCGTTGCGCAGTCGTTCCCTTGAACGAGCTGGCGAGTCGGCAGCCATACCGCCCACCGAAAAAGGAGATGACGTGGAGTTCGACGTCACGATCGAGATCCCCCGGGGTCAGCGCAACAAGTACGAGGTCGATCACGAGACCGGACGCGTTCGGCTGGACCGCTACCTGTACACGCCGATGATGTACCCGGCCGACTACGGCTACATCGAGAACACCCTCGGCGGCGACGGCGATCCGCTGGATTGCATGGTGTTGCTGCCCGAGCCCGTGTTCCCGGGTGTGCTGGTCGAGGCCCGCCCCGTCGGCGTGCTCATCATGAGCGACGAGGCCGGCACCGACGAGAAGCTCGTGGCGGTGCCCGCCGGCGACAAGCGGTGGGCCCACATCCAGGACGTCGAGGACATCCCGGAGTTCCAGCGCAAGGAGATCGCGCACTTCTTCGAGCGCTACAAGGACCTGGAGCCCGGCAAGTGGGTCAAGGTCGAGGGCTGGGAAGGCCGCGAGAAGGCCGAGAAGCTGGTCGACGAGGCCTACGCTCGCCTGAAGGAGCAGGGCGGCCACTGAGCTCCCGATGACGAGGGGCGGCGCGGATTCCGCGCCGCCCCTTTCGTTTTCCCGAATCCCCGTCCTACTCGGCAGTGGCCGCGAGCCCGGCGGTCGTGCGCAGCGGGACTTCCTTCCAGAAGACCACCAGCACGAACGCCAGCAAGGTGACGGCGGACGTGGTCAGGAAGACCGTCGACAGCGATTCCGCGAATCCGACCTTGAACGGGTGTGCGAGTACGGGATCGAGCTTCTGGATCACCGAGCTGTCGTTCAGCACCCCCTGCGCGGCAGAGGTGTCGTGGTTCAGAAACCCTTGCGACAGTGCCATATCCGCGGGATTCCCGTCGTGCGCCCCGGCGGCGATGGCGTCCTGGAACTTGCGGTCCCTGCCCGCGTCCATCAGCTGTGCGCGGATATTGGGCCCGAGTCGATCGAACAGGATCGACAGGAACACCGCGGCGCCGAGGGTGCCGCCGATCTGCCGGAAGAAGGTGGCGGCGGCCGTGGAGACACCCATGTCCTTGGGCGGCAACGCATTCTGCAGCGCCACGATGAGCGGCTGCATGAGATTGCCGAGCCCGAAGCCCACGCACAGCATGAACAGCACCACGATCCAGTACGCCGTATCGGCCTTCAGGTAGTGCAGCAGGAACAACCCGATGGTGATCATGGCCGAGCCCAGCAGTGTGTATACGCGGTAGTGCCCGGTGCGCGAGATCAATTGCCCCGACACCACCGAGCCGATCATCATGCCCAGCACCATGGGGATCATCTGCAGCCCGCCCAGCATCGGGCTCGCACCCCGGTCGGCCTGCAAATACTGTGGCAGCAGCAGGATTCCGCCGAACATGCCCGCGCCCACCACGAACGAGATGACCACGCCGAGCGCGAAGGTGCGGTTGGCGAAGATGCGCAGCGGGACGAGCGCGGCCTCCCCCAGCGCGGCTTCCACCAGGATGAAGGCGATCACCCCGAGCGCGCCGATCAGGTAGCAGATGATGGATCGCGCACTGCTCCAACCCCATTCGCGCCCCTGCTGGGCCACAATGAGCAGCGGGCTCATGGCGATGATGAGGGCCAGCGCGCCCCAGTAGTCCACGCGGTCACGGGATTTCTCGCGTGGCGGCAGGCGCAGCACCCGGGTCACCACGGCCAGGGTGAACAGGCCGATGGGCACGTTCACCAGGAACACCCAGCGCCAGCCCGCGATCCCGAGAATGCTGTGCTGTCCCGCGAACAGCCCGCCCAGCACCGGCCCGATCACACTCGAGGTGCCGAACACGGCCAGGAAATACCCTTGGTACCTGGATCTTTCGCGCGGGCTCACGATATCGCCCACGATGGTCAGCGCCAGCGACATGAGCCCGCCCGCGCCCAGCCCCTGCAGCGCCCGGAAGGCGGCCAGCTCGTACATGGACTGCGCGAAGGTGCACAGCAGTGAGCCGGTCACGAAGATGGTGATCGAGGCGAGGTAGAAGGGCTTGCGCCCGTACATGTCCGAGAGCTTGCCGTACAGCGGGGTGGCCAGGGTGGCGGTGATCAGATACGCGGTGGTCGCCCAGGCCTGCAGCGAATACCCGTTCAGATCGTCGGCGATGGTGCGGATGGCGGTGGACACGATGGTCTGATCGAGCGCCGCGAGCAGGATGCCCAGCAGCAGGCCGCTGAGGATCACCAGTATTTCGCGATGAGTGAAGCCGCCCTCACCGGTCGACTCGCTCACCTCGGATGTAGCCATGGCCAAACCTCCGGTCCCCCGCCCAAAACGATAGGCCGGGAACCGGAGGCATGGAGTCCTTTTCCGGGACGGAACCCCTCGAGCCATAGGGGTTTCAGGGGCGCGGCCCCTGGTAGCTACGAGAGTTGTTATTTCCCCTTGAACTCCGGGGGGCGCTTCTCGAAGACCGCCTGGATGGCCTCGGTGAGGTCCTCGGACGGCAGGAACGCCGAGTTCCAGGCCGACACGTAGCGGAGGCCGTCGGCGATCTTGCTGCGCTTGGGCTGGTCGAGCACGTCCTTGATGCCCTGCACCACCAGCGGCGGGTTGGCGGCGATCTCGCGCGCCATGGCGTGGGCGGCGTCCAGCACGGCCTGCTGGTCGGCGTACACGTCGTTGATCAGGCCGATCTTCTCGGCGCGGGCCGCGTCGATGTCCTTGCCGGTGTAGGCGAGCTCGCGCACGTGCCCCTCGCCGATGATCCCCGGCAGCCGGTGCAGCGAGCCGATGTCGGCGACGATGGCCACCTTGGCCTCGCGCAGGCTGAACTTGGCGTCGGCGCTGGCCAGGCGGACATCCGCGGCGGCGATGAGGTCCAGGCCGCCGCCGATGCACCAGCCGGAGATCGCCGCGATGACCGGCTTGACGCAGTCGGCGACCGCGGTGACCGAGTCCTGCATGCTGCGCACGTGCTTGAGGAAGTCGGTGCGCGGCCCGGCGAGCGCCTTGTCGGCCAGCAGCGGCCCGAACAGCGGGCTCATGGCCGGCAGGTCCAGGCCGTAGGAGAAGTGCTTGCCGGATCCGGTGAGCACGATGGCGCGGATGTCCGGGTCGGCGTCGAGTTCGCTGAAGATCAGCGGCAGCTCGCGCCAGAAGTCGGGGCCCATGGCATTGCCCTTGCCGGGACCGGTGAGCGTCACCTGGGCGATGTGGTCCTTGCTTTCGACCTCGAAAGCCTTCCATTCGGTCATCGGTCCAGCGTATCGGGGGTGCCGGGGGCGTGTCGGGCCGGTGTAAATCCTGTGCTAAATCTGCTGCGTCGCAGTGTCTTCGGAGCGCTTTCCGGCGGACGATTAGCGGGTCCGCACAACTCGCCCGTCCCGTGTGTGAGGTCTGGATGTTGATGCATCACGGAATCGGCCTCGACCGCTTCAATACGCTCCCCCGCCGCCGCGCGATTCATGCCCTGTACGAATGCTGCTGCAATGTCACCTGGGCCCAGAAGATCGCCGACGGCCGCCCGTACCCCGGCCACGCCGCACTCCAGACGGCCGCCGCGGCGGAGCTGCACGCCCTGTCCGCGATCGACCTGGAAAGGGTCTTCGATTCCTGTGCGCACCAGCGGGTTTCGCAGCGCACCGTCGAGGATCTGGCCCCGATCGTGCGCGACCGCCTCACCGAGTTGCTGGGCCCGGAGGAGGGCTATCCCGACTATTGATCCCCGGCACATCCACTGCAATCGCTCTACCCTGGTTGCCATGCGCAGGTCCCTGCCACCGGTCGCGTCGAAGGTCTCCGACACCTTGATCGCGCGCGGCCATCACGGGGTGATCATCACCCAGCCCAGTCCCACCCACACCGCGCAGGAAGCCGCCGACGCGCTCGGCGTGACCGTCGGGGCGATCACCAAATCGCTGGTCTTCCTGCTCGACGACGATCCGGTGCTGCTGCTGGTGTCCGGTGCGCACCAGGTGCATCTGAGCCGCACCGGGGAGCGCCTCGAGGGCACGCTCTCCCGGGCGCCCGCGGCCATGGTCCGCGAGGTGACCGGGCAGCCCATCGGGGGTGTCGCCCCGCTCGGGCATCCCACCAATCTGCCGACCTACGTCGACACGGCATTGTCGCGGTATCAGGAGCTGTGGGCCGCGGGCGGGCATCCGAACACGCTGTTCCGCACCACCTTCGGGGAATTGGTCCGGATCACCGCGGGCCTGGCCATCGACGTGGACTGAGCATCGCCACCGGCGCGGACTGAGCGATTTCTTACAGGGTGGAATAACCGAGCGCTCGACCACGTAGTTTCGTGACGTGAGCGATTCCCCGACGCCCGGCACCGAGCTACACGTGCCCGACGATCTCAGCGGCATTACCGCGCAGCAGTACCGCGCGGCCATGCGGCACTATCCGGCCGGGGTCACCATCGTCACGCTCGAGTCCGACCAGGGTCCGGTGGGTTTCACGGCCACCTCGTTCGCCTCGCTCTCCGCGCAGCCGCCGCTCATCTCGTTCAATATCGCCGAGACCTCCTCCAGCATCGAGGCCATACTGCGGGCCGAATCGCTGGTTGTGCATTTCCTCGGTGAGCATCAGAAGCACCTGGCCCAACGGTTCAGCCGGACCGCCGAGGAGCGTTTTACCGACCGGTCCCTGTGGACGACGCTCGGCACCGGCGAACCTGTCCTGCACGGCACCCCCATCTGGGTCCGCGCCACGGTCCATCAGCTCCTCCCGATCGGCGACCACACCCTGGTCATCGGCCTGGTCACCCAGGTGCACGACAACACCGAGAACTCACCCGCGGTCGGCCCACTGGTGTACTACAACGGCGCGTACCACCGCGCCGAGATCGCCGACTGACTCAGGCCGCGGCCGAGGCCGCCGTGCCGATACCCAGCGCCGCCAGGATCGCCGCGCTCGCCTGCTCCAGTCGCACCCGGACACGCGGCCGCCGCAGCAACTCCACCGCCCGCGCGGCCGCCACCGCCAGCAGGATCATTTCGATTGCCGCGACACTGGATTCGATGGCCCCGAGCGTGAGCGTGTTGAGGAATGTCACCTGGGTCAGGAACTGCGGCAGCACCGCGAGGTAGAACAATCCCACCTTCGGATTGAAGACACACGACAGCAATCCGGCAGCGAACGCCGAGCGCAGGGACGCGGACTTACCCTGCGCCACCGCGACATCCGTCTCGCCGGTCGCCGCGCCCGGCCCGCGCCGATGCGCCAGCAGCGCCCGGACGCCCAGGTACACCAGGTAGACTCCGCCGATCACCTTGAGCGTGCGATATGCGGTCGCCGACTGCTCCAGCAGTGCCGCGACCCCGGCCGCGACCACCGTGGCCCACACGATCCCGCCGAACGCCGAGCCCACCGCGGCCGCGATTCCGGGTCGCGATCCGGTCATCGAGAATCGCAGTACCAGAAAGGTATCCGGCCCCGGCGTGAGCGCGAGCAGCACACACAACCCCACGAAACTCAGTAGCAGCGGAAAACTCATGCCCTCCATGGCAACCCATCACCGCAGTGCGGCGCAAGGGTGAGATCGCTGACCCTGCCCCCACGAACAGGGCCGACGACACGGCGCGGGAATGACGAAGGCCGCCGCCCCTGTCGATCAACGGGGGTCGGCGGCCTTCGGGGTTGCGGGTTTCAGTTCCGCGCGCTGAACTCCGCACCCAGCTCACGGAACAGGTCGGTGTTCATCGTGAACGCCAGTCGCGCCTCGTCGAGTACGCGATCGACCTCGGGGCCGTCGAGGGGAAGCTGGTCGAGGGCCACGCGGTAATCGCGCTTGAACGCGGCCGGGTTGGCGATGTCCTCGAAGACGTAGAACCGCACGCCGTCGCCCTTCTTGGGCAGGTTCCACAGCTTCTCGGCGGTCCCGCGAATGACCTGGCCGCCGGAGAGATCGCCCAGGTAGCGAGTGTAGTGGTGGACGACGTACCCGGCCGGCCAATCACCCGCGCACTCCTCGATGCGGGCGGCGTAGGAGGCGGTGGCGGGCAGCGCGGTCAGTTCATCGCGCCAGTTCGCGCCGCCGAGGTGGGCCAGATCGGCCTCCAGCGAGGCCAGCCGCGCCAGTTCGGGCTTGACGAACGGACCCGCAACCGGATCGGAAGCCAGTGCGGCGGAGTGCTTTTCGAGGGCCGCGTAGACGAACCAGAGCTGAGCGGTGTACCGGTAGAAGGCCTCGACCCCGAGCTGCCCGCCGAGCATGTCGCGCATGAACGTGGAGTGCTCCGCCTCGTTGTGCTGCTGCTCGGTCGCGGTGCGAATGAGCGTCGAGAACGGGGTGCTGGTCTCCAACATGGTCGGGCTCCTCGTGGTCAACTCGGGGGCACCCCACTTTGGCTACCCTAACTTCAACTCCGAACCATACGCCCCAGCAACGATCGCGCGATTCGAACTTTGCGGCCCACTCGATCCAACTTTCGGACGATTTTTCCGAAGCAGGTGTGCCGTTCGCCACACCCGCTCAGGCCGTTGCAGCTGGTGCACGGTCTCCCGCAGTGCGGTGGCGGCCCGGGCGAAGTAGTCGAACAGCACCTCGAGCTGCTGCGGCCCGTGATCGGCGAACATCTCCGCCATCCGCGTCCGCCGCGGCGCGAGGACGGCCGAAGGCCGCGCACCCGGCGCTGGCTGCGCGGAGCGATGAACCGGCAGGATCCCGGCATCTGGAACAGCGCCTGCCGCAAACGGTACTTCGACGAGCGGACCGCAGCCGTCCTCCGCGATGGCGCCGCAGCCCTGGCCGTGCCCGGCGCGGGCCTCGACACTCGCGGGCCTCAGCCTGATCTTCAGCTACATCCGACAGGGCTTTCTCGACGGTTCGAACCTCGACGGATGCGACGCGGCCTACCGTAGATTCGTTGCCGGGCAAGGTATCTGGCGCTTCAGTCGGCACCGCGGCGTGGTGGCCGGACTGCTCGCCGAATACGGCTGGCGCGAACTCGAACAGGTCGGCGGCGCGGAATACGCCGAACGCTTTCTCACGCCCGCCGACCGGGGTGGCGAGCGGGTTCCGGACCTCGAACGATGCGTCTGGGCCGAGAAGATCTGACCCCGCCACGCCGAGCCGGTCAAGGTTGACAAGCCCTCGACGCGTCTGCCAATCTCAGCAATCAGGTCATGAGTACCAGCGCGGAGCCCCGGCTTGCTGGTCGGCAACCCTCCGCCGCGGTGGGGTGCTCCGGGTGACGACCGGGCCGAGCCCGACCGGGCGCGGCAAGCGCGGGCTCTCGATCGATTCCGGTTTCCCGATCGCGTGTCCATGAACCCGACGGGATTTCGTGATGACTGCTTCCGCCGACCGGACCTGTGCCGCCCTCGCCTCCGTCTCCGGCTGTGACCTGCGGGTTCCGCTGGTTCAGGGCGGGACGGCCGGCTACGCCAACTTCGACTACGCCGCCAGCGCACCCGCATTGCAGCAGGTCACCGACCGGGTCACGGACCTGCTGCCCTACTACGCCAGCGTGCACCGTGGCGCGGGTTACGCCTCCCGGGTCTCCACCGACTGCTACGAGTCGGCCCGAAGTTCGGTCGCCCGTTTCCTGAACGCGGCCGACGACCAGGTGGTGGTCTTCACCCGCAACACCACGGACTCACTGAACCTGCTCGCCGCCTGCGTGCCCGGGGACACCGTGGTGCTGGACGTCGAGCACCACGCCAACCTGCTGCCCTGGACCCGGCGCGGCCGCCGGGTGGTTCCGGTCGAGGACACCATCGAGGAGACCATCCAGCGCCTGGTCGCCGAGCTGTGCTCGAAACCCGCTGCGCTGCTGGCGGTTACGGGCGCCTCCAATGTGACCGGCGAACTGCTGCCCCTGGAGCGGCTGGCCTGGATCGCCCACCAGTGCGGCACCCGCATCCTGGTGGACGCCGCCCAGCTGGCCCCGCATCGCCGAATCGACCTGCGCACCACCGGCATCGACTACCTGGCCTTCTCCGGTCACAAGACCTACGCCCCGTTCGGCTCGGGCGTGCTGGTCGGCCGCCGGGACTGGCTGGACGCGGCCGCGCCCTACCTGGCGGGCGGCGGCGCGGTGCGCTCGGTGAGCACCGACAGCGTCGAATGGGCCCCCGCCCCGCAGCGCCACGAGGCCGGCTCCCCGAACGTACTGGGTGTGGCCGCGCTGGCCGCGGCCTGCGACGCGCTCGCCGAGTTGGACGAGACCACCGTGATCGAGCACGAGCAGTACCTCACCCATCGCCTGCGCTACGGCCTGAAAACCGTTCCGGGCGTGAACTTCCTGCGGATCTGGCGCGACAGCACCGACGCGGTCGGCATTGTCGCCTTCACCGTCGACGGCTTCGAGCCCGGCCAGGTGGCCGCCTACCTCTCCGCCGAGCACGGCATCGGGGTACGCGACGGCCGCTTCTGCGCCCACCCACTGCTGTCCCGTCTCGGTGTCGATGCCGCCCTGCGCGCCAGCATCGGCCTGGGCACCACCGCCGCCGACGTCGACCGCCTCGTCGACGCCATCGCGACCCTGGTGGCGCACGGCCCGGCCTGGGATTACGCCCGCACCGAAGGACATTGGAACCCGGTCCCCGAGACCCGCCCCTTCGGCAGTTCGGCCGAGGGCGGGGCTGCCTGCGGTTTCTGAACCGGCCGGGAAACGGTCAGGGCACCATGTAGCGGGCCGCGAGCACTTCGACGAGTGGATCGTCCTCGGCCACCGCGTCGAGCGCGTCGAGGTCGTCCTGGACGGAGAGCTGCCGGGTGTCCTCCTGATCGGGGTCCGGCGGCCCATCCTCCTCGAGCTGCCGGATCAGCTTCTGCCGCACGCGTTCCTTCAGCGAATCGCTCATACCCTGAGCATGCCCCGCCTAAACGGGCGCGATCCAACTACCCCACGGTGTGTTCCGCACAACCGTGAAGACCAGGAGAAATGCCAGGGCCACCCACACCGCGTACCGGGGCAGCACCTGCGGTAGTCGCGGCGGCACCGGATTGCCCCGCCACCCGCGCACCACCCAGGCGCCCCACCAGGCGATGAAGCCCAGTGTCAACGGGAGCAGAAGCACATTGCTGTGGATGGCGTCGAGGATCCGACCATCGGTGAGGTTGTGCAGCCCGCGCAACCCGCCGCAGCCGGGGCACCAGTATCCGGTCAGTTCGTAGAACGGGCATACCCCGTAGGCCCCCTGCACATGCGGATCCCGGAAGTGCAGCAGCGCCAGCCCGCCCGCCACCGCCCCACCGGTCAGCAGCGGTAGCCCGAGGCCGAGCCACCGCGGCCGGGCGGGCGTTTCCATGACTGCTGCTGCCGTGGTGTCCACGACCATCAACGGTAGCCGCACCACCACCGCCCTGCCAGGTCGCACCGAACTTCGCACCCGGGAGAAGTCGAGCGCGCTCGGGTATGCTGCCCCGGCAATCGTTTTCGAATTCGGGGGAATTCCACTCATGTCACAGCCACAAGGTGGCGGCAGGGCACGCGGCGCGATCGCCGTGGCCGGCGCCATCGCCGTGATCATTGCCATCAGGGTCAGCGTCAACCTCGTCGACCGGGCGTTCGGCCTCATCGGCCTGCTGGCCGTCATTCTCATCAGCGGCGGCGTCTGGTTCGCGCTCAGGAGGAAGCGGGAGAACGAGCAGGCCGCCGCGCCGGGCTACGTCGCGCCGGGCGGAGCCCAGGGGTTCGCGCCGCAGGGCTATCCCGCTCCGCAACCCCAGCAGGGCTACCCCGCGCCGAACCAGCCGGGCTATGCCCCGCAGCCGTCGAATTTGTATGCGCCGCAGGGCTATCCGCCACCGTCCGGCGGCTACCAGCAGCCGGGCCAGCCGCAGCAGGGCAGCTACCAGCAGCCGCCGAACTACCCGCAGCCCCACCAGCGCTAGTCCACGGCGCTCGGTTTCCGAACGGCCCGTATCGGATTCGATTCGGGGCGGGCCGTTCGCGTTGCGGTGTCAGCGAATCGGCGCGCGCTCCACCACCGGCGCGGTGAGCACCCCCGCGAGCATGTCCACGATCTCGCCCCACGCCGCCACGTCCCCGGAGGCCACCCGTCCGGCCTCCACGGCCCGCTCGTGGTCGGCCAGCAATGCGAACAGCACGGTCGGCAATGCGCGTAACCGCCGCAGCCGCAACCGTTTCGGCAGGTCGGTGAGTTCCCGCTCCAGCTGCTGCATGATCACCCGCACCGAGGTGCGCCGCGCGGATTCCAGATTGGCCACGTCGGTGACGGCCCGATGGGTGTGGATCTGTTCGAGGAACCGCGCGTAGTGATTGATGCCGTGCCGGTCGCTCAGCTCGAGCATGGGAATGACCAGTGCCTCCAGCAGGTCGTGCACGCCGGTCGCGCTCGTTCCGGCCTGTTCGGCCAGCAGTTCCAGCCGCCGCACCTCCAGGGTGGCCAGCCGGTGTTCGACCACGGCCTCGATGAGCCCGTCGCGGGAGCCGAAGTGGTATTGGATCGCCGAGTTGTTCCGCTGTCCCGCGGCCGCCGCGATATCGCGCAGCGGCACCGCCTGCCCACGCTCGGCGATCAGCTGTTCCGCCGCGAGAATGATGCGCTCGCGCGCTTCTGTCACTGCCATTCGGACACCATCATTGCCACCTGTCGATCCTTGCCACAGTCTGCACCATAGCCGTTCACCAGCGGATAAAGAACTTGTCCTTGACGATTAAGAACAAATGCTTAAGGCTGCTTGTGACTGTCGTCACCCCCAGAAGGGACTGAATTCGCGATGATCCTGGATACCTTCCGACTGGACGGCCGCGTCGCCGTCGTGACCGGCGCGGGCCGCGGCATCGGCGCCGCGACCGCGCTCGCCCTCGCCGAAGCCGGTGCGGACGTGGCCATCTCGGCCCGCACCGCCGCCCAGCTCGACGAGGTGGCGGGCAAGATCCACGCGCTCGGCCGCCGCGCCATCACGGTGCCCGCGGACCTGTCGGATCTTTCCGCCGTCACCGCGCTGGCCGAAACCGCCGCCGCCGAACTCGGCCGCATCGACATCGTGGTCAACAATGTCGGCGGCACCATGCCCAATACCTTCCTCACCACCACCCCCGAATTCCTCGAGGAGGCATTCCGTTTCAATGTCTCCACCGCGCACGCCCTCACCCAGGCCGCGGTGCCGCACATGCTGAAGAACGACGGCGGCTCGGTCGTCAATATCTCCTCGATGATGGGCCGCTCCCCCGGCCGCGGCTTCCTCGCCTACGGCACCGCCAAGGCCGCCCTCGCGCACTGGACCCGGCTGGCCGCCGCCGACCTGTCCCCCCGCATCCGGGTGAACGCCATCGCGGTCGGCTCGGTGCTCACCTCCGCCCTGGAAGTCGTTGCGCAGCAACCGGAGATCAAGAAGCAGATGGAGGACGCCACCCCGCTGCACCGGCTCGGCGAGCCCTGGGAGATCGCCGCCGCCATCGTGTACCTGAGCTCCCGCGCGGGCGGCTACATCACCGGCAAGGTGCTCGAGGTGGACGGCGGCATCGCCGCCCCCAACCTGGACCTCCCCATCCCCGACCTGTAATCCGCCGCGCCGCAGGAGTTTTCCCATGAAATACCGTGTAGTCCAGTGGAGCACCGGCAATGTCGGCCGCCGTACCCTGCGCTCCATCATCGCCCGCCCCGAACTCGACCTGGTCGGCGTCTGGGTCTCCAGCGCTGCCAAGGCCGGCAAGGATGCGGGCGAGCTGGCCGGTCTCGACCGCGAGATCGGCGTCACCGCAACCCAGGACGCCGAGGCGCTCCTGGCTCTGAAGCCCGACTGCATCGTCCACACCGCCATGGCCGACGACCGCCTGATGGAGGCGGTGGAGGATCTGAAGACCTTCCTCCGCGCCGGCATCAATGTCGTCTCCAGCAGCCCTGTCTTCCTGCAGTTCCCCTACGGCACTCTCCCCGACGAGGCCATCGCGCCGATCGTGGAGGCGGCCAACGAGGGCGGCGCCTCCCTGTGGGTCAACGGCATCGACCCCGGCTGGGCCAATGACTGGCTGCCGCTGCTGCTGTCCAGCGGCTCCGAGCGCATCGACAAGATCATCTGCTCGGAGATCATGGACTACTCCACCTACGACAATCCCAAGGTCCTGTTCGACATCATGGGCTTCGGCAGCGCGCTCGACGAGCTGCCGCTGCTGCTCCAGCCCGGCGTCCTCACCCTCGCCTGGGGCAGTGTCATCCGCCAGCTGGCCGCCGCCCTCGACATCGAACTCGATACCGTCACACAGCATTTCGAGCGCCTCCCCGCACCCGGACCGCTGACGGTCGGCAGCCGCACCATCGCCGAGGGCACCGCGGCGGCGCTCCGATTCCAGGTGCACGGCATCAGCGCCGGCCGCGAGGTCCTCACCCTCGAACACGTCACTCGCCTGCACCCCGAACTCGCCCCCGACTGGCCCCAACCGGCCGGAAAGGGTTGCTACCGGGTCGAAGTGAAGGGCGAACCCGACTACCTCCTCGACCTCCAGCTCTACAGCAACGGCGATCATGCCGAGGCCGGCGTCGTCGGCACCGCTGCCCGCCTGGTCAGCGCCATCCCCGCCGTGGTCCAATCCCGCCCCGGCCTGTTGACCGCCATGGATCTCCCCCTGACCACCGGCCGCGGCCTGGTCTCCTGATCCCCCAACGACTGAAGGTGAGGACCGACAACGGTCCTCACCTTTTCCTTCGAGCCGCCTGGTGGAGGTCATCGTGCACAGCCGGCCGCCGCTGTCATGACGGTTGATCGCCGCTATTGCGTTCCCGAAAGAGCTTGTATACCGCGACGGCGTCATCGCGCGGCTGGTAGCGCATGGGCAGACGCCGCCGGTCCCAGGGCTTGGCAAGCTCACCATAGAAAGTGCTGGGTTCGAAGTACTTGTCGTTCCCGCCGGCCAGATACGGCGCGCAATCCTCGCGGGTGACCAGAAAGACGACCTGATCGGGCGCGCAGTGATACAGCGCCGCCAGACACATCGGGCACGGATGGGCGATGGCGTACACCGTGCATCCGGTCAGGTACTCCGTACCGAGCTTCCGGCACGCTTCGCGGATGGCGCGAATCTCCGCGTGATCGGTCGGGTCGTGGGTCGCCGGGACGCAATTCCTGCCTTCGGCGAGGATTTCACCGTCCTTGACGATGACGGTCCCGAACGGCAGCCCGCCCTCGGCGACGCTGGTGCGAGCGATCTCGATGGTGCGCTGCGCGAAATCCCTCGTCGAATCCGGCATCAGCCGACCGATCCCGGGCGGATCACCGCGCCCGCCGCGACGTCTTCCATCCGCGCCGGGCCGGTTCCCTTGGCCGGGTCCGTCTTCCACGGCCAATCGTTGGAATGGAACGGCGCCAGGGTCGGCAGCAATGCTTCCTTGCCCCGTTCGGCCATCTCCCGCTCGATTGCCGCCCGGCCGCCGCCGCCGAGCAGTTCGACGTCCATGAGGAAGTAGTCGCGGAAGAAAACCATGCCCAGAGAACGGTCGGCGACGATGCGGCCGAGCACGTCGAGCATCTTCTCGGGGGTGGTCTCGAATTCCGGTGTCTCGACGAGCAGCAACCGATCACCCATCGTCTCGGTGCCCATGAACTGGACGAGAATGCTGTACAGGATGTTGTTCTGCCGTGCGATGTACAGCGAATTACTGACCGCGTAGGTGCGCTCCCAGTCCGTGCCGAGTTGCTCCTTCCACCCTTCGATGACGTTCATCCAGTGGCCCACCTGTGCGCCCGAGCCGATGCCGATCGACTTGGCCGAATACGGTACGACGCAGCGGATGTACGTCTCGACTTCGTCGTAGCTGTAACCGCCCTGTGCGAGGCACTCGTCCATGAAGGTCAGATTGCGTTGCAGAATCGCGCGGAGGACGGAGCGGTCGTCATCGGAGATATCCAGGGCATCAAGGCCTTCGAGGGCCGGTCTATGCTGCGCCCGGTACATCTCGAGCGGAGCTCGCCACAGCTGATTCGCGTACGCATCGGACAGGTACGGTGAGACGATCTCGTAGATGGCCATGGTGCTGTGGCCTACCGACTTGGCCAGCTGGTACACGATCGGCACCGGCGGCGCGTATTCGGGCTCCCGGCCAGGCCGGTAGAGGATCATCTGCCCGCCTTCACCGGTGAACAGCGCCAGAATGATGGGCACCTGGTCGCGCATGTTCTGCTTGAATTTCGTCAGGGATGTTTCGTAGAGCTGCAGCATGGACTCGTTCAGCGCGCGGACCGCGTGCTCGGCGACGGTGCGCGCACTCGCGGGCGGCTCGTCGGCGACGACCGGGCGCATGAATTCCGGGACTGCGTGGCCATTGGATTCGGCCATAATGATCACTCCTCCTTCTCACGGCAACTTCCAGAACACGACGGTCACCAGCCAGAACACCACCGCCCAGAACACCATCACCGCGGCGATCAGCAGGGCGCCCCGCATATTGGTCGCCGTGATCGGCGCATCAGGGTCCGGGTGCAGCCAGCGTTCGAGCAACGGATTCACATAGAACGGCATCGTCACGAAGGTCATGACGAAGCTGGACAACAGGTTTCCGATCATCATGCCCAGCCACAGCGGGAGCCTCGCCGACGCCAGCGCCAAGGTGAGCAGCACGACAGTCGGATACAGGCCGACCCACACCGCGATCGACGTCTTCGTCCGCGACGGCGCCCGGCGCCCATGCTCGTCGAACGCGAACCAGCTGCCGAACGAGTTGTCGATCGTGCGCAATCGAAAGTCGCTGAACCGCTTCCCTTCGTCGAGCAGTTGCCGGCGCTCGGCCGAGGTCAGCCACCCGTCCAGGTCAGCGGCGGTGTCGTAGCGGTAGAGCATGGTCCACTCGTCCTGCACGCCCTCGATCGGCCGGAAGATCTCGGCACCCCGGAAGCCCGGAAACTTGTTCTCCGCCAGCCGAAGTCGCTCCTGCCAGGCCAGGAACTCGTCGATGTGCTCAGGCGGGACCCGATGGGTGACCACTGCCGTGACGAGGGCGTCGGGGGACGCGGCACCGCCCGTCACGATCTGCTGCGTGGGTGCGCCGTCGAGGTAGCGCCGCCCTTCGGCGAGCCGGTCCTGACGCGTGGCGCTGTTGATCCACGCGCGCAGATTCGGGATCGAGTCGAAGCGGTAGATCACCGACCATTGCGGCTGCAGGGCTGTCGGCGGGTTGACCTCGGCGGCGATGAATCCCGGATAGCGCGACGCCATGCTGTTCAGCCCGTGCTGCCAGGACAGGAAAGCCTTTTCGCAGCCGGGCCGGACCGTTTCGCCGATGATGACGGTGGCGGCGTTGATGGCCGACTGCTCGCGGGTCATCGATGTCTCCGGTACTCAGCCGGTCGAGGTCGACCGGACCGGCCACAGGGACCTGGCGATTCGGTCGGGAGTGAGCGGCAGCTCGCGACATCGGATGCCGGTCGCGTCGTATACCGCGTTCGCCAGCGCCGGTGCGACCGGGTTGATGCAGCACTCGGCAATCCCCTTGGACCGCACCGGGCCCACCGAGTCGGTCGAGCCGACCAGAATCACTTCGGTGCGCGGAGCGTCGGCGTAGGTCGGTATTCGGTAGTTGCGCAGCGTCGGATTGGTCATGACGCCGTTTCCGTCGACAAGATAGTTCTCGGTCAGCACGAAGCCGAGGCCTTGGGTCACACCGCCTTCGATCTGACCGCGCACCTGTGCGGGATTGATGACCACCCCGGCGTCGGTGGCCTGCACGCTGTAGAGGATGCGGATCTCGCCGGTCACGCGATGCACCGCGACTCGGAAAGCCTGCGTGTTGTACGCGAGGCTGCGCGGCGAGCCGTACGCCTTGCGCGATTCGGTCAACCGCGCACCCCGGCGGCGGGCGGCCACTGCCAATTCGGTCAATGCGACGCGAGTGTCGCCACAGCGCACAGCATCGTCATCCATGGCGCACGATGCCAAATCCACCCCGGTATGCGTAGCGGCGAAGCGTAGAACCCGGTCGCGCAACGCGGCGGCCGTCCGCTGCACCGCATTACCGGCGACGAACAGCCCCGCGCTCGCGAATGCTCCGGTGTCGAAACCGGTGTGGTCGGTGTCGGACTGCACGAGCCGGATCCGTGCCGGAGTGGTGCCCAGCTCGGCCGCGGCGATCTGAACGTGGGCCGTCGGTGTACCCTCACCGAATTCCACAGTGCCCACGGCGATCTCATAGATTCCGTCGTCGCCGAGGGTGGCCAGCCCGACCGATACGTGTTCGGTCGGCGGTGCGGTTTCGTGCATCGACGTGGCTGTGCCGGTGCCGATCTGCCAGTCCTCCCCCAGCGCCTGCCCGTCGGGATGGGCACGCAGAGCGGCGTCGACCCGGTCGATGCACGCGGCCAGTCCGTCCTCCGTGAACGCTACGTCGTTGGCCTCGTCCTCGATCGACAGCAACGCATCACCGGGCCGAACGATGTTGCGGCGGCGCAACTCCAGCGGATCCATGCCGAGGGCGACGGCCAGCTCATGCATTGCCGACTCCACCGCGAATACCGGCTGAGTCATGCCGTAACCGCGCAGTGCGCCGCTGGGCACGGTGTTGGTGTAGACCGAATAGCCGTCGAATTTCTTGTTGGGACAACGGTACATCGCAATCGCGCCGCCTCCGGCGAACAACGTCTCGCCGGCGTGGTTACCGTAGGCACCGGTATTGGAGATATTCCGGAACTCGAAGGCAGTCAGTGTTCCGTCGGACCGCGCCCCCAGTTTCACCGTGATCTTCATCGGATGTCTCGGTGAAGCAGTGGTGAACTCCTCCTCGCGAGTGTATTCCAGACACGTCGGGCGGCCGGTGTCCAGCGTTGCCAGCGCCACGAGATCTTCGCTGATCACTTCCTGCTTACCGCCGAAGGCGCCGCCGACGCGCTTGCAGAACACCCGAATCTGATCGGGATGCAGGTCGAACAGGTGGGCCAGCTTCCCCTTGGCGATCCAAGGCGATTGCGAACTGGTCCGCACATGCAGCCGTCCCGCTTCCATCCAGGCGATCGATCCGTGCGTCTCCAAATGGGCATGCTGCACCCGCGGTGAGAAGTACGTACCTTCGTGAACGACGTCGGCTTCGGCGAATCCCTCTGCGACATCCCCTATTTCGCCGTGCAACTCGACGAGGATGTTGTGCACCGGATCCTGCACGAACGGGTCGTCGGATCCATGCAGCTGCGGCGCACCGGATTGCATCGCCTGCTCGGGATCGAACACCGCCCGCAGCACCTCGTACTCGACGGCGACCTTGCGACAGCCCTCTTCTGCGGCGCCGATCGATTCGGCAAGCACCGCGACCACCCGTTGGCCGACGAAGCGCACCACGTTGTCCAGGATGTAGGTGTCGTCGGGGTCGACGAGATGATCCGTGTGGATCGCGGTGGAGAACAGCCTCCGGGGCACGTCTTCCCACGTGTACACGCGGTGCACTCCGGGCACGGCCAGCGCCGCCGACTTGTCGACGGAGACGATGCGCGCATGCGCATGGGGTGAATGCAGCACCTTCAGGTGGAGCATGCCAGGCAGCTCGGTGTCCATCGTGTACTCGGCGCGGCCGGTCACCACGTCGGCCCCGGCCGGCGTACCGACACTGGTTCCGATCGCCCGGCCCGGTGCGGCGACTTCGATGGCAGCCACGCCGTTGATCGCATCCTCGATTGCCCGATAGCCGGTGCAGCGGCACAGGTTTCCTTTCAACGCGCGCGGCAGGTCCTGCTTCTGTTCGTCGGTCAGGGCGGATGCCGTCATGATCATGCCGGCTGTGCAGAAGCCGCACTGGAATCCCGGAGCCTCGAGAAACTGCCGCTGCATCGGGTGCATGTCCTCGGGCGAACCGAGCCCCTCGATTGTCGTGACCTCATGCCCGTCGGCACGGAACGCCGGCGTAATGCAACTGTGCACCGGACGACCGTCGAGCCAGACCGTGCATGCGCCGCAATCACCGGCGTCGCACCCCTTTTTCACCCCGAACCAGCCCAGGTGACGCAGAAAGGTCCGCAGGCACTGACCGGGTTGCGGCTCTTGGGAGAACGTCTTCCCGTTGACGATATAGCTCATCGCAAGCCTCCGAATTTCACCGCAAGCCTCCGAGTTCGATCCGGATTTCTTCGGCGTAGTGCTTCGCCAGGTGCTTGCGATGACCCGGTGTGCCATTGGGGTCGGCGAACCAGACATCGGTATGTATCGCATCGATGTGGTCCTGCAGGGTGTCGGCGTCGGGCACGGTGTCGAACCGCAGCACAACCGGGTGCGTGGTACCCGCCGTGATGGTGAGCAACAGGTCATGGGCGCCCGGCGTCTGGGTCCCGACCATGAATATTGTGGAACGGCCGAGCTTGGTCAGCGTGAATCGACGGTGCGTGTGGCGCTTGCGCAGAGCGTCACCGGGAATGTGCACGCTTCGCAGGATTTCCCCGGGCCACAACGCATTTCGATGGTTGCCGAGGACGAAATCCGTCGCCGCGATCGTTCTCTCGGTTCCGTCCGCGGCCCACACGCGATAGGTCGCCCCCAGCGCCACGGTCAGGGTGATCATCGGTCCGGCCGGCAGGGACATGCAGATATTGCCGCCCACCGTCGCGGCATTCCATATCTTGAACGACGCCAGGAAGGCCTCGCAGCTGGTGCGCAGCAAGCTACCGGCCGGCCAGCCGCCCGGCGGTACGAACTCGGACAGCTCCCCGATCGTGCACGTCGCGCCGATCTCGAGGCCCTCGCCATCGGCCACCAGGTGGGGCCAGCCGAGTTGGGTGAGGTCGAGCAGCCGGTGGACGTTCGGCTGCGGCTCGGAGAACAGCCACGTACCACCGGCCAGCCACGCATCTCCGCTGTGCCAATCCGCACCCGGCCGACCGGAGGGCGGGCGGATGACGTCGACGACGGTGTTCAGATCCATACGAGTCCTCCGCCGACACGCCGTTAGGCGTCGCTGAACAGACTGACCGTAGAGTTCCGGTTCGATTCTGGGAACTTTCCTACATCGGGTTCACCGATTGATTTGTACGCCAACGAATCATGATCACGTTTTTCTCAGGCTGACATTCAGCGCGAGTTATTGTCAATATGCATGGATGGTTGGTTACCAGGCGACCTCCGCTGCCCAACGATGCGCGGATGATGACGAGCTGGCCCGTGCATTCGGGATCAGAGCGGTGCGGGGCCAGTGGTCAGCTCGGCCCCCATCGGCGCGGACTTCCGCGTCAGCGTCATAGGCTTCGGGCCATGCCTGTTCAGGGCTGAGATCCACTGCGGTGGAGGTGGTTTCGGTGAATCCCAGGGTGCCGCCGCCGGAGTCGTCACGCACCAGCGACTATTACCCGGTATCCACTTTCCGCCGGAAGCCCGCAGTTCGGCGCCGACCGTCCGGCTACACAAGGTCGAGACGACCACCGGCGTATCCGCCCGAGTCACCGCAGACGTACCCGGCCACGCCTACCCGTCAATGCCCCGAAGACGCGCTATCCGGCCCGCGGTCGAGTCCACCCGACAGCAGCTGATGCCCTCCACCGGACCGCCAGCGCGGAGTGAGCAGGTTGGGACATCCGTGGGATTCGGATCCCGAAACGACAGCAGGTGGAGCGCGGGAATCGCTCTCCACCTGCTTGTTTGGAGCCGCCTGGGGGAATCGAACCCCCGACCTTTTCATTACGAGTGAAGCGCTCTACCGACTGAGCTAAGGCGGCGTGCCTTCCGGCGGTGCGAGTCTATCGTCTCGCGCCCAAATCGCGAAAACAGGAGCTCACGGTGACCGAGGACACGGTGTGGTCAGGCGGAACGGGCCGCCATCAGGGCCGCGACCATGGCGGCGAGGGCGAAACGGGGCTTCACATTGGTTTCGAGGGCCGCGCGGCAATCGAGGACGGCCTGGATGGAGAGCAGCAGGCCCTCGGGGGGGACATCGGTCGCGAGCTCGCGGATCTGGTCGGCCATGTCCGGGTGGGTGAGGGTCACGCCGGAGGAGGAATCCGCGGTGGCCGCGCCGAATCGGACCGCGAGCGCGTCCCGGTACAGGCCCGCGACATCGATCAGGGCCCGGTCCAGGGCATCGCGTCCGGTGCGGGTGGCCCGCGACTTCTGGCGTTTCTCCAGGTCTTTCAGCGCACCGGCGGAACCGCGGGTGGCCGAGGCCGTGCCCTTACCGGTGCCGCCCGCACCCAGCGCGGTGGCCAGTTCCTCGCGTTCCTTCCCGTCCCGCTCGGCACTGACCTGCTTGGCTTCGTCATCGGCCGACTTCACCAGTTCATCGGCGGCCGCATACGCCGCCGCGGGCCGGGCGGTCGCCGTGACCAGCGCCAAGGCTCGTTTGCGCCGGGCCCGCGCCTGGTCGTCGGTGGCCAGCCGCCGAGCGCGCCCGACATGTCCACCACTGATCGAGGCCGCCCAGCCGGCGGTCTTCTGGTCCAGCCCGTCCCGCTCGTGCAGCACCCGCGCGATCGAATCCACCGACGGCGTCGCCAGATGCACGTGCCTGCACCGGGATCGCAGCGTCACCGAAATGTCCTCAGGATCCACCGACGGCGCGCACAGCAGGAACACCGTGCGCTCCGGCGGCTCCTCCACCACCTTCAGCAGCACATTGCCGGCCGCCTCGGTCAACCGGTCGGCGTCCTCGACCACGACCACCTGCCACCGACCGGTACTCGGCCGCCGCGACGCCACCTGCACGATCTCGCGCATCTCCTTGGTGCCGATGCTCAAACCCTCCGGCACCACCCGCCGCACATCGCCGTGCGTCCCGGCCATGGTGGTCGTGCACGCATGGCACCGACCGCACCCGGGCGTCCCCTCGTCCGTGCACTGCAGCGCCGCCGCGAAGCACAGCGCCGCCACCGAACGCCCCGACCCGGGCGGCCCGGTGAACAACCATGAATGCGTCATGGCCGACGACGATCCGGCCCCACCCCGCGCCGCCACCGCCGCAGCCGTCAACTCGGACTCGACCGCACCCTGGCCGACCAGCCGATCGAAGACACCCGCCACGCCGACCACCTTAGCCGTCACCCCAGACAGCCCGGCCGGGAGTCAGTTCGCGCGCTGGTATGTCGTGTTCGCGCCGTCCAGGGCCTCGCGGATGATGTCCGCGTGCCCGGAGTGGTGTGTGATCTCCCGGAGGATGTGCAGCAGGATGTAGCGCACGGTCAGCCACTTCCGCTCCGGCGCCCAGGGTGCGGTCGGCGTCGGCACCGCATCCTCGAGGTTGGGTAGCTCGCGGATCAGCTTGTCGGTGTGCTCGGCCACCACCTCCCACTCGGCCAGCAGGCCGGCGACCGTCTGCTCCGGGTCGAGCCGATACTCGGAATCCATTCGGGAGACATCGAATTCGGAGTTCGGGTCGCGCTCGACGAGGATGGTGGTCCAGTGGCGCTCGATATTCACCGCATGGCTGAGCAGACCGCCGAGGGTGAGTTCACTGACCGTGGTGCGCTGACGCGCCTGTTCGTCGTCGATGCCGCGGACGGTGATCCGGAACAGCTCGCGCTGGCTGTCCAGGATCTTGATCAGTTCTTCACGCTCATGGTCGACGGTCATCGAATGTCCTTCCGCTGGTGCGTGTTCCGGACTACACGCTACGGCAGGCCACCGACAGAAACACGGGCCGAAAAGCAAAGCGCCCCTGTCGCGACAGGGGCGCTTCGATCAGGTCAGGACTGCGAGGCCGCGGTCTTCTTCGCCGCCACCTTCTTGGCCGGGGTCTTCTTGGCCGCCGCTGCCTTCTTGGTGGTGACGCCGTCGGCCGTCTTGGCCGCCGCCTTCTTCGCCGCCGCCTTCTTGACCACGGTCTTGGCCACCGCGGTCTTCTTCGCGGCCGCCTTCTTGGCGGTCTTCTTCGCGGCCTTCTTCACCGGCCCGCGCGCCCGCCGGTCCGCCAGCAGCTCCGAAGCCCGTGCGTCGGTGATGGATTCGACCTCGTCGCCCTTGCGCAGGCTGGCATTGGTCTCACCGTCGGTGACATACGGGCCGAACCGCCCGTCCTTGATCACCATCGGCTTCTCCGACACCGGGTCGACACCCAGTTCACGCAGCGGCGGCGCACTGGCCGACTGCCCGCCGCGCCGCTTGGGCTCGGCGTAGATCTTGAGCGCGTCCTCCAGCGTCACCGTGAAGATCTGATCCTCACCGGTGAGCGAGCGCGAATCCGTGCCCTTCTTCAGATACGGCCCGTACCGCCCGTTCTGCGCGGTGATCTCGTCCCCGGAGGCCGGGTCCACACCCACCACGCGCGGCAGCGACAGCAGCTTGAGCGCGTCGTCCAGGGTCACCGACTCCACGCTCATGGACTTGAACAGCGACCCGGTGCGCGGTTTCGGCTTGTCGGCGGCCTTCTTTGCGGTCTTCTTCGCCGTGGCGTCCAGATCCTCCGCCGGTTCCGGCAGGATCTCGGTGACGTACGGGCCGAAACGCCCTTCCTTGGCGACGATTTCGTGCCCCGTTGCCGGATCGGTGCCCAGCGAGCGACCTTCCTGCGGCGTCGCGAACAGCTTCTCCGCAACCTCGGGGGACAGCTCGTCCGGTGGCAGGTCGTCGGGCAGGTTGGCCCGCTGCGACACCGGATTCCCGTCCGGGTCATCGGGATTGACGACCATGCGCTCCAGGTACGGCCCGAACTTGCCGACCCGGACCACCACATCGCGGCCCTCGTCATCACTGAAGAGCTTGATGGAGTTGACTTCTCGCGCGTCGATGCCGTCGAGTCGTTCGCCCACCATCTTTTTCAGGCCGCCCGACCGCGCGACCGAACCCTCGACACCGTGATCGCCGCCGAAATAGAAGGAGGACAACCAGTTTCCGCGCTGCTCGCGGCCACCGGCGATAGCGTCGAGATCGTCCTCCATGGCCGCGGTGAAGTCGAAGTCCACCAGCCGCCCGAAGTGGTCCTCCAGTAACCCGATCACCGCGAACGCCACCCACGACGGCACCAGCGCACTGCCGCGCTTGTACACATAGCCGCGGTCGAGAATCGTCTTGATGATCGAGGAGTAGGTGGAAGGACGGCCGATGCCGAGGTCTTCCAGCGCCTTGATCAACGAAGCTTCGGTGAAGCGTGCCGGCGGATTGGTGGTGTGCCCGTCCGGCTCGAGCTCGATGGCCGTCACGCCCTGGCCCTCGGTCAGCGCCGGCAGCCGAGATTCGGCGTCGTCGGACTGGCCGCCCGCCTCCTCGTCGACACTCTCCACATACGCCTTGAGGAATCCCGCGAAGGTGATCGTCCGGCCGGACGCCGAAAACACACACTCTTCACCGGTATTCGCGATACCGGTAATGCGCACCGTCAGCGTGGTGCCGCGCGCATCCTGCATCTGCGAGGCCACCGTGCGCTGCCAGATCAGCTCATACAAACGGAATTCGTCTCCGTCGAGCTTGGCATGCAACTGTCCCGGCGTGGCGAAGGTATCGCCCGCGGGACGAATGGCCTCGTGCGCCTCCTGCGCATTCTTGACCTTGCGGGTGTACTGCCGCGGCGTGGGACTCACGTATTCCGCGCCGTACAACTGCGTGGCCTGCGCCCGGGCCGCCTGAATCGCCGACTCCGACAAAGTCGTCGAGTCGGTACGCATATAAGTGATGTAACCGTTCTCGTACAGCCGCTGCGCCACCCGCATGGTGCGCTCGGAGGTGAAACGCAGTTTGCGCGCGGCCTCCTGCTGCAGCGTCGAGGTCATGAACGGCGCGTACGGCTTTCGCGTGTACGGCTTGGATTCCACCGAGGCGACCGTGAGATCCACCCCGTGCAGCGATTCCGCCAGCCGCTGCGCATATCCGGCGTCGAGCACGACGACACCCTGCGATTTCAGCTGCCCGTCGGATCCGAAATCGCGACCGGTCGCCACGCGAGCGCCCTCGACACTCACCAGCCGCGCACCGAAGACCCGCGGATTCCCGCCGTCCTCCTGCCCGCGCCCGCCGGCATCCAGCTTGGCCGCGATATCCCAGTACTCCGCGGACCGGAACGCCATGCGCTCCCGCTCGCGCTGCACGATGACGCGCGTCGCCACCGACTGCACCCGGCCCGCCGACAGCCGCGGCATGACCTTCTTCCACAGCACCGGCGAGACCTCGTAGCCGTAGAGCCGGTCCAGGATGCGCCGCGTCTCCTGCGCGTCGACCAGATCTTTGTCCAGCTCACGGGTATCTGCCGCGGCGGCCTGGATGGCGGGCTCGGTGATCTCGTGGAACACCATGCGCCGCACCGGCACCTTGGGCTTCAGCGTCTCCAGCAGGTGCCAGGCGATGGCCTCGCCCTCACGGTCGGGGTCGGTGGCGAGGTAGAGCTCGTCGGCGTCGGCCAGCAGGCTCTTCAGCTCACTGACCTTCCCCTTCTTATCGGGGCTGACCACATAGATGGGCTCGAAATCGTGATCGACATCCACGCCGAGCCGCGCCCACTGCTGTCCCTTGTATTTGGCGGGCACATCCGCCGCACCCCGCGGCAGGTCCCGAATATGGCCGACCGAGGCCTCCACGACATAGCCGCGGCCCAGGTAGGGGGCGATTTTCTTGGCCTTCGTCGGCGACTCGACAATCACGAGACGACGCAGGGAACGGCCCTGGTCGGGCGCTGCCTGGGGGTTCGGCGCTGCACCGCGGTCTCGTGTTGCCACCGGCGAACACACCTTTCGTCTCGATCCGCCTGGGCGCTGGTGTACGCGCTCTACGCGGCTGGGGCAAACGGCTGCGATGTCCGATATCGCTGCCAGCAACGTTTATACCGTGTTCGAAGGCCATGGCTGGTGCACGGCGACGATGTAGCCCCTGATCGTGATCGAGTGTAATGGGTCCAGATATGGGTCGTCCCCCACCGCCTGGAGGCGATGGGGGACGGAACCTGAGGGGTTGGCTCGCTCAGGAGAGCGCGCGAACACCGGTGGCCTGCGGGCCTTTGGTGCCCTGACCAACCTCGAACTCGACCTTCTGGTTCTCCTCGAGGGTGCGGAAGCCCGACCCCTGGATCTCGGAGTAGTGGACGAAGACGTCAGCTGAGCCGTCCTCGGGCGCGATGAAGCCGAACCCCTTCTCCGCGTTGAACCACTTCACAGTTCCCTGTGCCATTCTGTTCCTTCTCTTTCCATACCGGAACGGCGGACAACTGGGTTCATCCACCGGGTCCGTTGAGACCGCTGTACTCTGTTCCCCCTGCAGGAAAGCACCTAGTACACCGTTCGCAACATCGATCCTGCTGATGGTTTGGACTTTCGATCCGTTCCCTCGAACACAGAAGCTTGCGACCAGGAACCAGTGAACCATGTCTTCCGGGAATTCAACAGCGGAGTTACCCACAATTTGCAAAAAAGTTGATCTTGCGAATGCGCAGGTGAGGGGCATAATGCCCAAATCCGTACTTGAAGTTGGTTTGCTTCTGGATAACCGAGCGAGCATCTGGCAAACGGGGTGTGAGGCAGGTCGCTACTCTGCAGTGAAATTGCAGGTGGGGCCGCGAGCGCACACACGTTTCGCACCCGTTGGGCGTGTCGCGGTGACGCTTCGATGAATGGCGGAGATCCGACGCATCGATCCGGAGACAACAGCGACATCAGCTACGGGAGATCGTTGCTGAATCGTGTCCTAAACAGCCCTGTTTCGGGTGACTCCCGACTCACCCATGTCAGCGAGCTACCGCCGCGCGCGGCGCAGATCACGAAGTGGCCCGAATGGATATCTCCGGATGTCATCGCCGCAGTTCAGGCGGCCGGAGTCGCGGAGCCGTGGAGCCACCAGAGCCGGGCCGCGGAACTGGCCGCGGCGGGGCGGCACGTGGTGGTGTCGACCGGGACGGCGTCCGGGAAATCGCTGGCATATCAGCTGCCGGTATTGACCGCGCTGCAACAGGATCCGCGGGCCACGGCGCTCTATCTGTCGCCGACCAAGGCGCTGGGCGCCGATCAGCTACGCATGGTCAACGAGCTGACCAGCGAAGATCCACTGCGCACCATTCATCCCGCGCCGTATGACGGCGATACGCCGGCGGAAGTCCGGCAGTGGGTGCGGGCGCACGCGCGATGGGTGTTCACCAATCCGGACATGCTGCACGTCGGAATGCTGCGGTCCCATCAGCGATGGGCGCGATTGTTGCGCCAACTCAAATACATCGTGGTCGACGAATGCCATATCTATCGCGGGGTTTTCGGCTCGCACGTAGCGCTGGTGCTGCGCCGGTTACGGCGACTCGCCGAGCGCTACGGGGCGGATCCGGTTTTCGTGCTGTGCTCGGCGACCACGTCCGATCCGGCGGCCACCGCCGAAAGGCTGATCGGCGCACCGTGCGTGGCGGTCACCGACGACGGGTCGCCGCAGGGCGCGCGGACCGTGGCGCTATGGGAGCCGCCGCTGCTCGGCAGCGGCGTGACCGGGGAAAACGGTGCGGCCGTACGGCGTTCGGCCGGGGCCGAGGCCGCCACCGTGATGGCGGATCTGGTGGTCGAGGGAGCGCGCACGCTGACCTTCGTGCGGTCGCGGCGCGGTGCCGAACTGGTCGCCATGGACACGCGGCGACTGCTGGCGGAGGTGGATGCCGAGCTCCCCGGGCGTGTCGCGGCTTATCGGGCCGGGTATCTGGCCGAGGACCGGCGGGCGCTGGAGGCGGCCCTCTCGGACGGCTCGCTGCTGGGCGCGGCCACCACGAATGCCCTGGAACTGGGCGTGGACATCGCCGGGCTGGATGCCGTTGTGGTGGCGGGATATCCGGGGACGGTCGCCTCGTTCTGGCAGCAGGCCGGGCGCGCCGGGCGACGCACCCAGGGGTCGCTGGTACTGCTCATCGCGCGGGACGACCCGCTGGACACCTACCTCGTGCATCACCCGCAGGCGCTGCTCGGACGGCCACTGGAAGCCACGATCACCGACCCGCACAATCCGTATGTGCTCGGGCCGCATCTGCTGTGCGCGGCCATGGAACAGCCGCTCAGCGATGCCGAGGTACATGCCTTCCACGCCTGGGAACTGCTGTCCGACCTGGCCGAACAGGGTTTGATCCGGCGGCGTGCGGGCGTGGCGCGGGACGGGTCGGCGCGCTGGTTCGTGACCGCGGACGCGCATCCGCACGACGCAGTGGACGTGCGCGGCGGCATCGGCACCGCGGTGGCGGTGGTGGACGGCGAGTCGGGCCGCATGCTGGGCACCACCGACGCCGGGCGCGCTCCTGCCACGTTGCATCCGGGCGCGGTGCACCTGCATCAGGGCGAGAGCTATGTGGTCGACGAGCTGGACCTCGAGGAGGGCGTCGCGCTGGTGCACGCCGACACGCCGGGGTGGAGCACCAGCGCGCGGGTGGTCACCTCACTGGAGATCGAGGCGGTGACCGAGGAGCGCCGATACGGCTCGGTCACAACGGCTTTGGCGCAGGTGCTGGTGACCCGCCAGGTGGTCGCGTACCTGCGCCGGCTGCCCAGCGGCGAGGTGCTGGACCTGGTGCCCCTTGACCTGCCGGCGCAGACGCTGCCCACCCGGGCCGTGTTCTACACGGTCACACCGGACCTGCTGGCCCGGGCCGGGATCGACGCGCGACACACCGCGGGCGCGCTGCACGCGGCCGAACACGCCGCGATCGGCATGCTGCCACTGGTGGCGACCTGCGATCGGTGGGATATCGGCGGCGTGTCGACCGCCGAACACGCCGACACCGGACTGCCCACGGTCTTCGTCTACGACGGGCATCCGGGCGGGGCGGGCTTCGCCGAGCGCGGTTTTGTCCGGCTGCGCCATTGGCTGACGGCCACCCTGGGCGCCATCGAGTCCTGCGCGTGCGCGCACGGGTGCCCGTCCTGCGTGCAGTCACCCAAGTGCGGCAACGGAAACAACCCGCTGGACAAGGCCGGTGCGGCCCGGCTACTGCGGGCCGTGCTGGCCGAACTCGGGGAAGATGACGACGGATATCCCGAACCGTGACACGGCCGTCTCCGCCGCGAGATCGAAGCGCCACACGACCAACCGGTCGGCCTTGTCAGCTGGTTGATATCGGGCGAAATCCGGATGCTGAGAGGTGGCGGCGACACGCTGGAGACCCAAGTCAATTAAAAAGGTATGCCATCCTGTTAACTGAGCGATTGCTCCGTTCGATAATGCCGCTCCCGGATTTACCTGTGCATTCATTCGAATGAGTCTCCGGGAACGAATTGGAAAGCAATCGATACCCAATCTATTCCCCTCTCGCATTCATCGAATTTCGACATTGATCGACCACCGATGTGGCCCGCGCCATTACATTTCTAACCAACCGCTCGGTACGAGATATTGTCTCGCTACCTCGGCTCGTCCGACGGGCCCGCCCGCGCGGCCGCGCGCACGTCCCGCTCCCCCAGCGGGCCAAGCGATATCCGCCCGGCAACCGTCACCGTCACGTCCCAGCCCAGCACCACGCATTCGACCGGTCGCACACCCATTCGGCCCGCGACGCCCGCAGCCCGGCCGCACGCGACGGATACGCCGCCATCCAATGCACCGGCCGCGGCCAGCGCACTCAGATCCGCAGCGGCCTGCACCCGGTGCCGGGCCGCCACCGCCACGCCGACCTGGGCAATCAGGACCGCGACAGCCAGCAGGCCGATCAGGGCCAGGCACGCGGTCACGGTCACTCCGCCCGCCTCCCTCTCGGCCCGATCCACGGTCGCGCGCCTCATCGGAATGCTCCGGGTTCCCGCGCCGCCACCGCCGCCGCGTGCAGGGTGACCGGAACGAGGGCGGCGCGGGCACTCACCTCGGCCACGACCAGGTCACCCTCGATGCGGACGACGACCCGGGCGCCGGGCGGTGCGACCCGGCGGGCGGTGGAGACGCCGACGTCGGTATCACCTCGGGCGGCGAGACGGGCCGCCTCGCGGGCGGCATCGACACAACGCACCTGCGCCGATACCGCCAGCAGCGCGCCGACGCCCAGGACCAGCACCGCGACGAGGGCGGCCAGCGCTATGGCCGCCTCCACGGTCGCCATGCCAGCCTCGACATGGAGAGGCGGTATGGCATACGTCACTTGACGGGAGTCTTCAGCGCCTTGTCGATGATCTTGGTCAGGGCGCTCACAATGCTGTCGCCGGTCACGACGGTGTACAGCACCGCCCCGAAGGCGGCTGCCGCGATCGTCCCGATCGCGTATTCGGCGGTGCTCATGCCGTGGTCGGCGGTCACGGCGTGCAGCAGCCGGGTCCGCAGTTCCCAGAGCAGGTTTCGGACGGTCGTTCCCATGCTCGTTCCTTCCCTCACTCCGGCACGGCGGATCCGCACCGGCACAGTCGTGAACTTCGAGGCCCCCGTCGGTCACAGCAGACCGCCTTCCAGCACCCGGCCCGCCAGGCCGATCACTACCGGAACGATTCCCAGGCACAGGAAGGCGGGCAGGAAGCAGAGGCCGAGCGGGCCGCCGATCAGCACCCCGGCGCGCTCGGCCCGGGCCGCGGCCATATCCTCGAGCTCGCCCCGGCGGCGCTCCGCCAATTCGGCCACGGCCGTGGCCAATCCGGTTCCCGAGCGCGCCGACCGGCGGGCCAGCCGCGCCAGGGCCGTCACCGTCTCATCGGCCGAGCCGGCCGTGGCCTGCTCCCACGCGGTGGCCGGATCGGCGCCCAGCGCCAGCAGGTCGGCAACCCGGCGCAGGGTCGAGGCCAGTGGATCGGGAGCCTCGGACGCAACTGCGGCGGCGGCGGAGGCGGTGGGCAGTCCGGCACGCAGGCACGCCGCCAGCAGATCGAGAGCGGAGGCGACCCCGAGCGGATCCGGCTCGGCCCGGAACTGCCTCCGCGGCCTTGGATTACCGTGCGCCGGGTCCCGCAAGCGGTGCAGCCGCCGGACCGCACCGGTCCGGCCCGGCAGCATGAGCACCGCGATCGCCGCCAGCACCGCGGCCACGGACGGAGTCATCGCAGCACCTTGTCGGTGATGGCATCGGCCCACAGCAGACCGGCGCACGTCAGGGCGGACCCCAGGGGCAGCAGCAGCGTGCCCGCCGAGGACAGCAACAGCACACGCAGCGGGGACGCACCCATCAGCTCGCCCAGGCCGAGGCCGAGCAGGGGCAGCAGCGCCAGCACCACGGCGGTCGCCCGGGCCCCGGCCAGCGCCGCGGAGGTGCGGTCGCGGAAGCGCTTGCGGCCCAGTAGATCCGAACGCGCAGCGGCCAGCAGCTCGGCCAGGGCGAGCCCGTGCCGCTCGGCCACCCGCCAGGCCCCAGCCACTCGGGACAGTTCCCGCGCCACCACCGAGTCGTGACGCCGCAGGCCCTCCGCGCCGGATCCGCCCAACCGGCTCCGCGCCGCGCTGACCGCGAAGGCCCGTGCCACATCGCCCGCGATCTCATGGGCCGCCACCTGGGCCGCGGCGCTCGGATGTGCACCGATCCGCAGCTCCCCGATTACCGCCTCCAGACCCTCGAGTAGTTGTGCGATCTCGATTCCCCGCTGCCGCTCTCGCCTCGTGCGGCGGTAGCGAATCAGGACAGTGGTCGCCACCAGCACCGCGGCCACCACCGGACCGGGGCCGACGAGGAACACCAGGGGCACGACCGACAACGGCGCAACACGAATCATCCAGCTGCGCCGTGACTTTCGCCCACGATCGCGAAGCGTGAACAGTCGCGACATGCGTCGTCGAGCGATAGGGGGAGGCACCAGGAGCAGCGCCAGCGCGAGGCAGGCCGGTGCGAGCGCGTGTGGTCCGAAGCCGGATCGCATCAGTCACCTCCGGACTGCGTCGAGCCCGGATCATCATCGGCGCCAATCGAATCGGTGACAACCGACCGGCAACAGCCATCACACCACGCCAACCGCAATCCCGGGAGCCGCGATCCACGCAGGCCAAAAGGATTGCAGCACAGCCGATCCGAGTCGATCCCGTAGGGCGGAATCGAACCGTGGAGCGGCGAATTCGACCGGAGCCGAGGGCAACCGCACGAGCCCGGGCAGTCTTCACTCGCGGGGATCATCTGGAGTCCTTTCGTCGAGGAGTTTCCTGAGGGGTACAGCGCCCGGGGTGAGACCGGTGTCGGCGGTCCATGCGGGTGCGATCCGCACCCGGCCGTCGACCGGGGTGACCACGCCGATTTCGCGGAGCGCGCGACGGCCGTCGGGCCGACGGTGGACGTGCAGGATCACCTGGATGGCGGCGGCCAGCTGACTGTGGAGGGCGGGCGGCGACATGCCGCCCAGGGCCGCGAGCGCCTCCAGCCGGGCCGGGACCTCGCCGGGTGAATTGGCGTGCACGGTCCCCGCTCCACCGTCGTGGCCGGTATTGAGCGCGGTCAGCAGGTCGACGACCTCGGCCCCCCGAACCTCCCCCACCACAATGCGATCCGGGCGCATGCGGAGCGCCTGGCGCACCAGATCGCGGACGGTGACTTGACCCGCGCCCTCGACATTGGCGGGGCGGGCGACCAGGCGGACCACGTGTGGATGCGGTGGCGCGAGCTCGGCCGCGTCCTCGACGCAGATGATCCGCTCGGCCGGGGCCACCTTGGCCAGCAGGCCCGACAACAGTGTGGTCTTACCCGCGCCGGTGCCACCGACCACCAGGAAGGCGAGCCGGGCACGAATGATGTGCTCCAGCAGCAGCTTCGCATCCGGCGGCACCGCACCGGCCGCGGCCAGCGCGTCCAAACCCTGGGTGGCCGGGCGCAGCACGCGCAGCGACAGGCAGGTGCCGCCGTGCGCGATCGGCGACAGCACCGCGTGCAACCGCACTCCGAAGGAATCCCCCGATGCCGCTTCGGTTCCCGCCAGCCGTCCGTCCACCCATGGCTGCGCATCATCCAGCCGCCGCCCGGCCGCCAGCGCCAATCGTTGTGCCAACCGCCGCACCGCCGCCTCGTCCGGAAACCGCACCGAGGCACGTCGCAGGCCCCGCCCTCTATCGACCCACACCGAATCCGGCCCGGTGACCAGCACATCGGCCACCTCGGGGTCGTGCAGCAGCGGCTCCAGCACTCCCGCGCCGGTCATCTCGGTCTGCAGCAATCGCAAGGCCCGCAACAGATCCGTGTCCGCGAGCACCCCGCCCGCCTCAGCCCGAATGGCCGCCGCCACCCGCGCCGGATCCGGATCCGCCGCCCCGTCCGCCAGCCGCTCCCGCACCCGCTCCAGCAGCTCGGTCGTCACCAGCTCACTCATCGCGCACCTCGAGGCGGACGGCCGGCCAGCGGCAATCCCGCCCGGACCCGATTCGGCAGTACCCGACCCGCCCGGCCGAGCCGGACGTGCTCGACGACCGGACCGCTCGCGAGCCCCGCACATCGGACCACATCCCCAACGAGAGTCCCCGCCGCGGCCACGCGGTAGCGGCGGCAGAGATCCGAGACAACCGGTTGTCCTGTGCCACCGTCATTTCCGGGCTCCCGTGGGTTCCGGCAGCGGAGAACCACAGGTCGAACCGTGCGCGCGGGCGATGCGCCACCACGAGGGCCCCGGGCCGCCGGGAGGCCGGCCGTAGCGGAGACTCTCGGAAAACAGTGCGGTCAACGCGGTTTCGGCGGCGGCGCGAAGCGGACCGCGACGCCGGACGGTCAGGCCCCCGCGTTCCAGGCGCTCGGTCAGACCCGGCTGCGACGGGACAGCGGTGAGCAGCGGCAGGGTGAGCGCCTCGGCGATATCGGCCGGGGCGAGGCCGCCGGGCGCGGGACCCCGGACGATCAAGCGCACATTCGGATTTCGCGCAGTCAGGTAGGCAGCGGCGGATTCGGCCGCGACAATCGAGCGCAGGCGTGCCTGGGTCACCAGCACCACCAGATCGGCCACATCGAGGACTTGGTCGGTGTGCGGCCCGTGGTCGCTCGACAGGTCAGCGACCACGAGATCACCGGCCGCCCGGCCGCCCTCGAGGACGGCTCGTACGGCGGCGGGCGCGAGTGCCGCCGCCACCGATCCCTCGCCGCGGTCGATCACGCGAGACGGGGACCGGTCGAGATCCGTTGCGAGCGAGGTCGTTCCGTCCGGACAGAGCATGGCGGGATGAAGCGTCGGTGCGAACTGTGCGTGGGAAGCGGCACCGTCCACGGAGCTGCACCCAGGGGTGATCGGGTCCGCGCTTGGCGAGAGAACGCCGAGTTCGATTGCGGGAGCACCTCTTCCGCAGGAGAGCACGGCCAGGCCCCCGGTGGCGGGCAGCGCCTCGTGCAGGGCGGGGGCGGAGACGCGGCCGTGTTCGATGGTGAGGTCGGGCCAGCGCAGCCCCGGTGCCCTCTCCAGGCCGAGGAGGAGATCGAGGCCGCCGCCGTAGGGAGCGCAGTCGACCAGCAGGGTGCGGTCGCGGAAACGGCCTGCGGCCGTGAGGGCTACGGCGGCGGCCAGGACTGAGGCGCCGGATCCCGCGCCTGCGCCGGCCACCGCGAGGACCGCGCCGTCGCCGGGGCGCCGGCCGTCGTGGGCGGCAAAGGCGGCGATCAAGGCGTCCGCGGCGGCGGGCAGGGGCAGGACCTGTTCGGCGCCGGCCGCGGTGGCGGCCTGCCAATCGAGCAAACCGGGCTCGCCGTCGGTCACCAGGAGAATCCCCGGGCGGCGGGGGTGGGCGGCGGACGCACAGCTATGTGCGGCAGCGGTATCGACGATGATCACGGACGCGGCGGTCCAGGCGTGGCGGCCCGGCGGCGGTACACGCTCGTCGAGCGGGCGGTCGGCCGCGGCGGCGATGCGGCGGATCTCGTCGCGCAGGCGGGGATCGGCGACCAGCGACAGGGCCGGTGGGGTGGCGGCATCGGAGTTCATGCAGGTCAGCGTCGCCCGATCGGAGCAGCGGCGAAAGCGCCTCCACGGCGAGTGTGGATAACACACGGCCTGTGCAGAACTCGGGGAGCGGGAGCGGATCGGGAACTGTCCGTATATATCCGTATATAGAGGACGGCCCCAGCCGGGGGGGGAGGAGGCTGGGGCCGTCGGGTTCAGCCCCGGGGGGTCGGGCTGAACGCGCCTGGACTATGTCCAGGTAACTGCGATACTACACCCAAGCCCCGGCCGGATTGCAAGTCCGCCCGGCGAGTCTTTTTCCCGCCCCGACGGCTCGGCTTCCGCCTGGCTAACCCGGATGAACCGGGTCTCACAGTGACCCCTGCCACGCCTGCCGCCCAGCCGAATGAAATGGCGCGGCGCAGAACCATATCCTGGACGACGTGACAGCCGAACGCGGACGAGTCGCCGCCTTCTTCGATCTCGACAAGACGGTGATCGCCAGGTCGAGCGCCTTCGTGTTCAGCAAGCCGTTCCTGGACCAGGGCCTGCTCAGCCGGCGGGCCGTGCTGGAGAGCAGCTACGCCCACTTCCTGTTCCTGCTGTCCGGCGCCGATCACGATCAGATGGAGCGCATGCGCGAGCATCTCACCAAGATGTGCGCGGGCTGGGATGTGGACCAGGTGCGCTCGATCGTCGCCGAGGCCCTGCACGACATCGTGGACCCGCTCATCTACGCCGAGGCCGCGGATCTCATTGCGGACCACCGGATTCGAGGCCACGACGTGGTGATCGTCTCCGCCTCCGGCGAGGAGATGGTGGCCCCGATCGCCGCGGCACTGGGCGCGGACCACTTCGCCGCCACCCGTATGGTCATCGAAAACGGCAGGTACGCGGGCGAAGTCGAGTTCTACTGCTACGGCCCGGGCAAGGTCGAGGCCATCGAAAAGCTTGCGGTGCAATACGATTACGACCTCTCGCGCTGCTACGCCTACTCGGACTCGGTGACAGATCTGCCCATGCTCGAGGTGGTCGGCCACCCCACGGCGGTGAATCCGGATCGGGGCCTGCGGCGCGAGGCCACCACCCGCGGCTGGCCGATTCTCACCTTCTCCAATCCGGTGTCGCTGTGGGCGCGGATCCCGGCTGCGACCACCACCACGATGGCCGCGACCGCCGCGGTCGGGCTCGGCGCGCTGGCGGCCGGAGCCCTCACCTACCGGCTGCTGCGGCGGCGCCGCTGACGCCGACCCGCCGGAAACGCCCGGATGAAAAGGGCGGGACACGCCGAGTATTTGAAAGTTTCCCCAGGTCTTGATGTGACGGCGGTCACGGGGTAACAATGGAGGCACGGAAGGACGGAAGGCCAAGATCGGATCGGAAGAGAAGATTCGACCTCCCATCCCACCCTTCCCAGCACGGACACCGGGCACCCACGCGGAGCACGCCGCGACAAGGGCAACAGTAGTTGTGGGCCTGCGTTATCCGGGATATCGACGGCAAGAGCCTCGCAATCAAATGCGGGGATGAACCGCTGGATCCCAGAGAGCTCGCCGAGGCCGAAGAAAACACAACCAGAGAAGCACGCTTGGTAACCAGGTGGTCCGTGCTAGCGGGCGGTGAGGTCGCAATTCGCGACAACGCCGCCCGCTTTGACGTGTATGGATCACGAGAAACCTTGGCGTACAGGCAGTTTCGTGATCAGGGGGCTTACCCCGAGGCGGCGTCCGCGATCGAGCGGGCCTCGCGGGCGCCGTCTTCGAGGGCGCCGCAGGTGAAGATCACCCAGCCGCCGACGCCCTCCGGGGTTCCCATGCCGAAGGCGGCCGCGGCATCGAGGTAGGCCTGGCGACGGCGGAGCCAGAAGACTTCGGGGACGCCGAGACTGTGCGGGTCCAGGCCACTGGACACGGCGACCAGGCGGGAGGCGGCGCGGGCGACGATGCCGTCGGCGGTGCCGAAGGGCCGCAGGGAGAGCAGTTCGCCGTGGACCACGGCCGCGATCACCGGGGCGGGGGCCTTGGTGCTGGTGATGGTCTGGACCAGCAGGTCCAGACGTTCGGCGACGCCGGGGACATTGCGGGGGCGGCCCAGCTGCTGTTCGTCGTCGACCATGTCGGCGGCGGCGAGCAGGTGCAGGCGGGCGAGAGCCTGGAGCGGGGCGCGCTGCCAGACACCGACCAGGTTGGTGAGGGCCTCGGCGTCGAGGGCCTGGCCGACGCGCAGGGAGCCGGCCAGGATCGGGTCGTCGACGCGGCCGTCGGCGGGGAGATCGATGGTGCCGCCGTCGATGGCGGCGGAGGAGCGGGCCGCACGGACGGCGGCCTCGGCGGCGGTGGTGGGCCAGCCGCGGCGGTTCGCCCGGTGGCGATGCACCTCGGCGAGGGCATCACGGGCCTTGTCGGCGGCATCGCGCACGCCGGGCAGGTCGACGAGGGGCTGCAGCGGGTCGGTCACGAAGTACGAGGCTACTGCCGGGTATCGGATCGCCCGCCGACACCCGGGCGGTCATCCCGCGAGGAGGTCGCGACCGGGGATGGCGTCGAGGAGGCGGCGGGTGTATTCGGATTGCGGGTTGTCGAACACCTCGGTGGTGGACGCGGCCTCGACCACCCTGCCCTCCTGCATCACCAGGACGTCGTCGGCGATCTGGCGGACCACGGCCAGGTCGTGGGTGATGAACAGGTAGGTGAGGCCGAGGTCGGCCTGCAGTTCGTTGAGCAGCTGCAGGATCTGAGCCTGCACCAGCACGTCGAGGGCGGAGACGGCCTCGTCGCAGACCACCAGCTCCGGGGAGAGCGCCAGGGCGCGAGCGATGGCCACGCGCTGACGCTGGCCGCCGGAGAGCTCGTTCGGGTAGCGGCGCATGACCGAGGCCGGGAGCGAGACCTTGTCGAGCAGGTCGCGCACGGTGGCCTCACGCTCGGCAGGAGTGCCGAGGCGATGGGTGCGCAGCGGCTCCTCGATGGTCCGGTAGATGGAGTACATCGGGTCGAGGGACCCGTAGGGGTCCTGGAACACGGGCTGCACGCGGCGTCGGAAAGCGAAGGCGGCCTTGGCATCCAGGGTCGCTACCTCGCGACCGTCGAAGGTGACACGGCCGGAGGTGGGCGGCAGCAGGCCCAGCACCATCTGCGCCACCGTGGATTTGCCCGAACCGGATTCGCCGACGATCGCGGTGGTGGTGCCGCGCCGCAGGGTGAACGAAACGTCGTCCACCGCAACGAGTTCGGAGGATCGCCACGGCGCGTTGCCGCGAATGCGGAACACCCGGGTCAGCCGGTCGGCGACGAGCAGATCGTCTGGGGCACCGGCGAATTCGGCGTCGGTCTCGACCAGCTGCCCGGCGATCTGGACGGCTTGCTCCCGCACCTCGGCCCGCTTGCGTACCGAGGACAGCCGTTGCGAGGCCAGTGAGGGCGCGGAGTTCACCAGTTTCTTGGTGTACAGGTGCTGGGGTTCGCGCAGGATCTGCAGTGCCGGACCGGATTCCACCACGCGGCCGCGGTACATGACGACCAGGTGTTCGGCTCGTTCGGCGGCCAGGCCCAGGTCGTGGGTGATGAGCAGGACCGCGGTGCCGAGTTCGGTGGTCAGGCCGTCGAGGTGGTCGAGGATCTGGCGCTGCACGGTGACGTCGAGCGCCGAGGTGGGTTCGTCGGCGATGAGCAGTTTCGGCCGGCAGGACAGCCCGATGGCGATGAGCGCGCGCTGGCGCATGCCGCCGGAGAATTCGTGGGGGTACTGGTTGACGCGGCGTTCGGCGTCGGGCATGCCGGCCTCGGCGAGCAGTTCGACGGCCCGCTGCCGGGCGGCGCGGCCCTTGGCAACGCCATTGGCCTCCAGGGTTTCCCGGATCTGGAATCCGACCTTCCACACCGGGTTCAGGTTGGACATGGGGTCCTGCGGCACGAAGCCGATGCCGCGCCCGCGCACCCCGACGATCTCGCGGCCGGAGGCCTTCGAGAGGTCCTTGCCGTCGAAGAGGACCGAGCCGGAGGTGATCCGGCCGGTGCCGGGCAACAGGTCGATGATGGCGTGCGCGGTGGTCGATTTGCCGGATCCGGATTCGCCGACGATGGCGACCGTCTGTCCCGGATACACGGTCAGGCTCACCCCGCGCACCGCCGGGATCTCGTGCCGGTCGGCGGTGAAGGCCACGTTCAGATCGCGGACCTCGAGCAGTGGTTCGGTCATGGCGCTCACCTCTTACGGGCCTTGGGGTCTAAGGCGTCGCGCACGGCGTCGCCGAGCATGATGAAGCTGAGCACAGTCAGCGCGAGCGCGGTGGCCGGGTAGAACAGGATCGCCGAGGTGCGAATCTCCTTCTGGTCCACGGCGATATCCGATCCCCACGACACGGTCTGCCGGGTGAGCCCGACGCCCAGATACGACAGCGTCGCCTCGGTGACGATGAAGACGCCCAGCGCGATGGTGCTCACCACGATGAGCGGCCCGGCCGAGTTGGGCAGCACATGCCGCACCAGCGTCCGGAATCTGGAGACGCCCAGGGCCTTTGCCGCGGTGACGTACTCGCTGTTCTTCGATTCGATCACCGCACCGCGCACGATGCGCGCGGCCTGCGGCCAACTGAACGAGGCCAGCGTGAGCATGACCGTCCACACCGTGCGCGAGGCGAGCAGCTGCATGAGCACGATGGAGGCCAGCATGAGCGGCAGCGCGTAGAACACCTCCGCGATCCGCGACACCATCGAATCCAGCAGCCCACCATAGTATCCGGCGATCGCGCCCAGGGTGCCGCCGATGAGCACGTAGATCAGGGTCGCGCCGACTCCGGTCACCACCGAGGCGCGCGCGCCGTAGATGGTGCGGGCGTAGATGTCGCAGCCCTGCTTGTCGAAGCCGAACCAGTGCGCCCCGGACGGCCTCTGCATGCTGAAATCGCCGTTGCAGTAGCGCGGATCCTGGCTGGTGAACAGCTGCGGCCACACGGCGACCAGCACCACCAGCACGATGAGCACCGCCGCCGCGAGGAAGATGGGATTGCGCCGCAGCTGCCGCCAGGCGTCCTGCCACACGCTGGTGGGGGCGGTCGTCTCGTCCAGTGAGTCGGTGGCCAGGACCTGGACCTCGTCGGGCGGCGCCACGAAATGCTCCTGGCCACGGCACATTTCGCGGACCGCAGGGTGTCGGCTGTCGCGGGCCTCGGGTTCAGGCATAGCGGATCCTCGGGTCGAGGGCGGCGTAGAGCAGGTCGACGATCAGGTTGGACAGCAACAGGATCACGATCAGCACCGTCACGAAGGCCACCACCGTGGGCGGTTCCCCGCGCGTAATGGCCTGGTAGAGCGTGCCACCGACGCCGGGGATATTGAAGATGCCCTCGGTGACCACCGCGCCGCCGAGCAGGAAGCCCAGGTCGGTGCCGAGGAAGGTGACCACCGGGATCATCGAATTGCGCAGGATGTGCACCACGATCACCCGCCTGCGGCTCAGTCCCTTGGCGGTGGCGGTGCGCACGAAGTCGGCGGTCATGTTCTCCGCCACCGCGTTCCGGGTCAGCCGCAGTACGTAGGCGAACGACAGCGACGCGAGCACGAATGCCGGTACCAGCAGATCTCCGAAGCTCGCCTTCGCCCCGACGGTGACCGGTGCGATGCCCCACTTCACGCCGAGCAGGAACTGCGCGAGGAAGCCCACCACGAAGATCGGCACCGCGATGATCACCAGGCTGAGCACCAGCATGGTGGAGTCGAAGAGCTTGCCCTTGCGCAGCCCCGCGATCAGCCCGAACGTCACGCCGAAGATCGCTTCGATGCAGACCGCCATGACGGACAGCCGGAAGGTGATCGGGAACGCGCGGGCGAGCTCCTCGCGCACCGGCCGCCCCGAGAAGGACGTCCCGAAGTCCAGCGTGACAATGCCTTTCAGGTACTCCAGATATTGGATGAAGAACGGCTGATCCAGGTGGTAGCGGGCGCGCAGGGACGCCTCCACCGCCGGGGTCATCTGCCGGTCCCCGGCGAGCGCCTGGATGGGGTCGCCGGGGATCAGGAAGACCATCGCGTAGATGAGCAGCGTCGCCCCGAGGAAGACCGGGATCATCTGGAGCAGCCGCCGGGCGACGTACCACACCATGCCGGGCTACTTCTCGATGTTCTCGAAGTCGAACAGCCCCGACCAGGAGACCGGCGCCTGCTTCACCTTGTCCGAGCGCCCGGCCGCGACGTTGTAGTCGAAGATCGGAATATCGGCCATGTCCCGGAACAGCACGGTCTGCGCCTGCGCGATGCCGTCATACGCCTGTTCGGGTGTGGCGGCGGCGAGGGCACTGTTGAGCAGCCGGTCGAATTCCGGGTTCTTGTAGTGCGCGTCATTTGTTTCCGACGAGCTCAGGAACAGCGCGGTCAGGTACTCGAACATGGACGGGTAGTCGCCCTGCCAGCCGTAGCGGAACGCCTTGCCCACGTTCTCGTGCACGATCTCGTCGCGAATGTTCTTGAACGTGGCGTAAGGTGCGCCGACCGCGTCGATGCCGAGGGTGTTCTTGATGCTGTTCGCGGTGGCCTCGATCCAGGCCTGATGACCGCCGTCGGAGTTGTAGGCGATCTGGAAGGTGCCCGACCACGGGGACATGGCGTCGGCCTGCGCCCACAGCTTCTTGGCCTCGTCCGGATTGAACTTCAGCACTTCCGATCCCGGCAGGCCGGCGCGGAAGCCGGGCAGGGTGAAGGCGGTGAAGTCCTGGCAGGGAACGCGGGTGTTGTGGAAGATGTTGGCGGCGATCTGTTCCCGGTTGATGGCCATCGAAATCGCCTTGCGCCGCAACACCCCTTCGGGTCCGGAGAAGTGCGCGACATTGGGCTGGATGCCGATGTGCTGGCTGTAGGCGATGGGCTTGTGGATGGCCCGGTCGCCCAGATCCTTCTCGTAGGTGGCCAGCGCGGTATCCGGGATCACGTCCAGGGCGTCCAGATTGCCCTGCAGCAGGTCAGCGTACGCGGTGTCCATGTTCGCGTACATCTTGAATCGCAGGCCCTTGTTCTTGGCGGGCCGCCCGCCCTTGTAGGCCGAGTTGGGCACCACCTCGATCTGCACATTGTGTTGCCAGGCACCGGCTGTGGCGAACTTGTAGGGGCCGTTGCCGATCGGGTTCTCACCGAAGGCCTTCATGTCCTTGTAGGCCACGGCGGGCAGCGGATAGAACGGCGCGAAGCCGAGTTCCAGCTCGAAGTCGATCGAAGGCTGTTTGAGGTCGACGGTGAAGGTGTGGTCGTCGACCACCTTCAGGCCCGACATCGACTGTGCTTTAGGCGGATTCGCCGCGACGTCGTCGTAGCCGACGATCGGGGTGAAGACCCAGTTCTGCAGCTGCGCATTGGTGCCCAGGGCGCCGTAATTCCACGCGTCCACAAAGGATTTCGAGGTCACCGGCGTGCCGTCGGTGAACGTCCAGTCCGGCTTGATGGTGATGGTGTAGTGCTGGCGGTCCGGCGTGACGATGGACTGCGCCATCTCGTCGTGCGGAGTGCCGTTGGCGTCGTAGTACTTCAGCCCGGCCCAGAGCCGGTCGACCACGCGGCCGCCCATGTTCTCGTTGGTATTGGTGGGCACCAAAGGATTCTGCGGTTCGGCGCCGTTCACGGTGACGTAGTCGGAATTGTTGTCCTCACCGGACGAACATGCGGTCAGGCTGAGGCTTGTGGCCAGTGCCGCCACGGCTAGCGCGGTGATCATCTTGATTCGCAACGCGTTTCTCCCATCCCAGGAAACGGTCGGCCTCGGGTGAATCGGACATTAACGATCGCGGCCGATGTTGTCAGCGGATCGAAACGGGAATGTTCGGCTTGTTAGCAATCCGGCAACATGGGGCATCCGAATGGGAGACCCTACGTGACACAGTGCACAGCAGCGCGGACCTCGCGTTCACGGTTCGGTCATGCCGCCGATGGGAGCCTCGTCACGACCGCCCACCGATCGAGACGGCCGAACACGACGCAGGTCACAGTCGGTTAGGGTCGAACGTGGCCGCCGTCACCCCACGCGGCCTGCACGCGAGAGAAGAAGAGACGAGATGACCGAAACCACCGCCGACCACCTGGATGCCTATCCGCCCAGCGCTGAGTTCGCGGCCGCCGCCAACGGCGACGCCTCTCTCTACGATCGGGCCGCCGTGGATCGCGACGGGTTCTGGGCCGAGCAGGCACGCCGCCTGCACTGGCATCAGCCCTTCACCCAGGTGCTGGACTGGGACGACGCGCCCTTCGCCAAGTGGTTCGCCGACGGCAAGCTCAATATCGCCTACAACTGCGTGGACCGGCACGTGCTCGACGGGCACGGCGACCGGGTCGCCATCCACTGGGAGGGCGAGCCCGGCGACTCCCGTGACATCACCTATGCCGAACTGCTGGCCGAGGTATCGCGTGCCGCCAACTACTTCACCGGCCTGGGGCTGGCCGCGGGCGACCGGGTCGCCATCTACATGCCGATGGTCCCCGAGGCCATCGTGGCCATGCTGGCCTGCGCCCGCCTGGGCCTGACCCACTCGGTGGTCTTCGCCGGCTTCTCACCCAGCGCCCTGCGCCAGCGCGTCGACGACGCCGCGGCCAAGCTGGTCGTCACCACCGACGGCCAATGGCGGCGCGGCAAGCCGGCCCCGCTCAAGGCGGCCGTGGACGAGGCTCTCGCCGAGGGTGATTCGACCGTCGAGCACGTACTCGTGGTGCGCCGCACCGGCATCGAGACCCCGATGACCGAGGGCCGCGACCTGTGGTGGGACGAGACCGTCGCGCTCGGCTCCCCCGAGCACGAGGCGCAGGCCTTCGACGCCGAGCACCCGCTGTTCATCCTCTACACCTCCGGCACCACCGGTAAGCCCAAGGGCATCCTGCACACCTCCGGCGGCTACCTGACCCAGGCCGCCTACACCCACCACCATGTGTTCGACCACAAGCCCGGTCAGGACGTGTACTGGTGCACCGCCGACATCGGCTGGGTGACCGGGCACAGCTACATCGTGTACGGCCCGCTGGCCAATGGCGCGACCGAGGTCGTCTACGAGGGCACCCCGAACTTTCCGGACGAGCACCGGCACTGGCAGATCATCGAAAAGTACGGCGTCACCATCTATTACACGGCGCCGACGCTGGTGCGTACGTTCATGAAGTGGGGCCGCGAGATTCCGGATTCGCACGATCTGTCCAGCCTGCGGCTGCTGGGTTCGGTGGGCGAGCCGATCAACCCGGAGGCCTGGCGCTGGTACCGGGATGTGGTGGGCGGCAACCGGACTCCCATCGTGGACACCTGGTGGCAGACCGAGACCGGCGCCATCATGATCTCGCCGCTGCCGGGCATCGCCGCGGCCAAGCCGGGCGCGGCGATGGCCCCGCTGCCGGGCATCTCGGCGAAAGTCGTTGACGAGGAAGGCAATCCGGTTTCCCTCGGCGAGACCGAGGCCAACGGGTACCTGGTGCTCGACGAGCCGTGGCCGTCCATGCTGCGCGGCATCTGGGGCGACAACGAGCGGTACAAGGACACCTACTGGTCGCGGTACGCCGAGAAGGGCTGGTACTTCGCGGGTGACGGGGCCAAGCTCGACACCGACGGGGATCTGTGGGTGCTCGGCCGGGTCGACGACGTCATGAACGTGTCCGGCCACCGCATCTCGACCGCCGAGGTGGAGTCCGCGCTGGTCGGCCACTCCTGCGTAGCGGAGGCGGCCGTGGTCGGCGCCTCCGACGAGACCACCGGCCAGGGCATCGTGGCATTCGTGATCCTCACCGCCGAGGCCACCGACACCGGCGCGGATCTGATCACCGAACTCAAGGCCGAGGTCTCCCGCGAAATCTCCCCCATCGCCCGCCCGCGCGAGATCCACGTGGTGCCGGAGCTGCCGAAGACGCGCTCGGGCAAGATCATGCGCCGCCTGCTGCGCGATGTCGCCGAGGGCCGCGAACTGGGCGACACCTCAACCCTGGTGGACCCCAACGTGTTCGAGTCCATCCGCGCCGGCAAGGCGTAAACGGACATACCCGAAGCGGGCCCCCGTTAGCCCCTAAGGGGGCCGGCGGGGGGGTGGGGGTGGGATTTATTTTCTGGGAGACAGGGAGAATTTGGGCAAAGGTGTTGCGGGGGGTCTGG